>NZ_JAUEYW010000003.1:0-177500 GCF_032489875.1 Bradyrhizobium sp. SZCCHNR1015
CTTGACGAATCGAGCCAATTTTGAGGTGTCAACCATGTCTCCGAACACCTGTCAGCCATGTCCCCGGGCTGAACACTTCGCTCGCAATGACGAGAAGTTAGAGCGGGGCCGCGCTCTCGCCGCGGTCGCTCGACAATTTCGAGGCGAGTGATGCGATCACGATCACCACGGCGATGACTCCGATCACCAGCGTGCAGATCGCGTTGATCTCCGGCTTTACCCCGAGCCGCACCTCCGAGTAGATTCGGATCGGCAACGTCGCCGAGCCCGGTCCGGTGGTGAAGCTCGCGATCACGAGATCGTCGAGCGACAGCGTGAAGGCGAGCATCCAGCCAGCGATCACCGCAGGGGCGATCAGCGGCAAGGTGACCATCACGAACGCGCGCAGCGGATCGCAGCCGAGATCCATCGCGGCCTCCTCCAGGCTGCGGTCGAGCGACACCAGACGCGACTGCACGACGACAGCGACGAAGCACATCGTGAGGGTCGTGTGGGCGATCGTCACCGTCCAGAAGCCGCGCTCGGCCTCCAGCGCCACGAACAGCAGCAGCAGCGACAGGCCGGTGATCACCTCGGGCATCACCAGCGGCGCATACAGCATGCCGGAGAACAGCATGCGGCCGCGAAAGCCCTGGCCGCGCGACAGCGCCACCGCGGCCAGCGTCCCCAGCACCGTCGCCGCCGTCGCCGCGGTGGCGCCGACACGCAGGCTCATCCAGGCCGCATCGATCATGGCACGGTCGTTGAAGAACTCGTGATACCAGCGCAGCGACCAGCCGCCCCACACCGTCACCAGCCGCGAGGCGTTGAACGAGTAGATCACCAGGATCAGAATGGGCAGATACAGGAACGCCAGCCCGAGCGTCAGCGAGGCGACATTGAAGCGAGAAAGGCGGGAGGCTTTAGGCATGAGCGCCTCCTCCGTCGTCCCGGGCGAAGCTTTCTCCGTTCTCTCCCCCCTTGTGGGGGAGGGTCAGGGAGGGCGGCCCCCAGCAAAGACTGCCGATGCGGACCCCTACCACCAACCCCTGCCCGCAAGGGGGAGGGGAGCGAGAGAGCGTGCCTCGCTGCACTCCAGCCATCATCACCGGCTCTCCTCCAGCTGCCGGCGTTGCAGCCGGTCGTAGAGCAGGAGCGGGAGCAGCAGGACGGCGAGCAGCACCACGGCGATGCTGGAGGCCACCGGCCAATCCTTGTTGGTAAAGAACTCGAGCCAGAGCGTCTGGCCGATCATCAACGATTTCGAGCCGGCGAGAAGGTCGGGAATGACAAACTCGCCGACGATCGGGATGAAGCACAGCAGCGCGCCGGCGCCGACTCCCGGCAGCGACAGTGGAAACGTCACCAGCCAGAAGGTCTCGCGCGGCGAGGCGCCGAGATCGGCAGCGGCCTCCTCCAGCGCCGGCTCCAGCTTCGTCAGCGTCGCAAACAGCGGCAGGATCATGAACGGCAGATAGGAATAGACGATACCGACATACATGGCGCTGTCGGTCGACAACCACACCACCGGCGCCGAGACCAGATGCAGCGCGAGCAGCACCTGGTTCAACAGCCCGTCATGCTGGAGGATGTTGACCCAGGCATAGATGCGGATCAGGAACGAGGTCCAGAACGGCACGATCACAAGCATCATCGCGACGCCCTGCCAGCGCCTCGGCAGCCGCGCCATGCCATAGGCGACGGGATAGCCGATCAGCAGCAGGATGGCCGTCGACGTCGCCGCGACGACGACGCTGCGCAGATAGGACGCGAGATACAGGTCGTCCGACAGCAGCAGACGGAAATTGTCGAGCGACAGCGCCGCAAATGCATCCCGGAGCGACGACAAACCATCAGCCAGCGAGAACACCGGCGTATAGGGCGGCTGCGCGATCGCAGTCTGCGACAGGCTGATCTTGGCGACGAAGGCGAACGGCACCAGGAAGAACAGCACCATCCAGACGTAGGGCGCGATCGCCGCGAAGCGGGCCGGACGCGAGAAGATGCGGCGCGCGCTCATCGCTCCAGCACCACACAATCATCGGGCGTGAACCAGGCCACGACGCGCTGGTTCAGCCCATAGCCGTCGGCATCGAGCCGGGCCGTGTTGGCCTGCGAGGCATGCAGGACAGCACCGCCGTCGAGCTGGATCTTGTACGCGGTCTTGCCGCCGAGATAGCTCGCATCGGAAATGGTCCCCTCGACACAGTTGATCGCGGCGGCATCGCCGGCCGGCCGGCGAAGCGCGAGACGGATCTTCTCGGGACGGATCGCGACCGCAACCCTGCTCTCGCTGACGGGAGTGACGGGCTGTGCCGCAGCGAGCTCGCCGGCCGAGGCAGTCGTGATCCGCAGCCGGTGCGGCTCCCGCGCGATCACCTCGCCCTCGAACAGGTTGATGTCGCCGACGAACTCCGCGACCCACCGCGACACGGGCTCTTCATACAGCCGGCGCGGTGCAGCGACCTGTTCGAGCCGTCCCGCGTTCATCACCCCGATGCGGCTCGCCACCGTCATCGCCTCTTCCTGATCGTGGGTGACGATGATGAAGGTCATGCCGAGCTTGCGCTGCAGCTCCATCAGCTCGAACTGCGTGCTCTCGCGGAGCTTCTTGTCGAGCGCCGCCATCGGCTCATCCAGCAGCAGCACCTGCGGCCGGCGCGCCAGCGAGCGCGCCAAGGCGACGCGCTGCTTCTGGCCCCCGGACAGTTGATCGGGCTTGCGCTTCTCCAGGCCTTCGAGCCGGACCAGCGCCACCATCTCGGCGACACGGGTGGCGATCTCGGCGCGCAGCGTGCCGGCACGCTTCAGGCCGAAGGCGATGTTGTCGCGCACGTTCAGATGCGGGAACAGCGCGTAGTTCTGGAACATCATGTTGACGGGCCGCTGATGCGGCAGCACCTGCGCGATGTCCTCCCCCGACAGCAGAATGCGTCCTTCGTCCGGCGTCTCGAAGCCGGCCAGCATGCGCAACAGCGTGGTCTTGCCGCAGCCGCTGGGGCCGAGCAGCGCGAAGAATTCGCCGGCACGGATGTCGAGCGAGACGCCATCGACGGCGCGGAAGCTGCCGAAGGTCTTGACGACGTTCTCGATCCGCAGGAGCGGCGGCTGAGGATCGGGGCGCGGATCCGGCGGTGGTGATGCTGCCGGCGCCTCGGCGGGTGCTGGATTTTCGATCTCGTCAGCCATGTCCCGATCTAATCACCCTGCCCGGCCACAACGTCGGGCCAGTCGGCAAGCTAGCCGCCCACGGATTGCAGCTCAACCGCACGGACCGGACTATCCCCGCTCGCGTCAGCCGCCTGCGGCGTGCTCCGGCCGCAGGTCGCAATGGCCATGAACGCGGCGAGCGCATCGCGTTCGGCGACGGGAAGCGTCAGGCCCAGCTTTGTCCGCCGCCACAGCACGTCGTCGGGAAACCGCGCCCATTCGCGCGTCATGAGGTAGCGGACCTCCGCCTCGGTCAGCTGCGGCCCGAACGCCTGTCCGAGATCGTCCCGGCATCTCGCCTCGCCGAGGATCTTCGCCAGACGGGTGCCATAGGCGCCGACCAGCCGCCGGGCCTCGGCTTCTCCGAGAAAGCGCCAGCGGTCCCGTGCGTCATCGACGAGATCCTCGAACCGGTCCCAGGCGAAGTCGCCTCCAGGAAGCGGCGCGCTTGCAGTCCAGCGTGGCGACATTGGATAAAAGCGCCCGAGCCGGGAGACCGCCTGCTCGGCCCGGTGCCGGACCGTCGTGACGTCGCCGCCGCACATCGTCAGCAGCGGCGCCTTGGCGGGCTCCCTGGCGCGTCCGGCATCGAGGCACACGACCGTTTCCAACCGTCCGCTGTCGGCGGCGCGCAGCACCATCATGTTGGCGCCGGCCACGCTCCGGACCACGTCCGCAGGCTGAATGTCCGAGCGGAAATAGCGGTTCGCCGCCTTGCAGAGATAAGCCACGTCTGCCGCAGGCACCGCCACCACGGCTGGGTCGCCCTTGAAGCCGTGGGCCACCGTGCCGATCAGGGTGAAATCCTGCTCGTAGGGCTGGGCAAAGATCAGCCGTCCATCCGAATTCTGAAACACGTAGACCGCTTCGACATCGAACAGCCGCGGCACGATGATCTGGCTGACCTGCCGCACGGTGACCCACGGCAGCGGCTGACGCAGCACGGTTTCCGCCGTCGAGACGCTCCACGCGCCGGTGGCGTTGGCGAGCGCGCGCGAGGTGACGATGCGGCGATGGCCGCGGTCGATGATGGCGAGGCGCCATATTTGGTCGCGGTCGGCCCGCACGCAGCGGGCGCCGGTCCGGATCTCTGCGCCGCGCTCGGCGGCATCCATCGCGGTCAGGACCACCAGGCGGGAATCGTCGACCACGCAATCGGAATAGTCGAATGCCGTCCCGATCGGACGCTTCAAGGCATCGCCGACCGGATGATGCGTGACATCGAGCGCCGACGCGGCCGGCAGCCGGTTGCGCGCAGCGAGGCGATCGTAGAGCCAGAGCCCTGCGCGCAACTGCCATGGCGGCCGCTCATCGGCGTGAGCCGGAATCGCAAAACGGATCGGCCGCACAAGATGCGGCGCGACCGTGAGCCAGACGTCGCGCTCGGCAAGCGCGCGACTCACGCGCAGAAAGCCGCGGCGCTCCAGCGCCGCGAGGTCCCCGTGCACCAGCCGCGACGTGGCCGACGAGGCGCCGCCGCCGAGATCGCCCTGCTCGACCAGGATCACGCGCAAACCGCGGCCAGCCGCATCACGCGCCAGGCTGACGCCGTTCAGACCTCCGCCGATGATCGCCAGATCGTAGTCCGCCATACGCAAGGTCTTCGAGCGTGCCAGGACGAACGATCGTAGACCGGCGGAAATGATTCTCGTAGCGACCCAACTGTTACGAGTGCGGATAAATTCGCGCTGTTGCGCAACAGCCTCTGACCGGACTGCCAGGTCAGCCGGTCTTGCGAACGGACGCGACGTCGTCGTCGTCGTGAGCGCGACCGACAATGCCGTCATATTTGTCGATCGGCAGGGGCTTGCCGAGCAGATAGCCCTGAACCGAGTCGCAGCCCTGCTCGGCGAGGAAGCCGAGCTGCTCCGGCGTCTCGACGCCTTCCGCCACGATCGACATGTTCATGCCGTGGCCCAGACCGATGACCGCACGAATGATCGCCGCCGATTGCGGGTTGCGGCCGATATTCATGACGAAGGCGCGGTCGATCTTGATCTTGTCGAACGGGAACGCCTGAAGGTAGCTCAGCGACGAGTAGCCGCTGCCGAAATCGTCCATCGAGACGCGAACGCCGAGCGCCTTCAGCCGGCGCAGCAGCGCGACACCGCGATCG
Source organism: Bradyrhizobium sp. SZCCHNR1015 (assembly GCF_032489875.1). Taxonomy (NCBI): domain Bacteria; kingdom Pseudomonadati; phylum Pseudomonadota; class Alphaproteobacteria; order Hyphomicrobiales; family Nitrobacteraceae; genus Bradyrhizobium; species Bradyrhizobium sp. SZCCHNR1015. Next base: position 5,306 of record NZ_JAUEYW010000003.1, read on the forward strand.
AAATCCTCGATCAGCACACCCTCGGTGATCTCCAGCTCGAGCCTGCCGGGCGCGAGCCCCGTCTCGATCAGGATCGAGTGGACCAGCGCAACGAGGTCGCCATGGACGAACTGCGCCGGAGACAGGTTGACCGCGACCTGCAGCGGCTTCGGCCACGACGCCGCCTCGCGGCAGGCCTCGCGCAGGATCCACTCGCCCATCTCGACGATGAGGCCGCTCTCTTCCGCGAGCGGAATGAAGTCGCTCGGCGGCACGAACCCCCGGACCGGGTGCTGCCAGCGCGCCAGCGCCTCGAAGCCGATGATCTCGCTGGCGTCGACCGTGCGGCCGGAGACGGCCTGCGGCTGGAAGTACAGCGACAGTTCGCCATGCTTGATCGCGACAGACAGCTCCTGATGCAGAACGCGGCGGTCGCGAATCTGCTGATCCATTTCAGGCTCGTAGAAGGTGATGCTGCCGCGCGATTTGGCCTTGGCGCGGAACAGAGCAGCACCCGCATTGGCGAGCAGCGACGCCGGATCCGAACCATTGTGCGGAAACACCGAGATGCCCGTCGTCAGCGCGGTGCGGATCGATTTGCCCTCGATCTGAAAGTCCACCGCGATCGCCGCCGCCAATTGCTCGGCCAGGGCCCTGCCCGTTTCCGGTTGCTTGCCGTCGATGATCAGCCCGAACTCGTCGCCGGAGAGACGGGCAACGACGCCGCCCCGGGCAACGGCATGGACGCGACGGGCGACCTCGATCAACAGCTTGTCGCCGATGGCGTGGCCGAAGACGTCGTTGACGTCCTTCAGGCCCTTGAGATCGACGTTCAGGACCGCGAACTCCTCGTCCGTATCCGCGCAGGCCTCGATCATCTGGCTCAGGGCCTGCAGGAACGCGGCGCGGTTAGGCAGATCGGTCAGGCCGTCGTGATAGGCCATGTGCGCCATCCGCGATTCGGTCTGGCGCCGATCGGTGACGTCCTCATAGGTCTTGATCAGATATTGCGGCTGGCCGGTCTCGCCCAGCACGGTTGCCCGCCGCGTCAGGAACAGCCGCAGGCCGTCCTTGGTCGAGATCGGATGTTCCTCAGTCAGAAGGCCGCGCTTCTTGATGGCGGCTTCGTCGCGCGCCGTGATCAGTCTGGCCTCGCGCGGATTGAAGATGTCGGCGGTGGTCAGGCCGGTGGCGTCCTCGCGCTTGCGGTTGAGGATGATCTCGGCGCTGCGGTTGGCGAGCAGATAGCGGCCGTCGCTGACGCTCTCGACGATGAGCGAAACCGGAATGTTGTCGACGACCAGTTCCAGGAACTTCTTGCTGTTCTCCAGCTCGCGGCTCAGCGATCGCCGCTCCGTGGCATCGTCGAACAGCGCGATGAGGAATTGCGGTTCGTTCTTGTCGTTGCGTGCAACGACCCGGTGGGCGTCCAGGATGCGCTTCTCGTCACCGCGTTGAACCACGAGTTCGCTGCAATAGGTGGTGCCGGGCGCCAGCATCGCTTCGCGGTCGGCAGCCGCGATGTCGGCCGCGGTCTCTTCGCCGAACAGGTCGCTCGGGCGCCGTCCGATGATCTGATCCCGCGGCACCTGCGCGAACTGCTCAAACGCCCGGTTGGCGAAGATGTAGCGGCCGTCCTCGATGTTCTTGGCGGCGACGCAGACGGGAACCTGATCGACCACCGATTCCAGGAACTGCTTGGTCGAGGCGAGCTCGCGCTCCAGCCGGTGCTGCACCGTACAGTCTTCATGAATGCCGATCGATCCGCCGGTCGGAAGACGGAACATCTGGGCGCGCACCACACGTCCGCCGGGCAGCTCGGTCAGGCACCCGTCCGGCTGCCTCGCCTGGCGCGCATAGTCCTCGACCGTCAGATTGAGCAGGCCACGCTGCCGCCGCAACTCGACCAGATCCCGGCCAGTGCAGCCGGGCGGAATGTCAGCCCGGCTCATGCCGTAGATCTCGAGAAAGCGGTGGTTGTAGAAGACGACGCGGTTGGCGGCGTCCGTCAGCATCAGCCCCTGGCTCAAATTGTTGAGCGCGGAGCTGATGAAAACGTTGCGCCGAAGTTGTGCCCGCTTGGCGCGCCGCAAGGCCGAATGGATCCAGATCACGACCGACGCGAGGAAGGCGCAGACGACAACGCCGGCGATCAACACCTTCCAGAGCACGTCCGGCTCGATGGTGCCCAGGTAGCCGGAGGGCGAGAAATCGGAGGAAGCGGCCCAGGCGCGCGTCGGCGCAGCCGCCCACGCTGCCATGGCGGCCACCGAGGCCGCAACGACACGCGCAGAAAACGCGTTTCGGTCGCTCGCCTGCCAATTCTTGCCAGCCATCAATCACCCGCGGTATTCGGCGACAGTATCTGGCTTCACCTATTGGGATCGGGTAAACGGGTTCCGCAAACTTCGAAAAAGACGAAGCAAATTTGGTCAATGGCCGCCCTATGATGAATGGTTTGCTAAGGGCAGACGAACTCCGGACCGAGGCTCCACCTACCAGGGATTGCAGAGAGACATGACTTCTCCTAATCGTCTCACGACTATGCATGGATAAAGTGGATTGCGTGGTCGTTGGCGCCGGCGTCGTCGGACTTGCCGTCGCCCGTCAATTGGCGCGGGCCGGACGCGAGGTCATCGTTCTCGAGGCGGCCGAGGGCATCGGAACCGTCACGTCGTCTCGCAACAGCGAAGTGATCCACGCCGGCATCTATTACAAGGCCGGGAGCCTGATGGCCCGCTTCTGCGTGGCCGGCAAGCGCATGCTTTACCGCTATTGCGACGAGCATGGCGTGCCCTACCGCAATTGCGGGAAGCTGATCGTTGCAACCAATCCAGTCGAGACCGAGAAGCTGCAGGGCATCCGCGCGCACGCCGAAGCCAATGGTGTCGAAGGGATGCGGCTGCTGTCCGGGTCCGAAGCGCTGGCGCTGGAGCCGGCCCTGGCCTGCCAGGCCGCGCTGCTGTCGCCATCCACCGGCATCCTCGACAGCCATGCCTTCATGCTGTCGCTGCGCGGCGAGATCGAGGACGCCGGCGGTGCCTTCGCCTTCCACACGCCGTTGCTGCGGGCCAAGGCGACGGGGGGATCGATCGAGGTCGATGCGGGCGGCGCGCAACCGATGACGCTGAGCTGCCGGCTGCTGGTGAACGCCGCCGGCCTCGACGCGCCCGAGCTGGCGCGGCTGATCGACGGCATGCCGTCGCCGCTCGTGCCGATGACCTATCTCGCCAAGGGCAACTATTTCAGCTGCAGCGCCCGGGCACCGTTCAGCCGGCTCATCTACCCGGTGCCGGAACCAGGCGGCCTCGGCGTGCACCTCACGCTCGACATGGCAGGCCAAGCCAGATTCGGCCCCGACGTCGAGTGGATCGACCGGATCGACTATACGGTCGATCCGGCGCGCGCCGAGCGCTTCTACCCGGCGATCCGCAAGTACTGGCCGTCGCTGCCGGATGGGGCGCTGATGCCGAGCTATTCGGGCATCAGGCCGAAGATCGTACCGCCGGCCGTGGCGTCGCAGGATTTCGTCATTCAGGGCCCCCGCGATCACGGGGTGCCCGGACTCATCAATCTGTTCGGAATTGAATCGCCTGGATTGACGTCATCGCTGGCGATTGCGGCTCACGTCCGCGATCTCGCCTTGAGCTGAAGACCCCGATATCGGGATGAACGGCGTGTGGCGATAGCGGGAGACAACGCAGGCAGATGCGCTCGCGTCATCGTCTATCGCAACTAAGTCTATCGCAACTAATTTGATTGAAGTTGCGTCTGGGATGGGCAGTCACCGTCCCAGGCGCACGGTCTTACGATCAGATGGTACGGCGGGTGATGGTCACATGTCAGTGAAGTGTTTCGCTGGTTACCTGTCTCAAGCGCTCGATCTCATCCTTCACCATCAGTTTGCGTCGCTTCAGTTCGGCAATTCGCAGGTCGTCCGTCGATGGATGCAGGAGAGCTTCATGCAATTCGCTTTCAAGAACTTTATGCTTACGCTCCAGTTCAACGAGATGCGCCTGAATGGCCATTCGAAACCTCCTCGGTAGGTGAACCTGAGATTCGACCAGGGCTAATGAGTGTACACAAGTCGCTTGACCTGTCGATGGGGCCAAAAGACCGCACATGCAAATTTGAGCGCCGTGTGTAACGAACCGTGAGCAGATCCGGACGAATCTAACGCCGGTGCCAACCTGAAATTCACGGGACAGCTGCACGGATCTTGAGGGGCGCGGCTTGCTTATCAGCTTCGCAGGCGCAATATTTGCGCCCGCCTTCGCAAGGCTTTCCACTTCCTTCCGCTTTTTTGCTATCATAGATCATGGCTGACCAAGACGAGCGCGAACTGCAGGCCGAACTCGCGCGCCTGCAGCAGGAGCACCGCGATCTCGACGCGGCGATCGACGCTTTGCATCAATCGCCCGCCCCCGATTTGTTGCGGCTGCAACGACTGAAGAAGCGGAAGCTTCTGCTACGCGATCGGATCGCCTTCATCGAAGACCAGATCACGCCCGACATTATCGCCTGAGGCGAAGCGTCAGCACGCCTGACCGTATGCACACAGGCAATATGCATCAGCGGTGCAGGATATGCCGAGGCGCCTTGACAAACAGAACAAAAAGAGAACAATCAGGTCATCCCTCGTCCCCTGACGACAACAAGGATGGTTGTGATGCCCGCCTCCTTCTCCCCACAGGATCGGCTCTACGAACAGGCCTGTGACCAGGCCATCGCGATGTGCGACGGCAATCTGCGCTCCACGATCAAGGCGCTGATCATGGCGAACGAGTATCTCGAGCTGGAGCTGCAGGAGCTGCGGGCCGCGATCTCCTGCGGCTGCGTGCCCAACACCGCTTCGGACGGTCCGGAGAGCAATGCGGCCTGAGCCCTGCATGAGTCTTACCTGAGTCCTCGGGCCGTCGAGACTCTCCGGACGATTGCCACCGCGCTCGCTCGCAGCTTCGACGAAGGCCGGGAGGTGCGTGCAATGCCTGATATCACCTATTACGTCGCCATGCCGTTCAGACGGGACGAGGCAGGGATGCTGGTCGCAGGCGCGGCCGAGGAATGCCAGAGTTCGTCCGCAGCGCTGCGTCGTGCCGAAGCGATGTCGCGCCTGCCGGACAACATCGGCGCCATTGCCTTCAGCCGCAGCGGCGATCCCTTGATGGGGGAATTCAGCGACGCCCGGCTGCTGCACAAGTTCGGCGAGTTGCCCGACGATCTCGGCGAGTTGTGAGCGCCGTGCACCGCAAGCTCTGTCATCGGCGCGGATGGCCCGGGAGCGTCACCGCTGGTCGCCCGACCGGGCCGTTGCGTGCGCGGGGCTCTCGTACCTTCGCTGGGCCTTGCGCATGTACATCGCGCGGTCGGCTTCCTCCAGCGCACGCACCGGGTTGACGCGCTTGTCGAGCAGAGCAATCCCGGCCGACGCGCCGGCACGCACGGTCTGATCGCCGAAGGTGAAGGTCAGGCTGTCGATGGCCTGCTCCAGTTCCGCCGCCTTGGCATGGGCGTCCGCCGCGCTGAGATGCCAGAGCAGCACGCCGAACTCGTCGCCGCCGAGCCGGCCGATCACGTCGGAGGATCGGACATGCTCGCTGAGGACACGCGCAACCGCCTTCAGGACCTCGTCACCGGCGGCATGGCCGAACGTATCATTGATCGGTTTCAGCCGATCGACGTCGAGCACGACCAGGGCACCGGTCGCGTCATAGCGCTTGATGAAGGCGATCGAACGATGGAGCTCGCGGGCGAAGCCGCGACGATTGAAGATGTCGAGCAGGAAGTCGCGCTCAGCGGAGGCCGTCAGCTCGGCGATCCGGGCCTGTGCTGTCGCCAACTCGGCATTAAGGCGTCGGATCGTCTGTCGCGCGCCTGCCGGTACGGAACCGGGTTCAGGAGCCCGCGCGCGCCGCGAAGGCCGATGACGGTACCGGGTTCTTCGCTTCCCGGCTCGCCACGCGGCCGCCATGCGCTTCTTTTTCATCGGACACCTGCCGCGCCACCGTTTGGGCTTGCCGGGCTTGACCAAGACAGGATAGTCCATTCGGACCTTCATGCCATGGCTTGCCGCTGTCAGGACCGATCCTATACTCCGGCCCATGCTGATGGATTCCCGAGAAGAATTGAGGTCATGACCGCCCCGATCGCCATCATCATGGGAAGCCAGTCGGACTGGGATACCATGCGCCATGCCGCCGAGACGCTCGAAGCCCTGGGCGTGAGCTACGACGCCCGGATCGTCTCGGCGCACCGCACCCCGGACCGGCTGTATGCTTTCGCCAAGGGTGCCAAGGCGGCGGGCTACAAGGTCGTGATCGCCGGTGCCGGCGGCGCCGCCCATCTGCCGGGCATGACGGCCTCGCTCACGGAACTGCCCGTGTTCGGCGTCCCCGTCGAGTCGAAGGCGCTGTCGGGGGTCGATTCGCTGTATTCCATCGTCCAGATGCCGGCCGGAATTCCGGTCGGAACGCTCGCCATCGGCAAATCCGGCGCCATTAACGCAGCGCTGCTGGCGGCCAGCGTGCTCGCTCTCTCGGATTCCGCGCTCGCCGGCCGCCTGTCGGCCTGGCGGCAGGCGCAGACCAATGCGATCGCCGAACGTCCGGAGGGCACGGCGTGACCGGCTCCAATCGGGTGAAGCTCAAGCCCGGCGACACCATCGGTATTCTCGGCGGCGGCCAGCTCGGCCGCATGCTGGCGCTGGCTGCGGCGCGGCTCGGGCTGCGCTGCCAGGTGTTCTCGCCGGACCCGGACTCGCCCGCCTTCGACGTCGTGCTGAACGCCACCTGCGCCGAATATGCCGACGTCGAGGCGCTCGAGCTGTTCGCCAATGACGTCGACGTCGTCACCTACGAGTTCGAGAACGTCCCGTCGGCGGCCGCGATGGTGCTGGCGGCAAGGCGCCCGGTGCTGCCGAGCCGCTCTGCGCTGGAGACGACGCAGGATCGGCTGATCGAGAAGGATTTCGTCACCTCGCTCGGTATCCGCACGGCGAACTATGCCGACGTGTCCTCACTCGCCACGTTGCGCGAAGCAGCCTTTCGGATCGGCCTGCCGGCCGTGCTGAAGACACGGCGGTTCGGCTATGACGGCAAGGGCCAGATCAAGATCCGCCAGGGTGACGATCTCGATCGGATCTGGGCCGAGCTCGGCACCAAATCGGCGATCCTCGAGGCGTTCGTTCCGTTCGAGCGCGAGATCTCGGTCGTAGCGGCCCGCGCGGCCGATGGCCAGGTCGAGTGCTTCGACGTCACCGAGAACGAGCATCGCGACCACATCCTGAAGGTGTCGCGGGCGCCAGCCCGCATCCCCGATCCGCTCGCCGACGAGGCCCGGGACATTGCCAGCCGGATCGCCACCGCCCTCGATTACGTCGGGGTGCTCGCCGTGGAGATGTTCGTGGTATCCGATGGACCTGCGCCCGGCGTCCTGGTCAATGAAATTGCCCCCCGGGTGCACAATTCCGGCCACTGGACCCTTGACGGTGCCTCGATTTCCCAGTTCGAACAGCACATCCGCGCGATCGCAGGTTGGCCGCTCGGCAAGCCGCTGCGCCACGGCCACGTCACGATGACGAACCTGATCGGGGACGAGATCGACACCTACGAGCAGTGGCTCACGGTTCCCGGCGCCACCGTGCACCTTTACGGCAAGGGCGCCGCCCGCCCTGGCCGCAAGATGGGGCATGTGACCCAGGTCTCGCCCCTGCCGCCGAGGCAGGGCTGAAATAAACCGCTCGGGCGCGTTAAACTTGCGGTCAAGAGCCCGTCAGCGGGTGGACAGCGACGGTGTCCTCTGATACACGGGCGCCCTCAAGGTTAAGGGCGCGGCCATTTGCCAGCCCTGACTTCACCAGATTTCAAACCGATAGACTGAGAAAGAGGATGCCGCGTGCAGGTTCTCGTTCGCGATAACAATGTCGATCAAGCCCTCAAGGCGCTCAAGAAGAAGATGCAGCGTGAGGGCATTTTCCGCGAGATGAAGCTTCGCGGCCATTACGAGAAGCCGTCCGAGAAGAAAGCCCGCGAGAAGGCCGAAGCCGTGCGCCGTGCGCGCAAGCTGGCCCGCAAGAAGCTGCAGCGTGAAGGCCTGCTGCCGATGAAGCCGAAGCCGGTGTTTGGCGCTGGCCCCGGCGGTGACCGTGGTGCTGGTCGTGGTCCGGGTGCAGGTGCCCGTCCCGGCGCGCCGCGCTGATCTGGCCCGATCGATCTGACGTCGTCTGAAACGCGGGCCTTTGGCTCGCGTTTTGTTTTGGGCGCCTCATTTGATTTTGGCGCCTCCTGCCATCCGGATCCAGCCGCGCTGGGCCGGCCCTCGCAACGATGCCGAGCACGGCACGCCCCAAAGAAAAAGCGGCAGACCAGAAGGGCCGCCGCTCGATCTCGTTCGAGAGCAATGCCGATCAATTATTTCGGCAGCACCGAGTGGAACACCGATTTCGCCGCCGACATCATGTCCTGCGCCACGTTGGACATCTGGTCCTTGATCGAAGGATCGGACTTGTCGGCACGCAGGTCGAGCGGACGCAACTGCTGGACGGGGATCTCCGCGGGCGGCGTCGGGCGCCCGTCCGGCTGCAATGATCCCGTGTAGGTCGGGCTCGAGGCCGACGGCATGATGAAACCCTGCTCGGCCGGAGGCGCGGAGACCGTCACCGGAGGCGGCAGCGGACGAACCGGCGACACCTGAGGTGACACGGTTGCGACGCGCGGCGCCTCGCCAGCCCCGCGGGCTGCATCGGTCGATGGCTTCTCGGCAGCCGCCTTGCCGGCACCTTCGCTCGCGCGCAACCGCTCGATCGCGGCGCGGGCAAGGTCGGCAGCATCCCGGCGATCTTCCTGCTGGGTCGCTGGGGCCTCGGCCGGAGTGCCACGCACGATCAGCTTTTCCTTCGACGATGCAGGATGGCGCGAGGTCTGCGGATCGGCCGGGAGGCTCGCCGTTTCGGTCGGCTTCACTTCGACGGCCTTCTCGGCGGCCTTGTCGGCCAGCGACTTCTCCGACACGCCCTTGGCCTTGATGCCGGGAGCGGGAATGCTGGAGACCTCGTTCGACGTTTCCGCCGGCTTGGCGTCAGACTTGGGATCGGCCTTCGCGTCCAGCTTGGCAGGGTCGGTCCCCTTGCCTGTGGATTTCGGAGCCTCGCTCTTACCGCCTGTGAGCTTGGCATAAGCAGCCGAGGCCACCGCCGCCATGGTCGATGGCGGCGAGTCGGGCTTGGTGTTGATGTAGTGATTGACGATGTAGGCCCCGATGATGGTGGCAACCACCGACGGGATGATCTCCATGGCGAACTTTGTGAGATATTTCAGCATGCTGACCACTCCCGCGCGGTATTTGCGGGAACTTTGAGGCACAATTAAGGGACCATCCCACACCTTCCGGAGCTCGCGGACTGCACTCCGTGCAGCCGCGACCGCCGAAAAGTCGTTTCCTGAAACCCTTCGAACCGGAGCCGTGCAGCAATCCGAGGGTGTTGCCACAGCTTCCGGATCGCCGGCTCAAGATACCACAATCAGCGGCATCCCGGTAAACAATTGGTTACGGCTTCAATTCAACTTCGAGGAAAACGATCTCGGAACCGGTCTCGTTCAGCACATCGTGTTCGACGCCGGCTTTGCGGAAATAGGATTTGCCGACCGCGAGCTGCGCCTTCGAGCGCTCGCCGGACGGCGCCACGATCGTCATCTCGCCGGCGGTGACCGGCACGATCACGTAATCCATCTCGTGAACGTGGCGCCCCGTGGCACTGCCGGGCAATAGCCGCCACTCCGTGACGCGGACCTCGGGCGTATCGACCTGGACGTCGGACTGGGCGCTGAGCATGCTGGATCTCTTGAATCAGGGGACGAAGAGCAGAAACAGGAATATCGCGAACACCACCATGTGCACCAGCCCGAACAGGATGTTCGTCCGTCCGGTGCCGAAGGTCAGCATGCTCAGGACGAAGGTCAGGACCAGCAGCACTATTCCCTGCGGGCCCAGCCCGAGGACGAGCTGCTTGTCGAGCACATGGGCGGCGACCGCCACTGCCGGGATGGTCAGCCCTATGGTGGCGAGCGAGGAGCCAAGCGCGAGATTGATGCTCTTCTGCAGGTCGTTGGCGCGGGCGGCCGAGAGGGCGGCGACACTCTCCGGCAGCAGGATCAACAGCGCCACGAGCACGCCTGCGACCGCCTGCGGCGCACCCGTTGCGGCAACGCCGGCGTCGACCACCAGCGAGAACTTCTTGGCAAGCAGGACCACAGCGAGCAGCGCGACCAGCAGCAGCCCGACACTGAGCAACAGCTTCGCGCGCGGCAGCCTGACATCGTCATCGGCGAACCCCACCGAGTTCCCGACGAAATAATCCCGATGGCGGGTGGTCTGCGTATACAGGAACACCGAGTAGAGAAGGATCGTCACGACGCTGACGAAGGCGATCTGCACGGCAGAATACACCGGACCTGGCGACGTCAAGGTATAATTCGGCAGCACCAGCGTGATGGTTGCCATCGTGAACAGTACGCTGAGATACAGATTGGCACCGGAGACCAGCACGTCCTGCTCGCGATAGCGCAGGCCGCCGATGAAGATGCAGATGCCGGCCAGGCCGTTGCACACGATCATGACCACCGCAAACACGGTGTCGCGGGCGAGCGCCGGCGCAGCCTTGTCGCCGAGCATGATGGTGGCGATCAGCGCCACCTCGATCACCGTCACCGCCAGGGTCAGGAGCAGCGTGCCGAACGGCTCGCCGATCTCATGCGCGATCACCTCGGCATGGTGCACGGCCGCGAACACCGTGCCGAACAGGACCACCAGCAGCACCGCGGCGAAGACCACACCAGCGGCCGAAGGCGTGAAGTCATAATGCGTCGCCGTGACGATCGCGACCAGCGCGACCGCCAAGCCGGGAAAGATCACCGATGATGCGGGCGTTGCGCCCTTCACGCTCATGATTCGCGTCCTTCGATCCGTTCTGTCCGACTATGCGCGACAGCGAGGCGATCGTCACGCGGTCCGGCCGTGACAGGGTCTCAACCAGGACGGTCTCTGAAGGTGCCGTCGATCAGGTCAATGCGGACTGAGCAGCGGATGAATCGGAAGCACGGTCAGCAGCACGAACAGCGGAATGAGGACGGCACCTGCCCGCAGCATGTAGCCGAAGAAGCTCGGCATCTGGACGCCCCGCTCATTGGCGATCGCTGCGACCATGAAGTTCGGCGCATTTCCGATATAGGTCAGTGCGCCCATGTAGACTGCGCCCATCGAGATCGCCGCCAGCGTTCCCGAGAGCTCGCCCATCAGCACCTTGGGATCGCCGCCCGCCAATTCGAAGAACAAGAGATAGGTCGGGGCATTGTCGAGGAAGGCCGACATCAGCCCGGTGGACCAGAAATAGGCGACCTCCCGCGGCGCGCCGGCGGGTGTCGTCACGGCATCCAACAGCCAGCCGAAAGAGCCACTGCGACCCGCATTCAGCATGGCGATGACCGGAACGATCGCAGTGAAGATCGCCGCGAACAGCTTGGCGACCTCTCGGATCGGCTCCCAGTTGAACCCGTTCGCCTCGCGGTGCTCGTCCGGCGTAAGCCAGAGCGACAGGCCGGCGATCGCCGCGAGGACGGCATCGCGCACGAGATTCTGAAGCTCGACATGCGTGCCGAAGACGTCGAAGGAGATGCCCGGCTTCCAGGTCGCCGATACCAGCGTGTTGACGACGATGGCCGCGATCAGGACGACGTTGACGAGCCCGCGAACACGAACCGGCTCGCTCGTGCCATCCGTGCTCGAAGGCTTCTCGGCACGGAAGCGCCATGCGTCGATCGCGGCAAAGATCACGAGCAACAGGCCGGCGACGATCGCGGTCTGCAGCCAGAGGTGTTGCGTCGTCCAGAAGAAGTCGACGCCACGCAGAAAGCCGACGAACAGTGGCGGATCGCCGAGCGGGCTCAGTGCACCACCGACATTGGCGGCCAGAATGATGAAGAAGATCAGCACGTGCACATTATGCGGCCGGCTCAGATTGGCGCGGATCAGGGGACGCACCAGGATCATCGCGGCGCCCGTCGTGCCGACGACGCTCGCGATGATCGTGCCGAGCGCCAGGATGGCGGTGTTGGTCGCGGGCGTGCCCTTGATGTCGCCGGTCACCAGGATGCCGCCGGCGACCGTATAGAGGGCGAACAGCAGCACGATGAAGCTGAGATATTCGGCGAGCAGCGCGTGGACGAAGGCAGCGAGCGCCGTGCCAAGCCCTGCATTCCAGGTCAACGCCGCCAACGCCACCAAGGCCCATGCCGCGGCGATCTTTCCGTAGTGATGATGCCAGAACCTGGCAAACAGCAACGGCCCGAGCGCGATCGACAACAGCAGTCCCGCGAATGGCAGTGCGAACGGCCAGGTCATCGCCGCGCCGTTCAGCCCGGCGGCATGCGCCTGCACCGGCAGGCTCCCAAAGAGCAGGACGATCCCGAGGAGAGCCGGCCACCGCGATCGGTGGACGTTACAAGCCGTCGATGAAGCTCTTGGCCGTCTCAGTCGCACCGAAAAGATCCAGGTCATTATGTCCGCCGTTGGGAAACCGTACGAAGCGCTTGGGGTCATGCGCAAGTGCGAACAATCGTTCCCCGAAGCGGATCGAAATCGCCGGATCCCTTTCGCCATGCATGATCAGGAGCGGCACACGCACATCGGCGATGCGCCGATCGGAATGGAAGCTGTCGAGCATCAGCAGACTGACCGGAACCACCTTCAGCATCTCCGACGCGACATCGACCGTGGATGTATAGGGCGCTTCGAGGATCAGCTTGGCGACCGGATGCTCCGCGGCGATCGCGGTGGCCACGCCGCTGCCGAGGGAAAAGCCCCAGGCGACGATCCGTCCCGACTCGTAGCGCTGTGTCGTGAACGCATAGGCGACTGCGGCATCTTGCAGCAGCCCGTGCTCACTGGGGCTGCCGCTGGACCCCGCATAGCCGCGATAGGACAGCGCAACGAGACCGGTGCCGTCGGCCGTGAGCGCCTTGAAGCGCGACACCACGCCCGCGAGAAAATCGCCATTGCCCGGGAAGTACAGAACGACCTTGTGGCCAGGCTTCGCCGGCACATGCCAGACGATGACCCTCTCGCCATCGACCGAGGTCAGCACATGCTCCTCAGCCTGAGGAAACCCGGCTGCAGCCGGTGCCGTGCGGCCCACCGGCGGAATGGGGAACAGCACCGCACGCTGGCGGACGAATAGGGCCGCAAGCACGATGCCGTAGACCGCCGCCACGACGATCAGGAGCCATTTCAGAAACGTCATGGCTCCCGATGCCGCCGGCTACATGCCCTTGACGATGTTCTCGGTCATCTTCTTGGCGTCGCCGAGCAGCATCATCGTGTTGTCGCGGTAGAACAGCGGATTGTCGATGCCGGCATAGCCCGACGCCAGCGAGCGCTTGATGAACATCACGGTGCCGGCCTTCCAGACCTGCAGCACCGGCATGCCGTAGATCGGCGAGGACTTGTCCTCCTCGGCCGCCGGATTGGTGACGTCGTTGGCGCCGATCACGAAGGCGACGTCGGCCTGGGCGAATTCCGAGTTGATGTCCTCGAGCTCGAACACCTCGTCATAGGGAACGTTGGCTTCGGCGAGCAGCACGTTCATGTGGCCGGGCATGCGGCCAGCGACCGGATGAATCGCGTATTTCACCTCGACGCCTTCCTTCTTCAGCGTGTCGGCCATCTCGCGCAGCGCGTGCTGCGCCTGGGCGACCGCCATGCCGTAGCCGGGCACGATGATCACCTTCGAGGCGTTCTTCATGATGAAGGCGGCATCGTCGGCCGAGCCGAGCTTGGCCGGCTTCTGCTCGCCGGTGCCACCGCCCGCCGCTGCGGTCTCACCGCCGAAGCCGCCGAGGATGACCGAGATGAAGGACCGGTTCATCGCATGGCACATGATGTAGGACAGGATCGCACCGGACGAGCCGACCAATGCGCCGGTGATGATCAGCGCCGAATTACCGAGCGTGAAGCCGATGCCCGCGGCCGCCCAGCCGGAGTAGGAGTTCAGCATCGAGATCACGACCGGCATGTCGGCGCCGCCGATCGGGATGATCATGAGCACGCCGAGCGCCAGCGCCAGCAGCGTCACCATCAGGAAGTCGAAGCCGCCGCCCGTCATCACCAGGCGGATCACGAAGAAGACCAGCGCCACGGCGAGCGCGATGTTGATGATGTGACGCGCCGGCAGGATGATCGGCGCGCCGCTCATCCGCGCGGACAGCTTGAGGAAGGCGATGACCGAGCCGGTGAAGGTCAGCGCGCCGATGGCGACGCCGAGCGACATCTCGACCAGGCTCTGCGGATGGATGTTGCCGGGCGTTCCGATGTCGAACGCTTCCGGCGCGAAGAACGCGCCGGCGGCGACCAGCACCGCGGCCATGCCGACCAGCGAATGGAAGGCGGCGACGAGCTCGGGCATCGACGTCATCGGCACCCGGCGCGCAATGACTGCGCCGATGCCGCCGCCGATCGCAACGCCGAGGATCACGAGGATCCAGGCGATCGCATCCGCCGGTGGATGCCCAGCCAGCGTGGTGGCGACCGCAATCGCCATGCCGGCCATGCCGAAGAAGTTGCCTTGCCGGCTGGAGGCCGGGCTCGACAGCCCGCGAAGAGACAGGATGAACAGCACACCTGCCACGAGATAAAGGAGTGCCGACAGATTGGCGTTCATTGCAGATGCCCCGTTGTGCCTGTCATCCCGCGTCGTGCGGCGTTGTTACTTGGACTTCTTCTTGTACATCGCCAGCATGCGCTGGGTGACGAGGAAGCCGCCGAAGATGTTCACGCAGGCGAAGATCAGCGCGATGAAGCCGAACGCTCGCGCCAGACCACTGCCGCTCGACAGCATGGGAACGCCGACCGCCAGCAGCGCGCCGACAACGATCACCGAGGAGATCGCATTGGTCACCGACATCAGCGGCGTGTGCAGGGCCGGCGTCACCGACCACACCACGAAGTAGCCGACGAACACCGCCAGCACGAAGATCGACAGCCGGAAGACGAAGGGGTCGACGGCTTGGACGACATGTTCCATGGCTCTGCTCCTTAGGCCTTCGGCTGGAAGTTCGGGTGGACGATGGCGCCATCCTTTGTCAAAGCCGTGGCCTTGACCAACTCGTCGTCCCAGTTCACCGCCAGTGTCTTTTCCTTCTTATCGATCATCGTCTCGATGAAGGAGAACAGGTTGCGGGCGTAGAGACCGGAGGCGGACGCTGCGACCCGGCCGGCGAGATTGGGGTAGCCGATGATCTTGACGCCGTCGATCTCGACGGTCTCGCCGAGCTTGACGCCCTCGACATTGCCGCCACGCTCGACCGCAAGGTCGACCAGGACCGAGCCAGGGCGCATCGACTTCACCATCTCCATGGTGACGAGGCGCGGCGCTGGACGGCCGGGAATCAGCGCAGTGGTGATGATGACGTCCTGCTTCTTGATGTGTTCCGCCGTCAGCGCCGCCTGCTTGGCCTGGTACTCCTTGGACATCTCCTTGGCATAGCCACCGGCCGTCTGCGCGTTCTTGAACTCCTCGTCCTCGACCGCCAGGAATTTGGCGCCGAGGCTCTCCACCTGCTCCTTGGTGGCGGGGCGCACGTCGGTGGCGGAGACCATGGCGCCGAGCCGGCGCGCGGTTGCGATGGCCTGCAGGCCAGCGACGCCGACGCCCATCACGAAGACCTTGGTCGCCGGCACGGTGCCGGCCGCGGTCATCATCATCGGGAAGGCGCGACCGAACGCCTCGGCGCCCTCGATCACGGCGCGGTAGCCGGCGAGGTTCGCCTGGCTCGACAGCACGTCCATCACCTGGGCGCGGGTGATGCGCGGCATCAGTTCCATCGCGAACGAGGCAATGCCGGCATCGGCCATCGCCTTGAGCGCGGCATCGTTGCCGTAGGGATCCATGATCGCGAACACCAAGGCGCCGCGCCGATAGTTGGCGAGTTCGGAGGCTTCCGGCCGCTTCACCTTGATGATGATGTCGGCGTCCTTCAGCGCGTCGGCGCTGACGGTTGCGCCTGCCGCCGTGAATTCCGAATCCGGCAGGCCGGACTTGATGCCGGCGCCGGGCTCGACCGCGATCTCGGCACCCAACGCCTTGAACTTCTTCACCGTGTCGGGAGAGGCGGCGACCCGCGGCTCCAACGGGTCGATTTCCTTGGCGACGGCAATCTTCATGAGGCCTCCGGCGCGAATGCGCGCGCGAGCTTAAAAGGGCGGGACGTCCATGGCTTCAGCATGACGGCGGATCGGCCCGGCCAGTCAGCTGAAGGCCCGCCGGCGGAGATGCCGGCGGGCCCATAGCGACATTAAGCGAGGAAAATAGCCATCAAGATGACGATGAGAGCGACGCTGATCGTGCCGTACTTCACCAGCTTGATGAAGCCCTCATAGGTGGCCTCATGTGCCACGTAGTCGTTGCCGTCAGCCGTCGAGTAGGCGATCTCGCCATGGTTTGCCATCGGGGTCCCCCAGAGAAAAATTGCTTTGTTAAGGTCGCATACCTCAAAGCCGATGCAAGGGCAACGGCTGGCATGCAAGGCGATTTTATCGGCTTTTCCGATCGGGCTATTGGCCAGGCCAATTGTCACGGATCCAGCGCGTCAGGCTGGCCTCGCTGACCTCGCCGGCGGCGAGGGCGAGGATCATGGCAGTTGCCTGCGCAGGGTCGGGCGCGAACGCGATTTCGTGTCTGCGCAGAAACGTCATCATCGCCATGAACGCGATGCGCTTGTTGCCGTCGACGAAGGCGTGGTTCTTGGCGAGCCCGAATGCGTAGGCCGCGGCAAGCTCCGGCAGCGTCGCCTGCTCATAGCTCCATTTGTTGACCGGACGCTCCAACGCCGACCGCAGCATTCCTTCTTCGCGCAGTCCTGGCGCGCCGCCGAAGCGGCGCAACTGACGGGCGTGAATCGCGATCGCCTGCTCGTAGGTGATCCAAAGCGGCTCTTGCTGGTCGCTCATTTGGCGAGCGCGGCGAGGGTGTCGCGGTACTCATCCATAATGTCGTCGGCGATCTCCATCGTCCGCTCGAAATCCGGATCGTAGGGGAGCGCCTGGAATCCGCCCCCGGGCAGTTCCACGATATGCAATTGCTGGCCGCGCTTG
This sequence comes from Bradyrhizobium sp. SZCCHNR1015, assembly GCF_032489875.1. Lineage (NCBI taxonomy): Bacteria > Pseudomonadati > Pseudomonadota > Alphaproteobacteria > Hyphomicrobiales > Nitrobacteraceae > Bradyrhizobium > Bradyrhizobium sp. SZCCHNR1015. The sequence goes on from NZ_JAUEYW010000003.1 coordinate 22,424, forward strand.
AGATCGAGCCGCTGCATCAACTCGCGCGGCAGCAACAGGCCATCGGAATTGCCGATCTTCTTGATCTCGATCTTCATGGTGAGGTCCGCTAGCGAGAAAGGGGCGTGTTATACAGACGTATAACGCACCCCTTTCTGCCGTTCAACAAATGTTTAACAGCCCTACCCCATCGCCTCCAGCTCGTCGATCATGCCGGCGATGACCGACAGGCCGCCGTCCCAGAACTTGGGATCCTTGGCGTCCAGTCCGAATGGGGCGAGCAGCTCCGAATAGTGCTTCGTTCCGCCGGCGGACAGCATCGCCAGATAGCGCTCGGCGAAGCCGTCGGCGGCGTGCTCATAGACGGCATAGAGCGAGTTCACGAGGCAGTCGCCGAACGCATAGGCGTAGACGTAGAACGGCGAATGGATGAAGTGCGGGATATACATCCAGAAGTTCTCGTAGCCCGGCTTGATCTCGATCGCCTCGCCGAGGCTCTCGGTCTGCACCGAGAGCCAGATCTGGCCGAGCCGCTCCGCGGTCAGTTCGCCATTCTTGCGCTCGGTATGAACCGCGCGCTCGAACGAATAGAACGCGATCTGCCGCACCACCGTGTTGATCATGTCCTCGACCTTGCCGGCGAGCAGCGCCTGGCGCTGCTTGGCATCCTTGGTCTCCGACAATAGCCGCTTGAAGGTCAGCATCTCGCCGAACACGCTCGCTGTCTCGGCGAGCGTCAGCGGCGTCGGCGCCATCAGCGCGCCGTTCTTGGCCGCCAGCACCTGGTGCACGCCATGGCCGAGCTCATGCGCGAGCGTCATCACGTCGCGCGGCTTGCCCTGGTAGTTCATCAGCACATAGGGATGCGCCGAGGGCGTGGTCGGATGCGAGAACGCGCCCGGCGCCTTGCCCGGGCGCACCGGCGCATCGATCCAGCTGTGATCGAAGAAGCGCTGGGCGATGTCGGCCATCTCCGGCGAGAAGCCGCGATAGGCCGTCAGCACCATGCTCTTCGCCTCCGGCCACGCGATGGTGGCATTGGCGGCGAACGGCAGCGGCGCGTTGCGGTCCCAATGCGCGAGCTTCTTCTTTTTGAACCAGCGCGCCTTGAGCTGGTAGTAGCGATGCGACAGCTTCGGATAGGCCGCGCGCACCGACGCCACCAGCGCATCGACCACCTCGCGCTCGACGCGGTTGTTGAGATGGCGCGAATCCGCGACGTCCTGGAAACCGCGCCAGCGGTCGGAGATGTCCTTGTCCTTGGCGAGCGTGTTGGTGATCAGCGCGAAGGTTCGCTCATTGGCCTTGAAGGTCTTGGCCAGCGCCTCGGCGGCGGCCTTGCGCTTGGCGCCGTCACGGTCCTGCAGGAAGTTCAAGGTCGGCTCGATCGCGAGCTCCTTGGCCCCGACTTGAAACCGCAGACCGGCGATGGTCTGGTCGAACAGCCGGTTCCAGGCCGAATAGCCGGTCTGCGACTTCTCGTGGAATAGCTGCTCGACGCGATCCTCGAGCTGATACGGCTTGTCCTTGCGCAGGTCCTCGATCCATGGCCGGTAGTGACCGAGCGCGGGCGTCTCCATCGCACGCGTGATAACGGCGTCGTCGATGCGGTTGAGCTCGAGCGGAAAGAACAGCAGATGCGTCGACGCGGCCGTCAGCCGCTCCGAGATGTCGCCGTAGAATTTGGAGATCGCCGGATCGACGCTGTCGCCGGCATGCGCGAGACCGGCGAACGAGCCGAGCCGTCCGGCAAGATCGTCAATCGCCTCGTAGCGCCGCACGGCTTCTGCGAGCCATTCGCCGCCATCCTCGCGCGCCACATGCTCGGCGAGCTTGCCCTTGTAGTCGGTCTCAAACGCGACGCATTCGGCATCCATCTTCGCGAGATCGTGAGCGATCTCAGGCGCGTCGATGCCCATATAGAGATCGCCGAGATTCCATTCGGGCAGCGTTCCGATTCCGGTCTTGGCCGCGACCACCTTCTTCGCCGGCTTTGCAGATGATTTGGCCGTCGCGCCACGCTTGGCCTTGGCGGCCGCCGGCTTCGACGGCGTCTTGACGACGGACGTCTTGGCCGGTTTGGCCTTGGCAGTCTTTGACGCGGTTTTGGGCGGAGGAGCAGCTTTGGTCGGCTTGCGAAGGGCAGAAGAGGCGCGCGAGGTCATCGGATGGGTAACCTGTTGTTCGAACGTTTATCCCGATCAGCGAGGTTTAAGGTTGCGTTAATCGGCGTCGGCGAGAGTGCCCCGATTCGAGACAGATAGTCGTAGCGTGCAAGGAAAGCCATGGCTGCCAGCATTTTGATTGCCGATGATGATCCGGTCCAGCGCCGGCTGCTGGAGAACATGGTGCAGAAATGCGGCTACGAGGCGGTCGTCGTCGAGACCGGCGACGCCGTCATCGAGAAGCTGACCAATCCTGACGCCGGCCCCATCGACGCCATCGTGCTCGACCTCGTGATGCCCGGCCTCGACGGCATGGGCGTGCTCTCGAAGATGCGCGAGATCGGGATTTCGATACCTGTCATCGTGCAGACCGCGCATGGCGGCATCGACAACGTCGTCTCCGCGATGCGCGCCGGCGCGCAGGATTTCGTCGTCAAGCCGGTCGGCATCGAGCGGCTCCAGGTCTCCTTGCGCAATGCGCTCAATACCTCGGCCCTGAAGGGCGAATTGCAGCGCATCCGGCACAGCCGCGAAGGCCGCCTGACCTTCGCCGACATCATCACCCGCGCCGAGGCGATGGCGCCGATCCTGCGCATCGCGGAGAAGGCCGCGACCTCGTCGATTCCCGTGCTGATCGAAGGCGAATCGGGGGTCGGCAAGGAGCTGTTCGCCCGCGCCATCCACGGCACCAGCGAGCGCAAGACGAAGCCGTTCGTCGCCGTCAATTGCGGCGCGATTCCGGACAATCTGGTGGAATCGATCCTGTTCGGTCACGAGAAGGGCGCATTCACCGGCGCGACCGAGCGTCACATGGGCAAGTTCGTCGAAGCCCATGGCGGCACGCTGTTCCTCGACGAGGTCTCGGAGCTGCCGCTCACCGCCCAGGTCAAGCTGCTGCGCGCCCTGCAGGAGGGCGCCGTCGAGGCCGTCGGCGGCCGCAAGCCGGTCAAGGTCGACGTGCGCATCATCTCGGCGACCAATCGCAGGCTGCTCGACCGCGTCAAGGAAGGGCATTTTCGCGAGGATCTGTTCTACCGGCTGCATGTGCTGCCGCTGACCATTCCGCCGCTGCGCACCCGCCGCGAGGACATCCCGCATCTGTTGCGGCATTTCCTCGCGCGGTTTGCGGCCGAGGAGAACCGCGCCATTTCGGGCATCACCGGCGAGGCCGTCGCCTATCTGACCAAGCTCGACTGGCCCGGTAACATCCGCCAGTTGGAAAACGCGGTCTACCGCGCCGTCGTCATGGGCGAGAGCGACCAGCTCGGCGTCGCCGATTTTCCGCTGATTCCCACCCACGCGCCGCCGGTGGAGCCTGCGCCGGCCCTCACCGTGGAGCGGCCTGTTCCTCCCCTGCCTGCGATGGTGCCGGGTAGTGAAGTACCCATTGCCCCTCTGCCCTCGCATGGGTTCCTGCCGCTGCTCACCGCGAGCGGCGAGGTGCGGCCGCTCGAGGAGATGGAGCATGAGATCATCCGCTTCGCCATCGCCCATTACCGCGGCCAGATGTCGGAGGTGGCGCGCCGCCTCAAAATCGGACGCTCGACGCTCTACCGCAAGCTCGACGAAGCCAATGGCGAGACGCCCGCAACGGAAAGCCCGCCGCTCGGCTGAGCCGCGCGGATGCTCACCATGGTCGCGCTCGGCTGTCGTCCGAAAAAGGCCGCAAGTCTTGGCAACAATGGAACATCTGAACCGTTGCCTTGCGGTGACAGACAAAGGAAATAACGCGTGGCACAAACGCACGATCGGTTTGGCCGGGGTTTCCCAAGAGTCAGTTTGTCGTGAGTTGTCCCGTGTGGCGCTGGCCGCAGAAGTGGGGCTTGAGTATCGTTTGGGCGTGAATCATTGCGTGCAGACGTGAGCCATCCTCACCGGCGGTACCTACGCCGAAGCTGGCGGATCGACCTTGTTACACCTGTTCCAGCCGGGACAGATCATCCGAGGGATTGACGATGCGAGATTGTGTGACCACCCGTGGCGGATATGACCGCGTGCTCATGGCTGTCGCGGCGACCTTCCTCGCGGTGTCCTCGACCTCTGCTTTCGCCCAGAGCGATCCCCCCCGCAACAGCGCGGCCGAGCTGGCCATCGATGCGGCGATCCCGTTCCCCGAGCCGGCCAACGTGCCGCCGCCGACCGCCAGTGACTTCAAACTCGACACCACCAAATCCGACACCACCGCAACCGTGTCGCCCGAGCAGGTCAAGGCGCCCGAGACCACGGTCAAGCCGGTCGACTCTGCGGCGGCGCCTGCGACCGATCCCACCAAGACCGTCGCCACGCCGCCCGCAGCGGCTCCTGCCACCGCGACAGCCCCAGAGCCGGTCAAGGCCGCCAGCACCGTTCCCGCCGCCGACCAGCCCGTTGCCGACCGTCTGCGCGACCTGATGGCGACCAAGGCGACGAAGTATTTCGACCGCAAGGCCGAGCGCGCCGCCGTCGAGAAGTTCTACACCGGCCGCGACTATGCGCCCGTCTGGACCCAGGGCGGCAACCTGACCGCCTCGGCAAAGGGCGTCATCGCCCGTCTCAAGGATGCAGCAGCCGATGGCCTCAATCCCGGCGACTATCCGGTGCCGGACTTCGCAGCCGCAGCCTCCGCACCGGACGCACTGGCGGAGGCCGATCTCAGACTCACCGAGAGCATGATGGACTACGCGCGCCAGGCGCAGAGCGGCCGCATGCACTGGTCGCAGGTCTCGGCGGACATCCAGTATCCCGACCATCCGGTCGACCCCAACGAGGTGCTTGCCAACGTCACCGGCGCCAAGGACGCCTCGGCGGCGCTGGAGAGCTACAACCCTCCGCACAAGCTCTACAAGCTCTTGAAGGCCAAGCTCGCCGAGCTGCGCGGCGTCACCGACGGCGCGCCCGTGATCATCGACGAAGGCCAGCCGCTGAAATACACGCCTGCCCGCGGCAAGAATGCGCCGGAGGCGGAGGCGCAGATGTCTGACCCGCGCGTGCCGAAGCTGCGCGCCAAGCTCGGTCTCACCGAGAATGCCGACGACATCCGCTACGACGCCAAGGTCGCCGCCGCCGTCCGCAAGTTTCAGGAGAGCGTCGACCTCAAGCCGACCGGAGTGCTCGACGACCGCACCGTGAAGGCGCTGAACACGCCCAAGCGCGATAAGCAGATCGATACGGTCCTCGTCAACATGGAGCGCTGGCGCTGGCTGCCGCGCGACCTCGGCGCCCCCGGCATCGGCGACGCCTATGTGATCCTCAACATCCCCGACTACACGCTGAAGGTGATGCAGCACGGCGCGCAGGTGTGGAGCACCCGCGTGGTGACCGGCAAGCCCGGGCAGCATGCGACGCCGCTGCTCAGCGAGACGATGAAGTTCATCACGGTTAATCCGACCTGGAACGTGCCGCCGTCGATCATCTACAACGAGTATCTGCCGGCCCTGCAGCAGGATCCGACGGTGCTCGACCGCATGGGGCTCCGGCTGGAGCGCGCGCGCGACGGCTCGATCCACATCTCGCAGCCGCCGGGCGAGGCCAACGCTCTCGGCCGCATCCGCTTCAACTTCCCGAACAAGTTCCTGGTCTATCAGCACGACACGCCGGACAAGAACCTGTTCGCCCGTGACGAGCGCGCCTTCAGCCATGGCTGCATGCGCGTACAGTATCCGGATCAGTACGCGTCGGTCCTGCTCAACATCACCATGCCCGGCGAGCGCTACACGCCCGAGCGCATCCGCAGCATGTACGGCCGGAGCGAGATCGACCTGAAATTTCCGACGCCGATCCCGGTCAACATCACCTACCAGACCGCCTTCGTCGACGATGCCGGCAAGCTGCAATTCCGCAAGGACATCTATGGCCGCGACGCCACCATGATCGCGATCCTGAAGAACAGCCGCGGCAAGGATCTCGAGAACGTCGTCGCCCATGCCCAGCCGAGCTACGCGCGTCCGAAGGGGCCGCTGCCGAACTCGGTCAGCCTCAGCGACAACAGCTTCTCCTCCGGCCCGAACTTCTTCGAGCGGCTGTTTGGCGGCGGCGGCGCGCCGACGCCGCCGGCGCCGGTCGGCCGCCCTGCCCGGCGGGTCTTCACCCGCTGATCAGGCCGCCGATCACGGTCAAATTCCATTTTGAGATCAAAGGCCTCGCCGATCGGCGGGGCCTTTGCTTTAGGTTAACCACAATGATCAACCAAGATTCGATGGCTCTTTTTCGCCACACTCAAGAGTATATGTTAAGGGTAATTGGGGGGCGGGTCGGTGAGTATCCCTTAACCATCCCGCCTTAGGTAAGCGTTTCCTCTCTCTTCCGCCGGACGGGCCGCAAGAGGGTATTCGAGTAAACGCTCGTCGACGGGGTGGGCTGCATCTTGCTGTCTGTTTTCGCGCGCCAATCTGTTTCGCTCACGAGAGCGGGCTGGAAGGCTGGATGCCAATACGGACTGGCGGCACTGCTCCTGGTGCTGGGCGCCGGCTCGGTGCATGACGCCGCTGCACTGAACGAGACCAAGACGCTCTCCTTCCACCATACCCATTCCGGCGAAGATCTCACGGTCACCTTCAAGCGCGAAGGCCGCTACGACGAAGACGCGCTGAAGAAGCTCAACCATTTCCTGCGCGACTGGCGTACCCAGGACGAGACGGTCATGGACCGCCGCCTGTTCGACATCCTCTGGGAAGTCTATCGCGACGTCGACGCCAAGCAGCCGATCCAGATCATCTCGTCGTACCGGTCGCCCGCCACCAACTCGATGCTGCGCCGGCGCTCGGCGCATTCCGGGGTGGCCCGCCACAGCCAGCACATGCTCGGCCATGCGATGGACTTCTACATCCCTGGCGTGCCGCTGGAGCAGATCCGCTTTGCCGGCCTGCGCCTGCAGCGCGGCGGCGTCGGCTTCTACCCGACCTCCGGCTCGCCCTTCGTCCATCTCGACACCGGCAACATCCGCCACTGGCCGCGCATGACCGCCGAGCAGCTCGCCCGCGTGTTCCCCGACGGCAAGACCGTTCACGTGCCGAGCAACGGCGTTCCGCTCAAGGGCTATGAGCTGGCTAAGGCCGAGATCGAGAAACGCGGCAATGGCGATGACGCGTCGTCCAGCCCCAACCTGTTTGCGCGGCTGTTCCGCGGTCGTCCGAGCGAGGATGACGAGGAGTCGGGCGAGAGCGAGAGTAAGGCCGACGCCAAGCCGGTTCAAACCGCGGCACTCGCCGCCAAGCCGGCTGACAAGAACTCCGACAAGGACAGCCGGACCGCCGAGCGATCGGTGGACAGCAAAGCCGCCACCGCGCGTGGCAAGATCGTCAACGCCCTGCAGTTGGCCTCCGCGGATGCGCAATCTGCAGCTCAGCCCGTGGCGACCAAGCCGGAGACGAAGTCCGAAACGACGGGCGCCGTCGGCAGCAGATCCAGGGACGGCGCGCCGCAGAGCGTCGCCGACATCATCAATTCGCGCGGCTTCTGGGGTGACAATCCCGGCACGCCGAAGCAGGCCACCCCCGAGCAGGTTGCCGCGATCACGGCGCGCCGTGCGCTGTCGTCGATCGATCAGCAGCAGACCGCGAGCCTGATGCAGGCCATGGCCTTCGCGCCCCCGGCCTCCTCTCCGCTCGATCGCGCCAATGCCGCCTCCACGACCGTCATCCCGGTGCGAAATGCCCGCCCGGCGACCCGCAGCGTCGCGCCGGTGCCGGAGGCCGCGAAGAACGGGCAAGGTCAGGACGGCGCCATCACGATGGCGACGCGGATCTCGGCGGCCAAGGGTCCCGATTCGACCTGGATGCGGGCCATCATGCTGACGCCGAGCGCTTCATCCTCGATGTCCGTGACGAAAATGGGCGACGTGGACCTCACCGTGATGCGCAGCTATTTCGTCAAGCCGCAGGTCGCGCTGGCGATGAGCTTCGCCGCCGAGCCGACGCCGGGACTGAGCTACGACCAGTTCACGGGGCCGGCGATCATCAAGCTCGAAACCAAATCCTTCGCCATGCGCGCGGCAGCCTTGCGCTGACGCCGCGGCGGCCTGCTAGTCGTTCTCCTCAGCATCGACGGGTTTGGAGTGCGGCGTCGATCGCCGCAACATGCGCATGCCGCCGGCGCGCCGAGCCGGATCGGGAGAAAGCGAATGCCCCGTCAGGGGCAGCGGAGATCTCCTGCAGGTGAGCGAGGCCTGCTGCTCAGATCATTCCGAGCGCCTGCATATAGGTCTCGAGGATGCTTTCCTCTTCCTGGCGCTCGTTCGGGTCCTGCTTGCGGAGCCGGATGATCGTGCGCAGCGCCTTGACGTCGAAGCCATTGCCCTTGCTCTCGGCGTAGACGTCCTTGATGTCTTCGGAGATCGCCTTCTTCTCCTCCTCGAGACGCTCGATCCGCTCGATGATCGACTTGAGCTGGTCTACGGCAAAGCGGGTCGCGGGCGAGTCGTCGTCCTTCGCGGCGGCGGAGGTGGCCATCTGATACTCCTGAGTGGAACTCTGTGTCCAAGGAAGGCGCCAAAGGGCGCTACGTGTTCGCCGCGACCCTCAAATCTGGCGTGCCCTGCGTCAAGGCGACATCGACCTCATCCACAGAGCGCCCACACCTTGTTGGCCTGCGCAGCGTCAAGCCTGCGCAAGCCGCTCGCGCCACTTGTGTTTCGTCGCCATCCCGCGCAGCACCCGATTCGCACATTGCCGCGCCGGACAGCGCGGCTCCTCCGCGCCTGATCAGTGGCCCGGATGCGACTTCTTGAAGGCTTCGCGCTGCTCGGCGCTGGCCTCACGCTGGTGTTTCGCCTTCCATTCCTCGTAGGGCATGCCATAGACCGCCTCGCGGCTCTCGTCCCTGGTCATTGGCGCTCCCTGGGCGTCGGCGGCGTCCTTCAGCCAGTTGGAGAGACAGTTGCGGCAGAAGCCTGCCAGATTCATCAGATCGATGTTCTGAACGTCGGTTCTCGTCCGCAGATGCTCGACAAGCCGGCGAAAGGCGGCGGCTTCGAGCTCGGTCCGGGTGGTGCTGTCCATCGTCATCTCTTTGTTCCCTGTTCCGCGCCGTGACGGATGTCTGCTATATAATGAGGCTTCGTCGCGGATTTGGCCATATCGCAGCACCGTCAGGAGGAGCGAGGCGCTCGATCGCAGCGGCTTCGCACGAGATCGTCATGGCGTTGACAGCCGCAGCCAAGCCCAGCGACATCGTTCAACGGTTGATATAGCGTCGCGCAATGATCCCGAAAATCTCCTCTCTCCTGCATCGCAATCCCTTCCGCCCCGGTTACGGACTGCTTTCGCTGCTTGGGCTGGCCGCGCTCTGTCTGTGGTCCTCCCCTGCGGCCGCCGATTTTCGGCTCTGCAACAACACCTCAAGCCGGGTCGGGATCGCCCTCGGCTACAAGGACTCCGAAGGCTGGACCACCGAAGGCTGGTGGAACGTGTCGTCACGCAGCTGCGAGACGCTGCTCAAGGGCACGCTGGTGGCGCGCTATTATTACATCTATGCGCTGGACTATGACCGCGGCGGCGAATGGTCGGGACAGGCCTTCATGTGCTCGCGTGACAAGGAATTCACGATCAAGGGCACCGACAATTGCCTGGCCCGCGGCTTCGACCGCACCGGCTTCTTCGAAGTCGACACCGGCGACCAGCGCGCCTGGACGGTACAGCTCACCGAGGCCAACGAGCAGCCGGCGCAGCAGCGCGTGCCTGGAATTCCCGGCACGCTTGGACCCGGAGGCAACGTCCCCGGTCTGCCGAATGGGCCGCAGGGCACGCCGCCGGCGGCCGCGCCGGCCCTGCCGCCAGGGCAAGCACCCAAGCCATGAGGCGGCTGCGACGCATCAAGATCCTCGCCACGCTCGGTCCCGCCTCCTCGGACAGCGCGATGATTCGCAAGCTGTTCGAGGCCGGGGCGGACATTTTCCGGATCAACATGAGCCACACCCCGCACGACAAGCTGCGGGAGCTGGTGGCCACGATCCGCAGCGTCGAGGCGAGCTACGGCCGCCCGATCGGCATTCTGGTCGATCTCCAGGGCCCGAAGCTCAGGCTCGGCACCTTCGCCGAGGGCCCGGTTCAGCTCAACAACGGCCAGAGCTTCGTGCTCGATTCAGACAAGACGCCGGGCGATGCGACGCGGGTCCACCTGCCGCATCCGGAAATCCTGGCCGCCCTGCAGCCCGGACATGCGCTGCTGCTGGATGACGGCAAGGTGCGGCTGATCGCCGAGGAGACCTCGCCGACCCGCGCCGTCACCCGGGTCGTGATCGGCGGCAGGATGTCCGACCGCAAGGGCGTGAGCCTGCCGGACACCGACCTGCCGGTGTCGGCGATGACGCCGAAGGACCGCGCCGACCTCGACGCCGCCTTGAACATCGGCATCGACTGGATCGCGCTGTCCTTCGTGCAGCGCGCCGACGACGTGCTGGAAGCCAAGAAGATCATCCGCGGCCGCGCCGCCGTGATGTCCAAGATCGAGAAGCCGCAGGCGATCGACCGGCTCAACGACATTGTCGACGTCTCCGATGCCTTGATGGTGGCGCGCGGCGATCTCGGCGTCGAGCTGCCGCTGGAGCGTGTGCCCGGACTGCAGAAGCAGATGACGCGGCTGGCGCGCCGCGCCGGCAAGCCGGTGGTGGTGGCGACGCAGATGCTGGAATCGATGATCCAGTCGCCGGTGCCGACCCGCGCCGAGGTCTCCGACGTCGCCACCGCGGTCTATGAAGGCGCCGACGCCATCATGTTGTCGGCCGAGTCGGCCGCCGGCAAATATCCGGTCGAGGCGGTCTCGACCATGAACCGCATCGGCGAGGAGGTCGAGCGCGACGTGGTCTACCGCTCCGTGATCGCGGCCCAGCGCCCCGAGCCCGAATCGACCGCGGGCGACGCCATCGCCGAAGCCGCGCGGCAGATTGCGGAGAATCTCGATCTGCCCACCATCATCTGCTGGACCTCGTCAGGTTCCACCGCCATCCGCGTCGCGCGCGAGCGGCCGAAGCCGCCGGTGGTCGCGATCACGCCCAACCTGGCGACCGGGCGCCGCTTGTCGGTCGTGTGGGGCGTGCACTGCGTGGTGGCCGAGGACGCGCGCGACCAGGACGACATGGTCGAGCGCGCCGGCTCGATCGCCTTCCGCGACGGCTTCGTCCGCGCCGGGCAGCGCGTCATCATCGTCGCCGGCGTGCCGCTCGGCACACCCGGCACCACGAACATGGTGCGGATCGCCTATGTCGGGCCGTCGAGCGACGCCCATATCTGAGACGAGCCTATTGGGTCGTTTCGATCGATCCCAGTCCGGCCGTTGACGGCGCCTTGACCCGCGCAATCACCGGACACGCCTCGATCGCAATGCCGGCGGCGCCGGGAATGCGCTCACAGCCGCGCGATGAATCGATCTCAAGGTTGTAGTCCGCGAGCGCCGCGAGCCGCGGCGGGTTGTCCTCCGGGCTGTTGGAGAAATACAGCGCCCAGACGCCGCCCGGCAACGGATCGGCCAGGCCGTTGCGAACGCGGCGATCGAGCACGCCGCCGGGCACGATCGGCACGACGAGCTCCGACAACTGATAGACGCGCGAGCCCTGGGGCAGGAACGACGTGACGTAGCCGAGCGGCTTCTGCAGCAGCAGGAACGTCGCCGGACGTTGCAGGCTGGCCGCGAGCTGCGGCCGGTAGGGATCCGACCACGGCCGCCGCATCCAGTCGGTCGGCTGCGATGCCAGCGCGATGCCGAGCGCGGCCATCACCGCGACGGCCTGCGTCATCCGCCGCGGCGGTGACACGTCCAAGCCAGAGCCCGCCTGCCAGGACTCAATCAGGCGGATGAGCAGCAGGACGATCAGCGGCGCCGACAACAGCTCGAGCGGCATCAGATAGCGCTGGATCGAGAAGGCCAGCATCCACAGGACGTAGCTGAGCCAGAAGAAGATCAGGAGCCGCCGCTCGCGCAGCGGCAGCACCTCGCGCCGCTGCCACAGGCCGGTGACGATCAGCGCGACGAGCAGCACGATGACGACGGCGAAGCGCGGATCGCGAAACGGCCATTCCGACGAGGGATGCTTGCCGATCACCCAGTAGAACGGATAGGCGAGCGCATCGAGCAGGCCCTGCGGCATGAAGCGCGTATCGACGATCGAGGCGAACGGCGCTTCGGGCGACCGGAAGATCGTGTTGTAGAACGGAAACAGCGGGCTGCCGTAGTCGCACGTCATCTTCAGCGCCCACGGCCCCGCAGTCACGATCACGCCGGCCGCACTGCCCGCTCCGAACGCGGCGATCGCGCGCCACGGCCGCGCCACCAACAGCAGTGACACGCCGGCTCCGACCAGAAACGTCGCATTGGTGAGCTTCAATCCCGTGGCCGCGCCGATCAGCAGGCCAGCGGCGACGAAACGGCGGCCGCGCTCATCGTGCTCCCCGAAGATCAGCGCGATGCCGGCAAGGATCGGAAGGGTCGTGAGAATGTCGGCGAAGCTGGTACCGACCTCGGACAGCGCCATCGGACTGAGGGCCGCGATGAGGATCGCCGCGCTGAGCGTGAACGCGTCCGCCAGGCGCCCGAGCAACACGCGCGCGACCCAGTAGACCAGCGCGAGATTGAGGCCGTGCAGCGCGCCCAGCGCGACGCCCCACCACGGCGCATCGAGCCCGTGGCGGACGGCATAGGGCAACACATAGATCAGCGGATTGAGGAAGCTCTGAAAGCCGCCGGGCGCCACATCGACATCGAAGCGGCCATGCAGCAGCGCGAAGCCGGCATAGTCGTGATAGTTCTGCCAGTCCCAGTTGATGTCCTCGCCGGCCAGATACGCATAGACGGCGCCGGCGGCGGCCGATCCGGCGATGACGAGGCGCGTCGCCAGAGGGTTGCGTGCAATCGACATCGTCCGAGGAGGCACCTGGAGTGGGGCAAGGCGGTGCTCTCGCGGCACGCCAGCCTCACCATCGCCGCGCCGGGTGAATCCTTGCTTAAGCGCGGACTACGCGCCGACCAGGCTCCTGACCGGCAGCACGGCCTGCACGACGAGACCGCGCGCACGCGCGTCCATGACGCCGACCGCGCGCAGCGCCAGCAGGGTGACCGCCTGAACGGTGTCGCGGAGTTTGGCAGGGTCGTCGGGATTCTCCGTCGCCAGCGGCCCCACCAGCGCCTCGTGCAGCGCGCCGAGCAGCGCGGTCGCGGCCAACTGGGTGTCCTGCGCCGGAAGGTGGCCGGCACGGACGGCCGCGTCGATCCGCGAGGCGATCTCGCCGACGATCTCGCGGCGGCTCGCGATCCGTGACGCCGTCACGTCGACGTCGACGGGCTCGGCCAGGATGCCCCAGGCGAGCTTGCGCTGCGACAGGACGTGCACTGCGACCGTGGATACCGCGGCAGCCAGGGCCGAGGATGGACCGGGCGCGGCGTCGGCGGCGCGCCGGACGGCGGCGAGCTCGTCACGCGAGACTTCCGCGATCAGCTCCGAGATCAGATCGGCCTTCGAGGGAAAGTAGCGATAGACGGTGCCGGCTGCGACATTGGCCCGGACCGCCACCGGAGCGATCTGGACGGCCGACATGCCGCCTTCGGCGGCGGTCTCACGGGCGGCAGCCAAAATCGCGCTGCGGCGGGCCGCCAGCCGCTTCACGACCTGATGGGTTCGCCGATAGACCATGGCGTTTCTCGTCCCGGACGCGCTCGTCCAGGGCACCCGGCGAACGCTGGTTCAGTGTTTTTGGAGGATCGACCTCACAAAAGGTAGTAAGAACTGAACACCTGTTCACGAAGGAAGACAAGGGAAATCATGACCCTACCCGGCCCCGATCAGCGAGTCAGGCGCTCGCGAGCGCCATGTCGGCGGGCGCCGGCTGCCGACGCCACCACGAGCCGGCGCGCGCCAGCACCAGGCCGGCCATGATCAGGTTGGCGGCGAGCCCGAGCGGAATCCCGGACAGCATGAACGTGATCTGAAGCGCCGCGATGCCGCCGAGCGCGGGCAGCTCGTAGCGGCGAAAGCCCTCGGCGAGGCCGATCCGCACCAGCCAGGCCACGGCGACGGCCTGAACCATCATGTCGTACATGAACAGATACGGCGTCGTCAGCAGCAGCCCGACGGCAAGCGCCGCCGCCTTCAGCGCGTAGCGTACCGGGCTGCGCCACAGCGTCACCAGCACGACTGCGACGGTTGCGGTCAGCACCCATTGGACGGTCCAGGCGAGCGCTTCCGAGCCGCCGAAATAGCGCACCAGCGAAAACAGGCTCTGCAGCTTCCACCAGGTCGCCTTGCCCTCGGTCAGGAACGCCTGCGAGAACATCGGCAGCCAATGGAAGAAGGCCTGCCAGCTCTCCAGCCCGAAGGCGAGCCATGACAGCAGTGCCAGCACGACGGCGGTGACGCTCGCCGACATGAACGCGGTCCAGCGCTGGGTGGCGATCAGTACGATCGGGAAGAGCAGACCGTATTGCGGCTTGTAGGTCAGCAGCCCGAGACAGATCCCCGCCAGCACCGGCCGCACCGGCAGCAGATAGAGCGTGCCGCCGACCAGCGCGGCGGTGAGGCATCCGTTCTGCCCGACCAGCGCGTTGGAGAACAGGGCCGGAAAGCCGGCTGCCAGCAGCAGGCCGAAGCCGCGGCCGACGATCGCGCGCATCGCGAGCGCATAGGGAACGAAGCTGGCATAGACCCAGCCGACGAAGGCGAGCGTGTAAGGAAACTGCGCCAGGAACGCCGCGACGAACAGGAACGGCGGCGGATAGTGCCAGGCAAAGTAGCCCGGGAAATCCTGCCGCAGCAGATCGAGCTCGACCTGGCGCTGCACGTCCCAGTCCCAGGCCAGCGCCGGATGTCCCTGCAGCGCGAGCTTGCCGGCCGCCCAGACATTGACGAAGTCGGTGGGAATCCCGAGACCCGCCTGGTCCCAGATCCAGGTGCCCGACCACAGTCCGGCCGGGAAGAACGAGGCGTTGATGCAGGCGAGCGCAAAGCAGACTGCGAACAGGCCAAGCGGAACGTCACGACGCTGCGATGGGATCGCGGCGGCATCAGGATTGTCAGCCATCTGGACCTCGCCCCCGCGCCTGCATGGGCGCCTCCTCATCGAGACATAGGCGGGGACGCTTGAAGAAGGCTTAAGCGCGGGCGACGGAGCGCGGCTGCCGGCGCCGCACCGATTGTTTACTCGCGATCTGTATCGCAGGGGTCCGAATGCAACCGACGGCGGCAGGCCGGGGAGATCCCATGTTCGTCTATCGCGCTCTCATCGCGGTGCTGGTCTGCGCCATCTGGCCGGCTGCAAGCCGTGCCCAGGACAAGGCTCCCGTCCGCGTCTCCTCCGACGTCAGCTATGAATATCTGGCCCGCTGGGACGTCGCCCGGCTGAACACCATCCTTGCCGTCGACACGCCGAAATTCGCGGACGTTTCGGTGACCTACACCCCGGCCCGCAACGCCGTCAGGCTCTATCGCGTCACCTATGCGTCCGTCATCCCCGAGCGCGGCAACAAGCCGATCACGGCGAGCGGCCTGCTCGCGGTGCCCGAGACCGGCGAGACCAGCCTGCCGATGGTGTCCTATCAGCACGGGACGGTGTACGGGAAGCAGGAGGTGCCGTCGTTTCCGGAGCAGTCGCCCGAGACCCAGCTGATGATCGCGCAGTTCGCAGGACAAGGTTATCTGCTGATCGGCGCCGACTATTTCGGAATGGGCATCTCGACCGAGCCGGAAGGCTACATGGTGAAGGCCAGCCATCAGCAGGCCACTTACGACATGCTGCGGGCGAGCCGCGCCGTGCTCGAACAGATGAAGCTGACGAGCGCCAGGCTCGATATCGCCGGCTGGTCGCAAGGCGGCTTCGTGACCATGGCCTTTCTCGAGAAGCTCGAAGGCGCCGGCGTGCCGGTGACGGCGGCGGCGACCGCGAGCGCTCCTGTCGACGTGTCCGTGGCGCTCAACGGCTTCCTCAGCTTCCCGCGCAAGAACGACGCCGCCTGGGTCAATTCGCTGTTCATCCTGTCGGCGTTCGCGTTCGAGAACTACTATGCGGTGCCGGGGCTGGCGCGCTCGGTGATCAGCGACAGCTACTACGACGTCGCGCGCAAGGCCTATGAGCGCGAGCCCTTCAACGTCGCCGACGTCCCGACCGATCTGCACAAGCTGCTCAAGCCCGACTATTTCGATGCGGAGTATTTCGCGGCGTCGGCCTACGGCCGCCTGGTCGCGCAGACGCAGGCCTATCGCTGGATCATCAAGACGCCGGTGCGCAACTATTACGGCGAGACCGACGAGGCGATCTCGACCGGTCTGGGTCGGCTGGCGATGACCTACCAGCAGGCGATCGGGGCCGGCAACAGCAAGGTCGAGGCGGTGTCGACGGGACCGACCAGCCATCGCGGCACGTTCGCCACCGCCGTCCCGCAGTGGAAGGCCTGGTTCGACAAGCCGTAAGGCGAGCGACGCCGCTGGATGCGGTCCGCGGCAACTTGGCAAGAGTTCCCCCGCTCATCACCGCGGTTCGGATCCCCGCCGGCACAGATCTCCAAACAAACAAAAGGCCCGGCTGCAAGCCGGGCCTTTCGTGTCTATCGATCTTCCGGATCAGACGGGCTGACCGCCGGAAGCCTGTCGCGTCTCTTGGCTCACGCCTGGGGCTGCGGCTCCAGGCCGGGATCGGGTCGCGGCCGCGGTTTGCCGGCCGGCGGCACGGCCGACGCGCGCGGCGTCGACGGCTCGATCGCCGATTCGCGGTTCGGCTTCTTGCCCTTGAGCAGGTCGAGAATCTCCTCGCCGGTCAGCGTCTCGTATTCCAGCAGGGCCTGGGCGATCGCTTCCCAATCGTCGCGCTTCTCGGTGATGATGCGGCGCGCCTCCTGCTCGCCGGCCTCGATCAGGCCGCGAATTTCCGAGTCGATCAGGCGGGCGGTATCGTCGGAGATGTTGGTCGAGCGCGCCACAGAATGGCCCAGGAACACCTCCTGCTCATTGCTCTGGTAGCGGACGCGGCCGAGCTTGTCGGACATGCCCCATTCCATCACCATCGCTCGCGCGAGGTTGGTGGCCTGCTGGATGTCGCCGGTGGCGCCGTTGGTCACCTTCTCCGGACCGAACTTCTGCACCTCGGCCTCGCGGCCGCCGAACATCATCGCGAGCTTGGAGACGCACCATTCGCGGGTGTGCGAGTGGCGGTCGGCCTCGGGCAGCGACTGCACCATGCCGAGCGCGCGGCCGCGCGGAATGATGGTCGCCTTGTGGATCGGGTCGTGGCTCGGGACGTTGAGGCCAACGATCGCATGGCCCGCCTCGTGATAGGCGGTCAGCATCTTCTCTTCCTCGGTCATGACCATCGAGCGGCGCTCGGCGCCCATCAGCACCTTGTCCTTGGCTTCCTCGAACTCGGACTGCGTGACCATCCGCTTGTTGCGGCGGGCGGCGGTCAGGGCGGCCTCGTTGACGAGGTTCATCAGGTCGGCGCCGGAGAAGCCGGGCGTGCCGCGGGCGATGGTCTTGAGGTTGACGTCCGGCGCCAGCGGCACCTTGCGGACATGAACCTTCAGGATCTGCTCGCGGCCGATGATGTCGGGGTTCGAGACCACGACCTGGCGGTCGAAGCGGCCGGGACGCATCAGCGCCGGATCGAGCACGTCGGGACGGTTGGTGGCGGCGATCAGGATCACGCCCTCATTGGCCTCGAAGCCGTCCATCTCGACCAGCAGCTGGTTGAGGGTCTGCTCGCGCTCGTCATTGCCGCCGCCGAGACCGGCGCCACGATGGCGGCCGACGGCGTCGATCTCGTCGATGAAGATGATGCAGGGCGCGTTCTTCTTCGCCTGCTCGAACATGTCGCGGACGCGGCTGGCGCCGACGCCGACGAACATCTCGACGAAGTCAGAACCCGAAATGGTGAAGAACGGCACGTTGGCTTCGCCGGCCACGGCGCGCGCGATCAGCGTCTTGCCGGTGCCCGGAGGGCCGACCAGCAGCACGCCGCGCGGGATGCGGCCGCCGAGCCGCTGGAATTTGCCGGGATCGCGCAGGAATTCGACGATCTCCTGCAGGTCCTGCTTGGCCTCGTCGACGCCGGCGACGTCCTCGAACGTCACCCGGCCATGCGCCTCGGTCAGCATCTTGGCGCGCGACTTGCCGAAGCCCATCGCCTTGCCGGCGCCGCCCTGCATCTGCCTGGAGAGGAAGATCCAGACGCCGATCAGCGCGATGAAGGGCAGCCAGGAGACCAGCAGCGACACGAACCACGGCACGTTGTCGCCGGGCGGCTTGGCCTGGATGTTGACCTTGGCGTCGTACAGCCGCTTCACGAGGTTCGGATCGCTCGGCGCGTAGGTCTGGAACGACGAGCCGTTCTTGAAGGTGCCGTGAATCTCCGGCCCCTGGATCACGACGTCGCGCACATTGCCCTGATCGACCTCGGTCAACAACTGCGAGAAGTTGATGTCGGTCG
Organism: Bradyrhizobium sp. SZCCHNR1015; assembly: GCF_032489875.1. Classification (NCBI taxonomy): domain Bacteria; kingdom Pseudomonadati; phylum Pseudomonadota; class Alphaproteobacteria; order Hyphomicrobiales; family Nitrobacteraceae; genus Bradyrhizobium; species Bradyrhizobium sp. SZCCHNR1015. The sequence continues at coordinate 40,941 of NZ_JAUEYW010000003.1, forward strand.
ACGACGCGCGTTGCCCCGGGTTCTGGAAGAGTGTGAACAGCGCCAACAGCAACAGGACAATAATGACCCAAAGGGCGAAATTGCGCAGATTGGCGTTCATCGATTTTCCTTCGTGGTCGCGCGGATCGCGGCCGTTAGTCCTCGGACTCATCCCTGGGTAGCCACGAGGGAATCCCCCGGTCGACCGTCTCGTAATCTAGGTACCACTCACGGCAATGCCAAGGGAACTAGAAAGGACTATTTATCGCATCCTAGCCCGATTCCCGCTCAAAAAATGGCGCGGGAAAGCGTCGCCAAGGCAGGTGGTTAAGCGTCCGCGAAGGCGGTGAACCGCTTCAAATCCCGCGCGAGCGCCGCGGCGGCGCGGGCGTGATGCGGATCGTCTCTCTCGTCATGCTTACCAGTGCACCAGCCAGGGTCTGTTTTAGCCTGCCCGGAGCAGACGTACCACCATCTGCGATCCCCGCAAGAGTCCGGTCCAGCCTCGCCAGCAGCGACTCTGCCTTGCCGAGTTCCACGGGACCTTCGGTTCCAATGCGATTGATCGCGCGGATCAGCAGCCTCAGCCTGATTTCGGCTGGAAGTGCGACAAAGGCGCGCGCCTCGAAGGTCTCGCCGTGACCCCCGCCGACCCGCCTGCTCCCGGCCGCGCGCAGTGCGAGATAGCGTTCGGCGCCATCCACCATCAATTCGATCGCGGCGTTGGCCCGTCCGAGCCGGTCGGCCAGCGTCGCCAGCGTCCGGGCATCGCCGCCCTCCGCGGCCAGGGCCGGCATCAGGGCGCGCAGCCGCGGCCGGGTGAAGGCGGGATCTTGATTGGTCGGGTCATCTGCGAACGGGATTCCGGCCGAGCGCAGCGTCGCTACCAGCCGGACTTTGGCAACGTTCAGCAGGGGCCGCGCCAGCAACACCCCTTCACGCTCGCTGAGCGGTGCCATCGCCGCGAGCCCCGCAATGCCGCTGCCGCGCAACAGCCGCATCAGCACCGTCTCAGCCTGGTCGTCACGGGTGTGGGCGGTGACGACGTGTCCGGCACGCGCCTGCCGCGCCGCGCGCGCCAGCAGGCGGTATCTTGCCAGCCGCGCCGCTTCGGGAATCCCGGTGTCCGGCTTCGCGTCGGTCCAGCGAAGGGTCCGGTGCGGAATTGCGAGCCGGCGCGCGATCTCCTTCACCATGCGGGCTTCACGGGCGGAGTCGCGCCGCAGCGCATGGTCGACCGTCACGGCCACAAGGTGCGGTCCCTGTGCGAGCCCCGCACGCCACCGCGCCGCGAGCCACATCAGAGCCATCGAATCGGGACCGCCCGATACGGCGAGCACCAGTGCGGGCGCGGCCGAAAGCGGCGCGAACAGGCGCTCGGCTTCGGCGGCGGAGATCGCAAGATCGGCTTCGGAACGGGCCTTCGACATGGCGCCGCAGCCTATCCGCCCCGCCGGTTATAGGCGAGAGGCCTCCCCTCGCCCGCAGGCGCTCAGCACTTCACCCGCTTCTGCTCGCGATCGACGGTCGCCTTCACGCCCGCCGAGGCGCGCGGATATTTGCGCGTCACTTCGCCGAACGCGGCGCAGGCCGCCTCCTTCTCCTTCAGCGCGGCCAGCGACTGGCCGAGCCGGAGCAGCGCATCCGCCGCCTTGCCCGACTTCTCGTATTTCGTCGTCACGGCGAGGAAGACCTCGGCCGCATCGCGATATTGCTGACGCTGGTAGAAGCTCTCGCCGAGCCAGTATTGCGCGTCGCCGACCATCGGATCGTTCGGATATTTCTGGGTGAAGTTGCGCATCGTCTGCTCGGCCAGCGCGTAGTCGCGGCGCTGCATGTAGCCGATGCCGAGGTCGTATTCGTCGCGCGGCGTCTGCCGCGGCGGCGCGGTCTCCAGTCCGCCCGCCCCCGGCGCGGCGGCCGGCGGCGCGCCCTGGGGATAGCGCCCGCCCGCGGTGTTGGCGAGAGCCGCGGGATCGCCGACGGGACGGCCAGCGGGCTGGCCGCCCCCCGGCTGGATCGGCAACTGGCCGCCGCCGAGCGCCTGCGGGGCGCCTGGAGCGGTCGGATTCTGGCTCGGGTCGAACGCATCGCCGCGGCGGCCCCGACCGGGGGCCGCGGGCTCCTGGACGATTTGCACCGGCGCACCGACGGCGGGCGGCTGCGCGTAGACCGGCTGCTGCTGCGGATAGGCCTGTTGCGGCTGGCCGTACGGCTGCTGGCCATAGGGCTGCTGGCCGTTGGCCGCCTGAGGGGGCTGGCCGTAAGCGGGACTGCCCGGCGCGGGAGCAGCCGCGTTGGTCTGCGCCGCGGGCGCACCGCCGGGTGCAGCGCTCTGCAACTGCCGCAGCCGCTCCTCGAGCTGGCGATTGCGATATTGCAGCTCCTCGTTCTGACCGGTCAGTTGCCGGAGCTGATTTTCGAGCCGCTGAATCCGGATCTCGGGATCATCGTCATCGGTCTGGGCGAGCGCCCGCGACGAAACTGCCTGGCACGAGAAAATGACGAGCGCGGCGAGGATCGCGGCGGCGCTCCGTGGAAGAAACATGAATGACATGCTGCCCTGACGACCGGATCGGCGAGACATTGAAAACAGGCCTGTGAGCGAGGCTGTAAAGCAGAAATGCGATAGATACAAATGACGTTCAAGCGAAGACAAGACCAAGTCCGGACGAGACCCGCCGACCAGAAACGACGAAGCCGGCGTCGATGGGCGACGCCGGCTTCATCAGCAACGGATTCGTTCAGCTTTATGAACTGGCGTTCAGGACCGTCACCGCACGGCGGTTCTGCGACCAGCACGAGATGTCGTTACAGACCGCCACCGGCCGCTCCTTGCCGTAGGAGATGGTGCGCATGCGGCCCTGGTCGATGCCGCGCGACGCCAGGAAGTTGCGGACCGACTGCGCGCGCCGCGCGCCCAGCGCGATGTTGTACTCGCGGGTGCCGCGCTCGTCGGCATGGCCCTCGATCGTGAAGGAGTAGCGCGGATAGCTCTGCAGCCACTGAGCCTGCTTCTCCAGGGTCGCGATCGCCTGCGGCGTGAGATCGGTCTGATCGCTCTCGAAGAAGACGCGATCGCCGACATTCACGACGAAGTCCTGCTGGCTGCCTGGAGTCGCAGCGCTGGCCATCGCCCCGTCGGCCCCGGTGAGATTCTTGTTGGCGCAGGCGCCCATCGACAGCGCCACGGCCAGCACGGCGGCCAACTTCAATCCCTGGAGGATACGCATCTGATATTTCATTCCCGGAGCCTCCACGCTCACGTTCTTAGACTGCCATCCGGTCTACAGGGCGATGGTTAAGCGAACGTTCCGTCAACCTTGATGGGGTCTTGCCGAACCCCGTCAAATGCTAACGAAACCCGAAAAGCGACCGCGATGGTTAATGGGTTGTAAATGTGGCGCCAGGGTGAAGGCAAGCCGCTCAGCGCCTGCAGCAGGGCGCTTTTTCGCTGATTTTTGCATCAGCGCCACGGTGTGAACCGGCCGGACGGCCGAACCGGCCCCGATATCGGCCGATGATCAGCCGGCCTTCGCGACCGCCTGAATCCTGAACGAATCAGTGAAGGCGTCCGGCGCGGGACGATCGAACAGCATCCGCCGTTCGAACGCGCTGGATCGCATGAACGGAAAGCGCTGGAACACGCGATCGCGGATCGACGGATAATGCGCCGCCACCAGGCCGACCGGCTTGGTGAGGCCGGAGTAGAGCCGCGGCTCGCCCCATGGTTCCTGCAGGAACACTTTCTTGTAGAAGGCGCGATGTTCCGGGCGCACGTTGGCGAGACCGACATCCGCGTTGAAATGGGCGCAGGCGACGTAGCCGAGCCGGACGGTCACATAGGGAAGCGCCGGAAACAGCCGCGCCTTCTCATGGTCGGCGACGAACCGTGTCGGGTCGATGATGACCTTGCCGCGATCGAGCTCGGGATGCAGCAGGTCGGCGAACATGTCCGAGGACAGCGATCGGCGCCATTGCGAGTTCAGCACGCTGATGCGGATCGAGCTGTAGAGCTCGCCATTGACGTAGACGCCGAAGATGAAGCTGTTGGGAAGATCATCATATTCGTCGCTGACGCGTTCGCTGGGCGACGGCAGGATGGCGCCTTCACGCAGATAGGCGCGGTAGCGCAGCCGATAGATCTCGTCCTTGTCCTCAGCAGTCAGCGCCAGTCGATAATCCACGTTCTCCAGCACATCCGACTTCTGTTCAGCAACGGCACTCACTCTAGCCGCCGACTTCATCCGCAACCCCTTTTCACACAACTCCTACGAGCAGTATGAGCTTAACAGCGGGTTAATGCCGACGCAAAGCTTTCGGCGGTACAAAGTTAACGGCACGTAGAATCCCGGAGACTTAACCGTGACTTACGGGATTGGATGCAGTGCTGGACGGATTGCTTCGGATCACTTGCGTGTCAAATCGAAACGGATTCGCTTGGCATACACGTGCAATGTTTCCGAATGATGCGACGTGGGGTTGTCACATCGCCATTCACATACGAGCCATGCTCGGACCGGCGGGATGCAGCGCACAGGGCTCGCCTCCACTGGTCGATCTTCGCGGCACCTCCGCATCAAGGCGGAGGTCGAGCGATCAAGCGATCGAACGTGTCCCGCCGGCGGCCGCGATCGCCCCGTCGCTCGAACGGCGCCCATGCGATGCATTCAGGAGCTGCCGGATGCGGATTGCGGGGACGGGCCGGCTGAACAGATAGCCCTGCGCTTCGGTGACCGTGCCGTCGGCGCTGACCAGTTCGAGCTGCTCGTTGGTCTCGATGCCCTCCACCACCACCGACATGCCGAGATCGGCGGACAATCTTGCGACACCGCGCAACAGAGTCAGCGGCCGATCGCTGTCGATGCCTTCGAGGAAAGAGCGATCGATCTTGACCTTCTCCAACGGGAAGTTGTGCAAATAGCTGAGGCTGGAATAGCCGGTGCCGAAATCGTCGAGCGAAATGCGGACCCCGAGCATGTGCAGCTGCGACAGCACATCGTGGGTGAGCTGGGTGTTGCGCAACAGCGAGGATTCGGTGATCTCGATCTCGAGCCGATGCGGCGGCAGCCCGGACACTTCCAGCGCGTAGCGGACCTCACTGAGCACATCGCGCTGATGGAACTGCTGCGGCGAGAAGTTGACGGCGACGCTGACCGCATCCGGCCATTTCATGCATTCCAGGCAGGCCTTGCGCAGGATCCAGCGGCCGAGATCGACGATCAGGCCCATGTCCTCGGCGACGGGAATGATGTCGACCGGCGAGACCGTGCCGCGCACCGGGTGGTTCCAGCGCAGCAGCGCCTCGCAGGTGGAGATCTTGCCGGACTTCAGGTTGACCAGCGGCTGGTAGAACAGCTCGAACTCCTCGTTCGCCAGCGCCTTGCGCAGGTCGAGCTCGAGGATGCGGCGTGCTTCCACCGTCTGGGCGAGCTCGTCGCGGAAGAAGCAGAAGGTGCCACGTCCCTCCGCCTTGGCGCGGTACAGCGCCATGTCGGCATTCTTCAGCAGGGTGTCGGCGCTGATCCCCGGCGCGGTCATCGCGATGCCGACGCTGGCGCCGATCTCGACCAGGTGATTGTCGATCTTGTAGCGCTCGCTGAGCTGGTCGACGATCCGGCGCGCCAGCATCGCGGCGTCGTCGTTGGAGCGGATGTTGCGCTGGAACACCACGAACTCGTCGCCGCCGAAGCGCGCAACGAAATCTTCCGGACGCAGCATGTCGCGCAGCCGCTCGGAGACCGCGCAGAGCAGTTGATCGCCGCAGGGGTGGCCGAGCGTGTCGTTGACCTGCTTGAAGCGGTCGAGATCGACGAACAGCAGCGCGGACAGTTCGCCGTGCCGCTGCGGAATCCTGAGCAGCCGTTCGATCTCGTCGCGGAAGCTGACGCGGTTCGGCAAGGTCGTGAGCTCGTCGTAGCGCGCCAGATGCGAGATGCGCGCCTCGGCATGCCGCCGCTCGGTGATGTCCTCGAGCAGGACCACGGCGCCGCCGTCGGCCATCGGCTGGAAGGTCCAGGACAGCGACCGGTCGCGCGCGACGTCGGGATCGCTCGTGATGACATTATGGGTCTTGGTGTGCTCGATCTCGGCCAGGATCAGCCGGCCGCTCGAAGCGGAGATCGAGCCTGCGATCACGCAGGCGTTGATGATGTCGGCCGCCTTGCCGCCACGCTGCAGGATGTCATCCGGCAGGTTCATCATCTGGCCGAAGCGATGGTTCATCACGGCCAGACGCCCGTCGGAGCGGAACATGCACAGGCCGTGCGGCATGTTGTTCAGGGCCGTATCGAACTGCTTGGCCAGTGCAGCCTCGCTTTCGCGCGCCACAAAGGCCTGGACGAAGATCCGTTGCAGGTTGGTCGAGATGTGCTTCAGCGATACGAAGAACAGGACGCAGAACGCCGCCATGCCCAGGTAATAAGGGCTGCCGTGGATCGCGAGAGCCACTGCGAGCGGTCCGCAGGCGAGCAGGATCTGGACGTGGAAGATCCAGGGCCGCCCGTAGGTCCGGCCTGCGCCCGCCGACATGTAGCAGAGCGTCACCGTGATCGCGATCAGGTGCACCACCGGGTCGCTGTTGTCGACCAGGGCGACCACGCACCAAATGCCGAGCACCAGCGCATAGATCATGGCGCCGATCTGATAGCGAACCTCCCAGCGCTCGACCGCCGTCTGCGTGAGGCGGCCGGCGTCGCACAGGCTCCGATAGTAGCGCATGTCGAGCGAGCGGAACGCTCCTGCGATGATCAGCATCGCGGCACACGGCCACAGATTGACGTCGCCGCTCTTGATCGCGGTCATGACGGCGGCGACGGCGGCGCAGAGTGCGCCGGCGAACATCGGGCCGGGATCCTGGAAGAGGGAGTCGACGAGAGCCGCCTGGATCGCAGGCGACAACTTTCGATCGTCTTCTCCGTTCTGAGTGGCAAGCTGCATTCGTGCGCACGCGTCCTGTTCGGTGCGCAACATTACCGTTCGCAGGTGAAGTCTTTCTGAGGGAACATCGTTAGCAGAGCGTTTCCGCACTCGCGAAGTGCTCGGATTCGCTCGAAAATTCAGCCAACTAGGCAAACACTACCCGGTTGCTGCAACGAATGGTTCCATATTTTACGGGAACACGCATCGCGCGACTCGAAAAATCGCGTCCACCACGACGTGAGCGGGCCCAGAGGCTCGCTCGCCGTCACGACAGCAGCGGCGACCAGGCCGGATCCGAGGCGAAGCCCGGCGTCGGCACCTTCTGCTCGAAGCGGCCGGAGACGTCGATCGAATACAGCGACGGGCCGGCGGTGCCGCCGGGGTCACGGAAGAACATCAGCACGCGGCCGTTGGGCGAGAAGGTCGGCCCTTCGTTGTGGAAGCCGGCGGTGAGGATGCGCTCGCCCGAGCCATCCGTCTTCATGATGCCGATCGCGAACTGGCCGCCACCCTGCTTGGTGAACGCGATGTAGTCGCCGCGCGGCGACCACACCGGCGTCGAGTAGCTGCCCTCGCCGAACGAGATGCGCTGCGCGGCGCCGCCACTGGAGGCCATCACATAGATCTGCGGCTTGCCGCCGCGATCGCTCTCGAAGCAGATCTGGCTGCCGTCCGGCGAGTAGCACGGCGAGGTGTCGATCGCCGGCGTGTCGGTGAGACGCGTCGTCGTGCGCGAGCGCAGGTCCATCACGAACAGGTTGGAGTTGCCGCCCTGCTGCAGGCTGAGGATGATGCGCTGGCCGTCCGGCGAGAACCGCGGCGAGAACGACATGCCCGGGAAGTTGCCGACGATCTCGCGCTGGCCGGTCTCGATGTTGAACAGATAGACCCGCGGGTCGCCCTGCCCGAACTCCATGTAGGTGATTTCCTGGCTCGACGGCGAGAATCGCGGCGTCAGCACGAGGTCGGCGCCGCGGGTCAGATAGCGGACGTTGGCGCCGTCCTGATCCATCAGCGCCAGCCGCTTGACGCGCCGCTCCGACGGCCCGCTCTCGTCGACGAACACCACGCGGCTGTCGAAATAGCCCTTCTCGCCGGTCATCTGCGTGTAGATCTGATCGGAGATGATATGGGCGATGCGCCGCCAATACTCCGGCGCCGTCACATATTGCTGCCCGGTGAGCTGCTGGCCTGAGTTCGGGTCCCACAGCCGAAACTCGGCCTTCAGGCGCCCGTCCGGCTGCCGCGTCGCGCGGCCGGTCACGAGCCCGGTGAGGTTGAGCGGCTTCCAGCTGGCGAACTGCGGCGGCGCCTCGAAATTGCTGATGCGCTCGGGAAACGCAGCCGGGTCGACCGGCGCGAACAGGCCGCTGCGCTTCAGATTGTTCGTGATCACCTGCGCGATGCCGTTGCCGACATCGGCATCGCCCGCACCGCCGGGAACGAAGGGCGGAATCGCGATCGGGATCGGCTTGAACTCGCCGGGATTGATCTGCAGACGCTGCTGAGCGAAGGCGGGTCCCGCGCCCCACGCCGCCATCGCGGCTCCTCCGGCCAGCAGAACCTGGCGCCGCGTGGTGAATCCAGTCTTGCGCGTTGGAGGTGTCGTCAAGTTCGGCCTCGCATCGAATTCATCATTTTGAGATTGAATGTCGTCGGGATCAACTTCCACTCATTGTACCGGTTCTTCGGCAGAAACGCGTAGGGCGCGCAGTTCTCGACCGCACGCTTCGCGCTATCCGCCATCGCCGCGCTCACCCGCGGCGGCCCTCGCGTTCCCGCGACCGAGGGGACGGCGGCCAGCGAGCCGTCGGGACGGAGTTGGATGTCGATATCGACTTCGATCTTGTCTTCATCGACGCCGTTATAAGGCGTCGTGAAGCAGCGCGTGACCGCCTCCTGGAAGGCGGCCTGCCAGCTCGCGACATTGCTCTCCGCCGTGCCATGAACAGCGCCGAGCGCGGCGTTGGCATTCAGCTCCGAACCCGTCACGGCCTGGCGCGTCGGGTCCTTCTGATTGATCAGGCTCGCCATCTTCTCGGCGTCGAACTTGCGCTCGCTCTTGTGCTTGGGCGGCTCCGGCGGCGCGGCGGCGGCCTGCTGCGGCTTCGGCGGATGCTTCGCCTTGTCCTTGTTGAGCATGCTGGCGATCTGGTCCGGATTGAACGGATCCGGCTTCTTCTCTTCCGGCTTCGGCTTCTCGGCCGGCGCGGGCTTCGGCGGCTCCGGCTTCTTCTCGGCGACGGGCTTCGGCGTGTCCGGCTGCTTCTCGACCGGCTTCGGCGGCTCGGGCTTCTTCTCGACCGGCTTCTCCGGCTTCGGCAGCTGCTCGGGCGCAGCATCGGTCTCGGTGACCTGCTTGGTATCGACCTTGCCGACGATGTCCTCGGTCGGCTTCTTCTCGCCGATCTTGTCGGCCAGCAGCTTCTGGGCTTCCTTCTTGCCGGTCAGGGCGCCGGCCTTGGCCTTCGAGCTGTTGTCCTCCGAGATCACGTCGACCGGCACCAGGTCCTCCGGCGGCGCCACCATCGAGCGCGCGGAGAAGCTGAACAGACCCCAGCACAGCACGAGCACGTGCAGGGCGACGGACAGCACCGTCCCCTTGCGCGTGCGCACGAACCGGATGAGGTCTTTCGACGTCATGAGCCCTGATCCGGCAGCACGACGATGCTGGCGCGATAGCCGGCGTCGCGCGCCAGTCCCAGCACCTTCATCATGTCGGAGTAGCAGGCGTCACGGTCGCCGCGGATCTTGACGACGTTGTCGGCGCCGCCGGCGCCCGCATCCTTCATCGCCTTGATCTTCGGCCCGAGCTCGTTGATCGCGATCGGCGAGTCGCCGAGATACACGTCGACCTTCGACGCGCAGCCGCCGCCGGTCTTCTTCACGGTCACCTCGAGCGGCGGCTTGGCGTCGGCCGTCGAGGCCGAGCCGCCTTGCGCCTGGGGCAGGTCGACCTGGATGTTGACGGTGAGCAGCGGCGCTGCGACCATGAAGATGATCAGCAGCACCAGCATGACGTCGACCATCGGCGTGACGTTGATCTCCGCCATCACGGCCGCCTTGCGCCGACCGCGGCGACCACTGCCGCCGGACGCGCTGCCCATGCTCATGCCCATGCTGTGGTACTCACGATCCGGATGCCACTATACCTGCCCTCATCCCCGCTCGTCGATCTGACGGGACAAGATGGCGGAAAATTCATCTGCGAAGCCTTCCAGCCGCTGCGCCTGCCGGTTCACCTCCGAAGAGAACTTGTTGTAGAAAATCGTCGCCGGGATGGCCGCGATCAGGCCGATGGCGGTGGCGAACAGCGCCTCCGCGATGCCCGGGGCGACCACCGCCAGCGAGGTGTTCTTGGAGGCCGCGATCGCCTGGAAGCTGGTCATGATGCCCCAGACCGTACCGAACAGGCCGACGAACGGGCCGGCGGAGCCGACCGTGGCGAGCACCAGGAGACGGCGTTCCAGCCGCTCGACCTCGCGCGCGATCGAGACGTTCATCACCTTCTCGATGCGCATCTGCAGGCCGGCGAAGGAGCGCGCATGGCCCTCGAACGAGCGCTTCCACTCCCGCATCGCCGCCACGAAGCACGCCGCCATGGATTGCGTCGGCTTCGCCGACAGCACCCGGTACAGCTCCTCGATCGATTCCCCGGACCAGAAGGCCTGCTCGAACCGGTCCATCGAGCGGCGGGTGCGTGAAAACAGGAACATCTTGTCGATCGCGATCGCCCAGACCCAGATCGAGCAGGAGATCAGGCCGAGCATGATGATCCGGACCACCCAGCCGGCATTGCCGAACAGATCGATCAGGGACAGGCCGCCGCTATCGACAGACATCTGCAAGTATCCTCTCAACCAATCATCCCGGGACGCCCGGGACCATGCAGCCGCCGTTCCATGCCGGATGCCGTCGCGGCGGAAAGCGCCTGCGCGAGAAAACCCTGAACTGATCGCTTTAAGAGGCCCGCCGAAGCCATAAGCGGCCTGCTTCCTCTGCCAACGTGTCAAAACAAGGGCTCTTGGCGCGCGTAAGCGCCCCTTAACCAAACCCCGTCCGGGGTTAAGGCGGGGTTACCGCGGAGTATTGCGGAGGTCAAAGGTCCAGCCGGACCAGCCAGATAGAGCCTTTGTGATCAGCCGCTTGACCATTTTGGCCGGCGTCGGCAGCGGCCAGCCGCCGCAGCCGGACGGTAACGGGAAACGCAAAACGCCCGCCGGCGGGGAACCGCAGGCGGGCGTCTTGTGCCGTCAGGGCGGGGGCTGAAAGCCCTGCGGCGTCAGGGTGAGGGGCGATCAGCTCGAGGGCTGGTCGTTCGGCGGGGTCGCCGGACGCGGCTTGTGCTGGGCCATGAACGCGTCGAACTCTTCCTTGTCCTTGGCGTGGCGCAACCGGGTCAGGAAGTCGCGGAACTCCTGCTGCTCCTCCTCGAGCCGGCGCAGGGTCTCCATGCGGTATTCATCGAAGGCGCGGTTGCCGCTCGACGACGGCGCCGAGAACCCGAAGCCGAAGCCGCGGCGCTCCATCTTGTCGCGCATGCGGTCCATCTTCCACTGCATCCGCTCCATCTTGTTCGACCAGCGATCACCGCCGTTCCAGCACGCCATCTTTCTGCTCCCGAGTGTGAAAAAGAGAAGGGCAAGTCCGATCGGCCACCAGATGATGAAGCCGAGCACGGTCACGGCGATCCAGCCGGGATGCCAGGGCGACTCCATCATGTGGGGCCGGTACCTCTGCTCCTCCTCCGAACCGCGCCAACGATTGACATCTGCGGTGTAGGCCATCTCCCTCTCCATTCGCGGCGCCATGCCGTGTGAATGTAAATAACATTTACATAGCTAGACCAACCCGGGATTTTGTCAAGGCGACCGCCTGACGCGCCGCCCGAATTATTTCTCGCTCGTCTTTGAACCTTATTTCGGGCGGCCCCAGGGCCCGGCCGGCTTGTCGTCGTCCGGCAGCGGCGGCGGCTCGGCGGCGGAGGACCCGGCAGGCCGGCGATCGGTGGGGAAGCCGAGCCCACGCAGATAGATCAGCACCTCGGCTTCCAGCAGCTCCTCGGGCGACATCGGCAGCTTGCGCCGGGCGGCGTCGCCACGGGCGAACAGCGAGGCGATGCCGTGCGCCATCGACCAGATGTGCAGCGCCATCATCATCGCCGGTGGCCGCGGCACGCCAGGCGGCGCCAGCGCCGCCAGCCGCTCGGCCGCGGCGCGGATCACGCCGAACGCCCGCTCGCCGGCCGCCAGCAGGCCCGCCGTGGAGTCGGCCGGCACACCGGATTCGAACATCGCCGAATAGAACGCTGGCTCCGCGCGGGCGAAAGCGAGATAGGCCTTGCCGACGCGCTCGAACGCCGTAACGGTATCGGGGCGGCCATCGTCCCACGCCGCAGAGAGCTGGGATTCGAACTGCTCGAAGCCGCGCTGGGCGATGCTCGACAGCAACTCGTCGCGGTCGCGGAAATGCCGGTACGGCGCGGCCGGGCTGACGCCGGCCATGCGGGCCGCATCGGCAAAGGTGAAGCCGGCAGCCCCCTTCTGCGCGATCAGGTCGAGCGCCGCCTGCAGCAGCGCCTCCTTGAGGTTACCGTGATGATAGCCGCGCTCGGCGCGGCGCTCTTCCTTGCGCCAGCTCATGTAAAGGGCTTTTACATGAGCCGGGTGAAAACAAGCCAGAGACTTTTCCAACGTGCCAACGGTCACCAACCACCGCCGAGAGTGACGGCGGTCCACCGTCCCGGCGTCGATGAACTTGCTCAGGCGCCTGCGGCTGTCCGCAGTCCCGCAGCCGCCCCGGCGTCCCGGCGTCCCGGCAGCGCGCCCGCGCGAGTTTAGTTGACTAGGAAACCAAATCCATCTAGTTTCCTTGTCAACCACATGGTGATCGCATGACCCCTGTCTCGGACCTGACTGACCATACCGGCTTCTGGATGCGGATGGTGTCGAACGCGGTGTCGCAGGAATTCGCGCGGAAGGTCGCGGCCGAGGGGGTCACGGTTGCGGAATGGTCGTTCATGCGGGCGCTCTACGACCAAGGCCCGATGCCCCCCTCCGTCCTGGCGCAGCGGATGGGCCTGACCCGGGGGGCCGTCAGCAAGCTTGCGGATCGGCTTCTGGGCAAAGGCCTGATCGCGCGAACGGAGAACCCGGAAGACAAGCGCCGGCACCGCCTCGCTTTGACGGCCGAGGGACGGTTCAAGGTGCCCGTGCTTGCCGCGCTGGCCGATGCGAACGACGCAGCCTATTTCGGCGTGCTCAGCAAAAGCGAGCACCACACGCTCAACCGCCTGCTGAAGGCGCTCGCCGAAAGACGCGGCCTCAAGACGATCCCGTTGGACTGAACGCACTCAATTCATCGAAGGACGCCGATATGGACACGGACCGGATTTCCATTGCCAAGACATGCCTCGATGCTGCCCACGATGGCAGCCTGAGCTTTCCGGAAATCGTCGGCCGGCTGATGGCTGCCGGATTCGAGAGCTACACCGTCGACTATCGCTGCAACACCCAGACCTGCTATTTGCCCGACGGCGACCATGCGACGCTCGCGATGCAGCCGTCAGCCGGACGCGTCGCGCCCGCCTTCGATGCCCGGGAGATCGCGCATCTGGTGCGATGGGCGCAGGCAAATCCCGCCGACTACAACTACGTGGCCTTCTGCGAGAAGGCGAAAGCCGCCGGCTGCGCCGGCTACCTGGTGTCGTTTGCCGGCCGCCGCGTGGTCTATTTCGGCCGCACCGCCGAGACGCATGTCGAGCATTTTCCCGCTTGAGAACGTGCGAGCAGGAGCAGGACCGGCACCGAGGCGGATGCCGGCTCGCCTAGTACTGCGCGTCGACCACAGGAGCGCGCGGCAAAAGCCGCGCCTCCTCGCGCCCGACAACTATCCGCCGCCCGGGATCGGCAGCACCGGCATGATCTCGACCCGCTCGCCCGGGAAGATCGCAAAATGCGGATGGTTCACGAACATCTTCGCCGCATCCTCATGCGACGCGGCGCGGACCACGGTGAACGCGCCCATTTCGTTGGCGATGTCGTTGACGCCGCCCTTGTCGACCCGCTTGGTCTTGCCGAGCGGCCCGCCCATCGCGAGGATCGCGTCCTTGTGCTGGTCGACCCAGGCATGCCAGGCCGCCATGCCCTGCTGTCCCCTGGCATTGCGCTCCGTCTCGGACAGCGCCTCCCAGGCTTTCGAGGCCGGACTGGTCTTGCTGCCGAGAAAGACGGCGAGATAGGTGTTGCTGTTGTCGCTCATTGCACTTCCCTCTCCTGCTGTGAAACGGATCGATCAGACACGGCCGGCATGCGGCAGCTCGGCGAAGCCGGCCGCGGCCTGCTGCACCTCCTCGGAAAAGTCCGCCATCTCCTGGACCTGGCGAATCTCGATGATCTCGTTGTCCGCGGCCGGGCACTGCCTGGCCCAGGCGATCGCCTCGTCGCGCGACGCGACCTCGATCATCCAATAGCCGCCGAGCACCTCCTTGGCCTCCGCGAACGGGCCGTCCGTCACCACGGGCTTGCCGCCCGCGAACGAGACCCGCGCCCCCATCGACGGCGGATGCAGGCCCTCCAGCGTGATCAGCACGCCGGCCTCCTTCAGCGCCTCGTTGTAGCGCATCATCGCCGCGACCCGCTCGGGATCGAGCTGCACGTCGGGCGGCGCGCTCTCATAGCCGAGCGGGATCATCAGCATCATGAATCGCATTGCGCCTCTCCTCTCCTGATCAGGCTCGCGGTTCAGCCCTTGGCGACCTGCGCACGCAGCCGTTCGACCCGCTCGCGCAATTCGGATGTGAACGTCTCGCCGAAATCCTCCGGTGCATAGACCTGCCGGATCTCGATCTGGCCGCTCGGGAACGGCGCGCGCGTCATGTGCGCGATCACCTGGTCGAGCGAGCCGGCCTTGATCATCCAGAAACCGGCGGCGAGATCGCCGGAGAGGTCGAATGGACCGCGCGCGACGCTCGGCGTCCCGTTCGAGAAGTCGATCCGCGCGCCCTTCGCGGTCGGATGCAGGCCCTCGCCCGCCTCCATCATGCCGGCCTTGACCAATTCCTCATTGAATCGGCCCATCGCCGCGAACTCCTCGGTGGTCGGCAGGATTCCGGCTTCCGTGTCCCGGGTCGCCTTCACGATCACCATGAACCGCATGGCTTCTCTCCTGATGCTGTGCGGCAGGACTGCCCTGCCCGCATCAGTAAGACGATCCGGTCCCGGCGCCGCCGACACGCCCTCGCGATTATTTTGACCGGGTTCCCGGTTCAGCCCGCCTCTTGCGGGAACATGTGGAAATAAGGCTGGGCCTCTGCGAGCACCCGCGCCACGGATGGCCGCGCCTTGAGCCGGTCGAGATAGGCTGTGACCCCAGGCAGCCCGTCACCCAGCGGCTCGACTCTGTCGGCGTAGAACAGCGCCGGCAGGGCCGCGCAATCCGCCAGGGTGAACGGGTCGCCCATCGCCCAGCCACGCGGCGGCAGCTCGGCCTCGAGCATCGCGTAGGACGTGCGCAGCCGGCTTCGCGCGTCGGCGACGCCGAGCGGATCGCGGGCATCGGCCGGCCGCAGCCGGTCGAACACGACGGTCTGCGTCGGCATGTGCAGATAAAGGTCGAGAAAGCGATCGCGCAGACGTGTCCGCAAGGCGAGATCGGGATCATCGGGAATGAAGCGCGTCCCGCCCGCATAGTGCTGGTCGAGATATTCGATGATGATGCTCGATTCCGGAATCGTGCGCTGCTCGTCGCGCAGCACGGGAAATTTGCCGACCGGCCACAGCTTCAAGAACGCCGCGCGCTCATCCGCGTCACCGAGATTGATCAGCTTCGGCGTGAACGAAACGTCGTTCTCATACAGCGCGATCAGCACCTTCCAGCAGAACGACGACAGCGGATGATAGTAAAGGGTCAGGGACATCTTAAGCTCCTGGATAGGTTGGGGTGAGAACAAGTTGTTTGGTCCCGAACGCGCGGCCGCAGGACGGCGCGCTCCCGCGCCCCGTTGTTCGAGGGGGCTGAGGTGAGGGGCTGGACGGGCGGGTGCGTGAGTTGAAAGACCTGCGCTCGCCCGGGACACGGAACGCGGCGCAAGTTAGGGCTCACACGTCCCGAACGGGGGCGTAGCGCGCGATGACGACGCCGTTGGACAGCGCCCGGCTGTCGATCAGGCGGAGCTTCAAGGCCTGACCCGGCTTGAACAGCGGGCGTCCGGCACCGAGCACGCGCGGATTGATCGCGATTCGAAACTCATCGATCAGGTCGGACGCCACAAGCGTCGAGGCGAGGTCCGCGCTGCCGAACAGGAACAGGTCCTTGGCATTCTCCTGCTTGAGCTTGTCGACCTCAGCCGCGAGCTGCGGACCCAGCAGATGCGCGTTCGACCATGGCAGGCGAGACAGCGTGCGGGAGGCAACATATTTGGGGATGCTGTTCATGAAGTCGGCGGTCACGCCCTTCTCCGTCGGCCAATAGCCGGCCATCAGATCGTAGGTCGCCCGACCGAACAGCAATCCGCCCGCCTCCTGCAGCTGCGTCTCGGAGATCTGCTCTAGCTCCGGGCCCCACACATCCTCGTGCCAGGAGATGTCGCCGTTCGGGCCCGCAACCATGCCGTCCAGCGTCATCATGTTCCACATCACCAGTCTCGCCATCGACGCTCCTCCCTGACTGCTTTCATTTTGCAAGCAGTTGGAGAATGCCCAGACCGGTGCAATATTGCAAGCGGTTTATATGCGATCCCTCCCAATGAGACGTCGATGTCCGACCTTCAGCGTTCCGGCTGCCCGATCAACCTTTCGCTCGAAGTGGTGGGCGACAAATGGAGCCTCTTGATCATCCGTGACATGATGTTCGGAAATCGCCGGCATTATCGCGAGCTGCTCGGCGGCTCGGAGGAAGGCATCTCCTCGAACATTCTCGCCGACCGGCTGAAGACGCTGCTCGCCGCCGGCATCATCAGCCGCGAGGACGATCCGAGCCACAAGCAGAAAGGCATCTATTCCCTGACCGAGCAGGGCATCGAGCTGCTGCCAATCCTCGCGCAGATGGCGGGCTGGGGTTACAAATATCTGCCGGTTTCAGAGGAGCTCGGCATCCGCGCCAGGCTGCTGATGGAAGGCGGGCCGAAGATGTGGGCCGAGTTCATGGATGAGCTGCGCGAGATTCATCTCGGCACGAAACGGCGCAGGAAGGCCGGGCCAAGCGTCGGTCAGCGGCTGAGGGCGGCTTACGAGAAGGTGGTTGCCGACAAGAAGGCCGCTTCGGGCAAGTCGTGATCAGACGCTCACTTGCCGGACACGCGCATGGGACGCGCGGATCGCACGCCCCTCGATCGTCCGGAACGATGCTCCCATCAGAACCGCGTGTTGTCGGCCCTGTAACGCAACGACCTGCGCGGCGCGCGCTCGGGGGTCTGCTCGAGTTGCGCGATCGGACGGCGATAGGTCTCGGCGCGACGCAGCCAGCCCGCCTCCCACACGCGGTTCGAGGGTAGATTGCGCACCCGCTGCTGCAGCACGACCTGCACCGCGTCGGAATATTCGGCGAGCACGGCCTTGGACTCGGTCGTGGTTCCGTTCATCTTGAGCAGCACCTGCTTGAGACCCCAGCCCTGGCGCTGGCCCGTCTCCTTGTCCACGGCGGTCTCGGATGGGTTGGTGCCCTCGCCCTTGAAGTTGATGTAGTCGATCAGCGGATAGAGATCGTTCGAGGCGCGGACGACTCGCGAATACTGCGCGACGATGTGCTCGCGTTCGGCGCTGTCGGGCGTGTTGGCGAGGATCTTGTCCATTGCGCCTTGCGCACGCGCCACCAGGAACTGCGTCTGCTCCGCAATCGTGTCGAGCAGGAACTGCCGCAATTGCCGCATTTGCGGCGAGTTGAAATTCCGCTTGAAGTCGGCCCGGCTGGTCCAGGGGCATGCCGGAGTCGGCGTCTTGTCGAGCCATGCAGGCAACGGCGTCTTGCCCTTGCGCAGAAATGCGATCAGCCCCGGAAAGCCCTCCTCATACGGCGGCTTCGCGGTGGCCGGGTACCAGATGAAATGCCCGATTCCCAGCGAGGCGAATTCTTCACCCGCATTCCACGACGTGATCGCGTCGCGCCGTCCCCCGGCCTCGTTGAGCCAGATCTTGCGGCCGATCATCTGCGCGACGTCGGCCGGCAGCGCGCGCTGAGGCACCGACAGATTCTTCGTGGTCTTGGCGTCGCCCTTGCGCTCGGCCGCGACCGGCTTCGCAGGCTCGGTCGATGGCACGACCACCTTCGGAGCCGGCGTCTGCACGTCCGACGGCCGCCCCACCGTCTCGGGCTCCGCGGTCTGCGGCTGCTGCGGCGGCGCGACATCGTGCGCGGCCTGCTCGGTCTCTGCCGGTTTCGCAGCAACGCTGCCATCCGCTCCGGCGGCGCCGGACGCCGCGAGCCCGAGGACAATGCACGACAACAGCAACGCGCCGCACCCGCGCCTCAGACCATTCGACCCGTGCGACGAAGCGTGCAGCTCCGTGGTTCTGACGAGAGTGATTCGCCGGCTGATGAATAGATCGCCCATGTCGATTCTACCGAGACTCTAAAACTCTACGCTACCGGTTCAGATTCGTCCCGGACACGTCCGAGAGCGACCCGACGACGGGCAAATCAGCCGACGGCGGGACTGTCCAATTCCACGGGGGAATGCGCCTTGGCAGGCTGCGGCGCGGCCGCGACACCGCCCGTGCCACGGGGCTCTTTTCGTGAAGACTTTCAAGTCGATCACCCTTGTCCAGTCCTACCCGTAAAGATAGTTCTATTTCGCCTTTCCAGAATTCATGCTCTTTTGGCCACGTCCTGTTCCCGATCGAGAGGGACGTTTCGCGATCGTCACGAACGTGGGGAGCAGGATGCGGTGGACGCGTCGATGTTGCAGCGTGGAGCATGATTCGGAACCGGAGGCCGTTGACGCGCATTGCGCCACAGCTTTCCGACAAGATCATGCTCATATGAGGACGCGCAGACGAACAACGCGGCGCGTACGGCGAAATCGTGTGGTCCTGTCATCCCGATGCTGATGCCGTGTCCGATGCATGAACGCATTGTGGCGGAAACGGGGGCAAGACAGCCGGTCCCGGGGAGAGCGCGTAGAAGCCGTCAGACCATCGCGCAGGGAGGCCGTGATGTCTCAGCAGAACCTTGTGGTTCCTGCCCCGTGCATTTTTCCCGCCGGGAGCCATGGGGCGGCGAGCTCCCGGTCTTCCCTGCTCCCTCCGATCGGGAGGGAGACCAAGGCGAGCACGACTCGGATGCTTTGACACCGCGAGAACGCGAACCGATGTGCCCGCTGCTACCCCTGGCTGTTTGACAACGCCCACGAACTTCGCTGGCTATACGCGTCGCGTGGAGCTGGATTGAACGTACACTGACAGATGTGACGGCCTTCACAGCCGATCCGCGCAGCGCATGTTAGGACTCAACGACGAGAAGAGCCGGACTGCCGGCCCGAGGAGTCGACCCCTGTGACGGAAACATCGACGACGACGTTGACTGACAAGGTCGCCCTGATCACCGGGGCGGCACGCGGCATCGGGCTGGCGACAGCAAAGAGATTTCTGCATGAGGGCTGGCGCGTGGCGCTTCTCGACATCGAGAAGACGCTGCTCGACGACGCCACATCGGCACTCAAATCCCCCGATCGAACGCTCGCGCTGCATTGCGACGTCGCGGACGCGGCGATGGTCGCCGATGCGTTGGCGCGCATTGCCGGCCGGTTCGGTCGTCTCGATGCGCTGGTCAACAATGCCGGCGTGGCGCGCTTCGCCCCGATCATGGAAACCAGCGAAGCCGACTGGCAACGCATCCTCGACGTCAACCTGACCGGGCCGTTTCTGTGCACGCGCGCCGCGGTGCCACTGATGCGCGAGCACGGCGGCACCATCGTCAACATCACCTCGATTTCGGCCGTCCGCGCCTCCACGCTGCGCTCCGCCTACGGCACCAGCAAGGCGGCGCTGGCGCATCTGACCAAGCAGCTCGCGGTCGAGCTCGCGTCCGCCGGCATCCGCGTCAACGCGGTGGCGCCGGGCCCGGTGGAGACCGCGATGGCCAAGGACGTGCACACGCCGGAGATCCGCGCCGACTATCACGACGCCATTCCGCTCAATCGTTACGGCCTTGAGGACGAGCTCGCCGAGGCCATCTTGTTTCTCAGCTCCGAACGCTCCAGCTATATCACCGGACAGATCCTGGCCGTCGATGGCGGCTTCGATGCCGCGGGAATCGGATTGCCGACCTTGCGCGGCCAACGCAGGAACACATGAAACGATGCCGAGCCGGATGCGCATCATCCTGACCCTGCTGCTCGCGGCCGTCCTGTGGGGGATCGCGACGATGCTGGCGCGCGCCGACGTCCGCATCATCTCCTCGCCCGGCGGCGAGGTGGGTCCGTTCCTCGATCTGTTCGAGAAGGTGCGCGCCTCCGGCGAGCGGGTCATCATCGACGGGCCCTGCCTGTCGGCCTGCACGCTGGTGCTCAGCGTGGTGCCCGAGGACCGCATCTGCGTGACGCGGCGGGCCACGCTCGGCTTCCACGCCGCACGCTCGGTCGACCGGCGCGGCCGCGTCTATGCGGAACCCGAGGCTTCCAAGCTGGTGCTGCAGACCTATCCCAGGCCGGTGCGCGGCTGGATCGAGCGCCGCGGCGGCCTGACGTCGCGGCTTCTGCTGTTGCGCGGGCGCGAGCTCAAGGCGATGTACGCCTCGTGCCGCTAGCGGCGTCACGCCGCGTAGCCGTCCGCCGGGGAATTGATCATCCACGGAATGCCGAAGCGGTCGACGCCCATGCCGAAGCCCTTGGACCAGAAGGTCTTGCCGAACGGCATGGTGACGGCACCGCCTGCGAGCAGCGCGTTGAACTTGCGCTCGGCCTCGGCCGGGTCTGCGATCTGGAGCGAGACCGAGATTCCGTGCGGCTTGCCTTGATAATATTCGGGCGGCGAATCCGAGGCCATCAGGACGCCGTCGCCGATCGAGAAGCGGACATGCATGATCCTGTCCTTGTGCTCCGGCGCGGACGGCATCTCCGGCGGCGCCTCGCCATAGCGCATCATCATGTCGACCTTGGCGCCGAGCACCTCGCCGTAGTGTTTCAACGCCTGTTCGCAATCGCCGTTGAACGTCAGATAGGGACAGATCATCGTCATCCTCCTTGGTTGAAAGATCATTCGTCAGCGCGAGAGCGGCAGCAGTCCGCGCAGCCGGCGGTCGCGAAGCCACAAGCCGCCCCACAGCATCAGCCCGAGATAGAGGCCGAACAGGACGTGGCTGAACAGCGGACTGCCGATCCGGACATGCGAGGCGATGGCGCCGCCGAGATAGCCTGTCAGCAGGATCGCGCCAACGAACGATGTCGGCGGCAGGATATAGAGCACGGTGCAGAGAAGCGTGATGAGGCCGAGGGCACGCGCCATGGCGTCGCTTGCACCATAGCCCATCTGGTCCAGCGTTTCTGTGACGACCGGCAGAGGAACGAGCTTGATCGCGCCGTCGAACAGCAGGAACAGCGTCACCAGCCCGCTCAGGATGCGCCCGCTCCACAATTCGGCGCGCGAGACCGGTTCTTCCAAGGTGATCGTCGTCATCTGCAGCTCCTCCCCCGTGATGCTGCTCCAAGGACGAATGAAGGAGCGTGCCACCGACAGCCCGGTACAGAATTTTAGATCGAATCTCGGCAGAATTTCACTGGCCGACCCGAGCCCGAGCCGTCGCACCGTCGCGCATCAGCCGGTCGAGCTGCATGCGGATATGCGCGGCCTCCGCCGAGCTGTGCGCCAGCGCGATGGCGCGGTCGAAGGCGGTCCGTGCCTCGTCGGTGCGCCCGAGCTGCATCAGCAGCGCGCCGCGCACACCGAAGAAATAGAAATAGTTGGCGAGCCGCCCTTCGAGCGGCGCGATCAGGTCGAGCGCCGCCTCAGCGCCGCGGACCTTGGACACCGCAACGGCGCGATTGAGCGTCACCACCGGCGAGGGCTGCACCACTTCCAGCGCGCCATAGAGCAGGTCGATCTGGGTCCAGTCGGTGTCCTCCGGGCGCGCGGCGCGCGAATGCAGCGCCGCGATCGCGGCCTGGATCAAATACGGTCCGCTGCGGCGATGGCGCATCGCCTTGTCGATCAGGGCTACGCCTTCCGCGATCATCGGCTGGTTCCACAGCGAACGATCCTGGTCGTCGAGAAGGATCGGCATCCCCTCCGCATCGAAGCGGGCGGCGCTGCGCGCGTGTTGCAGCAGCAGCAACGCCGTCAGCCCCATGATCTCCGGCTCGCTCGGAAAAAGGCGCAGCAGCAGCCGCGCCAGCCGGATGGCCTCCTCCGACAGCGGCTGGCGCAGCGCAGCGGTCTCGCCGCTGGCCGAATAGCCCTCGTTGAAGATCAGGTAGATCATGGCGGCGACCGCGGTCAGGCGCTCCGAGCGCTCCACCGCGCCCGGCGTCTCGAACGGCACGTTCGCCTGGGCGACGCGCGCCTTGGCCCGGGTGATGCGCTGCTCCATCGCGGTCTCGCCGACCAGAAAGGCGCGGGCGATCTGCTTCACCGTCAGCCCGGACACCACGCGCAGCGCCAGCGCGATCTGCTGGGTCGCCGGCAGGTCCTTGTGGCAGCAGATGAACAGCAGACGGAGGATGTCGTCGCGATAATGCGAGCCGTCGAGCCGGTCGGCCAGCGCGCTCTCGGCATCGTCGAGATCGGAGATCGCCTCGTCCTCCGGCAGCGGCTGCTCGCGGCGGACGCGGCGGACATCGTCGATGGCAGCGTTACGTCCGACCATGATCAGCCAGGCCGCGGGATCGCGCGGCGGCCCGTTCTGCGGCCAGCTCTTCAGAGCGCGCAGGCAGGCGTTCTGGAACGCCTCCTCCGCCGTGTCGAGGTCGCGGAAATAGCGCAGCAGCGCGCCGACGGCCTGGGGACGTGCTGATGTCAGGGCTGCATCGATCCAGGCCGCGTCGCTCATGCCAGCGCTCCGCCCGGCCTGAACGTGCCGACGGGACGGATCTCGTAGGAGCCGCCGGGATTGGCCTCGCCGAGCTCGCGCGCGACCTCGAGCGCCTCGTCGAGATTGGCGCAGTCGACGAGATAGAAGCCGAGCAATTGCTCCTTGGTCTCGGCGTAGGGACCGTCGATGACGAGCGGCGGATCCTCCTTCCGGAAGGTCGTCGCGGCCGTGGTCGGCAGCAGCCGCGCCACCGGCCCGAGCCGCCCCTGCTTGGCGAGCTTCTCCTGCACAACGGCAAGCTTGGCCATGACGGCGGCGTCCTGGTCCTTGCTCCAGGTGCAGACGACGTCCTCGTCATGATAGCAGAGCAGCGCATACAACATCGGAGGGCATCTCCATTCGTCTTCAAGACGGCGGAGTATGCCCGGAGCCGACAGACCGGCGAAGAATTTTCGCCGGTTCCGCAGGCCGGAACGACCGGCTTACCAGGAGATGCCGTACTTGGCCGCGATGTTGCGCGCCCGCGTCTCCTGTGCGCTCTCGCGCGGCTGCTTGGCCCGGCCGGCCTGGCGCTGCGACTGGCCTTGACCCTGACCTTGGCCCTGACCTTGCCCTGCGGCACTTTGACCACCAGCACCTTGCGCCATGCCGAGCGCGGCGCCCTGCTGACTGCCGGCCTGCGGCTGACCGCCGCCCTTGCCGATGGAAATGCCGTTGGCCGACAGGATCGAGCCGACGTCGATGGTCTGGGCCTGAGCCGGGACTTGGGCTGAGGCGGATGCGATGACGAGAGCAGTGGCGAGAAGCAATTTGCGCATGGCGATGTCTCCGTGTTGATGGCTGGAGATTGGCCTGCCCGCACGATCTGGTATGTGGAACACGTCACATAAGCTCGAGGACCCTCCGATGACCAAAGGCGCGCTGGCGCTCCTGATCCATGGCGGCACCGACAACTGGTCGCCGCAGCGCTGGAAGGCGCGTTTCGACGACGTCTGCGGCGACCGCCCGGTGGTGCTGCTGCCGGATGCCGGCCTCGATCCGGCCGACGTGCATTACGCGGCGGTCTGGAAGCCGGTGCCCGGCGAGCTCGCCGGCTTCCCGAACCTGCGCGTGATCTTCAATCTCGGCGCCGGCGTCGACGCGCTGATGGCCGACAAGACGCTGCCGAGCGTGCCGCTCGTCCGGGTCGCGGTCGATGATCTCACCGCGCGGATGACCGAATATGTCGTGCTGCACGTGCTGATGCATCATCGCCAGGAGCTGTATCTGCGCGAGTCGCAGCACGTGAAGCGGTGGGCGCCGAAGTACCAGTGGCCGGCGGCCGCGATCGGCGTCGGCATTCTCGGACTGGGCACGCTCGGGATCGATGCGGCCGAGGTGCTCAGGCGGCTCGGCTTCCAGGTCGCCGGCTGGAGCCGCAGCGAAAAGCAGGCCGACGGCATCGAGTGCTTCCACGGCGCGGCGCAGCTCGATGCGTTCCTGGCGCGGACCGACATTTTGGTGTCGCTGCTGCCGCTGACGCCGGATACGCGCGGCATTCTGGATCGCAGGATGTTCGCGAGGCTTCGGCGCAGCTCGCCGCTGGGCGCTCCCGTCCTGATCAATGCCGGCCGCGGCGGCCTGCAGAACGAGGCCGACATCCTCGCCTGCCTCGACGACGATACACTCGGTTCAGTGTCGCTCGATGTGTTCGGCCAGGAGCCGCTGCCGGCCGAGAGCCGGTTCTGGACCCACCCGAAGGTGGTGCTGACGCCGCACAATGCGGCCGACACCGACGCCGACGCGATCTCGCGCTACGTCGCCGAGCAGATCGCGACCTTCGAGGCCGGCGGGGCGCTGCGCAACCTGGTCGATCGCGTCAGGGGATATTGAACCGCTATCTCTTGCCAACCATCATATCGATCGCGCCGGCGACGATCGCCTCCAGCTCCTGCCGCGGCACCCGCGCGCGCGCGCGGACAGCGATCGAGTGGATCGTCGCCGACGCCAGCCGCGCCAGCACGGCGGGGTCGGCGTCGGCCGGCAGCTCGCCCTTCTCCTTGGCGCGGCGGAAGCAGTGCGCGAAGGCCTTGTCGAGCTCGGCGAGCGCGTTCTGCACCATGGCGCGGATGTCGGGATCGGCGACCGCCTCCGAGCCGGCCGTCATCACCGTGAAGCAGCCGCGCGGTCCCTCCTCGCCCGAGAGATAGATGTCGAGCGCCGTGGCGAAGATCTGCTCGAGCTGCCGTCGCACCGGCCAATCGTTACTGAAGACGTCGCCCATGACGGCGCGCGCGTTGTCGCGATAGCGCTGATAGCTCTTGATGTAGAGCTCGCGCTTGTCGCCGAACGCGCCATAGAGGCTCGGCCGGTTCATGCCGGTGGCGGCGCTGAGATCGTCGAGCGAGGTCGCCGCAAAACCGGTCGACCGGAACAGGTCGAGCGCCTTGCCGAGCGCGACCTCCGGCTCATACGCCCGCGGCCTCCCGCGCCGCTTCGGCTCGACCGCTTTATCGGGGGGCGGGTCGCCCTGCGGCGGCCCGTTCTTTTTTTGTACCATTTCGCACTAAATTCCTTGACCGACCTTATATTATGCGGGACAGTATAAAAATCAATCAACGCTCCGGTCCGGAGCCCGAGGGAGACGTCCATGGACCTGTATTTCTCGCCGCTCGCCTGCTCGCTCGCCACCCGCATCGCGCTCTACGAAGCCGGCGCCGCGGCGAACTATCTCGAGGTCGACCCCAAGACCAAGATCGTCCTCAACGACGGCTCCGATTTCCGCGCCGTCAATCCGCTCGGCCTCGTCCCGACGCTCCGCACCGATGACGGCGACCTGCTGACCGAGAATGCCGCGATCCTGCAATATGTCGCCGATCGCTTCCCGCAAGCGAAGCTCGGCACCGGCCCCGGCATGGACCGCAGCCGCCTGCATCAATGGCTGTGCTTCATCGGCACCGAGCTGCACAAGGGTCTGTTCATTCCGATCCTCGACAAGACCGCGCCCGAGGAAATGAAGGCCCATGTCCTGAACAAGAACCGGTCGCGGCTCGATCATCTCGACAACCACCTGCGGGATCGCGACTATCTGCTCGATCATTTCACGGTCGCCGACGCGTATCTCGTCACCGTGATCAACTGGACCATGGCGACGCCGCCGGTCCAGCTCGCGAAATGGCCCGCCGTGAAGGCCTACTACGAGCGCCTGCGCGCACGGCCGTCGGTCGCGCGTGCGATCGCAGAGGAGTTCGAGCTCTACAAGGCGGAACTGGCGCGGCACAAGGCGGCGGCGTGAACCGCATACGAATTTCATCTCCCCTTATGGGGAGATGAAACTCTGCGGGGAGAGTGAACATTGTTCCACGAGCACATCTCCACCGCGCCGGATGCTTGACCGCGATCACTGCGGGTTGCAATCCTCGAATCGCAGGAGGATTGCACGTGGCAACCACATCCGTACGAGACCGATTGCTGGCCGACCGGCGCGCGCTGCTCGATCTGGGCACGCGCAACCGGCTCGTGCACATCCCGCTCAAGACCAAGACCATCCGCACCATCGACATCGTCGGCGCGCGCTCTGCTGCGCTGTTCGAGCTTCTCGGCGAAGGCAAGCGCTTCACGTTCCTGCCGACGAAGGCGGAGGCTGCGGAAACGGACGGCACCCTGCCCTTGGGCGAGCCGGCACCTCGGTCCGACGCGCCGAGCGTCAAGGTGGAACAGCGCAAGGATGATTCGGAATCAGAGACCCGGCAGCCTGACACTAGGCTCAAGACCCGGCTGTCATCGGAGGCGCTGCAGAAGCGCCTGCTGGATATCTGGTACGACGCGCGAACGCTCGAGGAGGAACAGGGCGTCAATATCCTCTATCTCGCCTTCGGGCTGCTGAAATGGTTCGAGGACGACAAATCCGACGTCGAGCGCTTCGCGCCGCTGGTCCTGCTGCCCGTCCGTCTCGAACGCAGCAGCGCCGCCGATCGGTTTCACCTGGTCTCGCGCGCGGAGCCGCCGTCGCCGAACCTCTCGCTCCAGGCCAAGCTCGACGCCGAGTTCGGACTCAAGATCGAGGATTTTGGCGACGAGGACGATGTCGACATCGCGACCTATCTCGCCGGCGTCGCAGAGACGGTCGCCAGCAAGCAGCGGTGGGAGGTCAGGACGGACGCGATCGTCCTCGGCTTCTTCTCGTTCTCCAAGTTCCTGATGTATCGCGATCTGGACCCCGACAACTGGCCCGCAGATGGCGGCCTTGATCGTCATCCCCTGATCGCGGCGCTGCTTCAGGACGGCTTCGAGGGCGCGGAGCCGATCGTGGCCGATAACGGCAAGATCGATTCCGTCATCCAGCCGGTGGCGATGAACCACGTCGTCGATGCGGATTCATCGCAGGCCGTGGTGATCGAGGAAGTGGTCCGTGGACGCGACCTCGTCGTCAAGGGACCGCCTGGCACCGGCAAGTCGCAGACCATCACCAACATCATCGCGTCGGCTGCCGCCGAGGGGAAAACGGTGCTGTTCGTCGCCGAGAAGATGGCGGCGCTCGAGGTCGTGCACCGGCGGCTGAAGCATGTCGGTCTCGGCGCGCTCGCGCTGGAGCTGCACTCCAACAAGGCCAACAAGCGCGTTCTGCTCGAAGAGCTGAAGCGCTGCAAGTCGGCCGAGGTCCCGGTCCCGCGTGGCGAAGCCACGCTGGTGCAGCGCCTGACCGATAGCCGTGATGGCCTCAACCGGCATGCTGACATGATGCACCAGCCGCATCAGCCGAGCGAGCTGACACCGTTCAGGCTGCTCGGTCATCTCGTGCGCTGCGGGGACAATTCCGCGCAGCCCCCCTACCCGTTGCAGGGCGCGCCCTCCTGGTCTCCCCTGGATTTGGAGCGGCGGCGTGAGCTGATCGCCGAGCTCGCCGAACGAATTGCGGCCGACGGCGCGCCTCACCTGCATCCGTGGCGCGGCGTCGGCCGCGACGCGCTCGATCCCGCCGAAATGACCGAGCTGCGGAGATCTCTGGACGACATCTCGAATGTTGTCGGCAGCGTCTCCGCGGGCGCGGCCCGCCTGGGCACGCTGCTTGGCCTCCCGCCGCCGGCCACCTTGGCCGACGCCGCGGCGGTGCTGGCCTTTGCGCAGGCCGCGGCCGCGATGCCGGAGTGCGACCGGACGGCCTTCCGCGACGCCGTCTGGAGCCAGGCCGGACTCATCACGGACATCATCGACAAGGGGCTGCGCTACGCGAAACTGAGGTCGGCCGTCGAGAGCGCCTTCGTCGAGGCCGCCTGGGATGCACCGATCGCCGAGTGCCGCAAGGTCATCGCCGAGAAGGGCCGCTCCTGGCTGCGCCTGTTCAGCCGGCGCTATCGCGAGCAGGTGGCGCTGCTGGCCTCGTACCTGAAGGTGCCGATGCCGAAAACGCTCGAGCAGCGGCTTCTGCTGCTCGACGGCCTCATCGCGGCGCAAGCCGCGCGCCGGTCCTTCGCGGAGGTCGAGGCCGCCGGCAGCACCGCATTCGGAACGGCGTGGCAGAAGGAACAGTCGGACTGGGACGCGCTGTCCCGATTGGCGAGCTGGTGGACCGCATTCCCCAAGCCGTTCGCAAACGACGACACGCGCCAGCGGCTGACGCAGCTCACGCTGTCGGCCGATGATCGGCGATCGATCGAACAGCTCAACCACGGCCTCGCAAGTCTGAGGTCCGGCCTCGGCAGGCTGATCGACTTTCTCCAGCTGGAGCCTGCCCGCATCCCGCTCGACGCCGGCGACCAGATCCGGTTGGCCGACCTGTCGCAGACCTTGTCGGAGTGGCAGAGCGCGACCGAGCGCCTCACCCGCTGGATCGCGTTCATGGGCCGGGTCCGCCTTGCGCGCGCGCAAGGCCTCGCCGCGCTGGCCGACCGCGCGCTCGACGGCTCCTTGCCGGGCGACGCGCTCGAAGCCGCCTTCGACCGGTCCTATTACGACGCCATGCGCAGCGTGATCTTCGCCGAGCATCCCGAGCTGAAGCGCTTCGACGGCGAATCGCACGACCGGCTGGTCGACGGCTTCCGCAGGCTCGACGTCGCACGGATGCAACTGGCCCGCGATCAGATCGCCCACGAGCATGCCGCGGCCCTGCCGCGCAACGCCGGCGGCATCGGGCCGCTCGGCGTGCTGAACGGCGAGCTTGCCAAGAAGCGCAATCACCTGCCCATCCGCCAGCTCCTGGAACGGGCCGGTCCGGTCATTCAGCAGATCAAGCCGATCTTCCTGATGAGCCCGCTGTCGGTGGCCCAGTTCCTCAAGCCTGGCGCGATCGCCTTCGATCTGCTGGTGGTCGACGAGGCCTCGCAGATCGAGCCGGTCGATGCGCTAGGCGCGGTCGCGCGCTGCCGGCAGATGGTGGTCGTCGGCGACGAGCGGCAGCTGCCGCCGACGCGCTTCTTCGCGAAGCTGAC
This sequence comes from Bradyrhizobium sp. SZCCHNR1015, assembly GCF_032489875.1. Lineage (NCBI taxonomy): Bacteria > Pseudomonadati > Pseudomonadota > Alphaproteobacteria > Hyphomicrobiales > Nitrobacteraceae > Bradyrhizobium > Bradyrhizobium sp. SZCCHNR1015. The sequence continues at coordinate 70,208 of NZ_JAUEYW010000003.1, forward strand.
AGGTAATGATGACGAGGACAATGACGACGAGGATCAGCCGACCTTCCAGGTCAAGGACGCCGAGAGCATCCTCGACCTCTGCCTTGCCAAGGGCCTGTCGCATCGGATGCTGAACTGGCACTATCGCAGCAAGCATCAATCCCTGATCGCCGTGTCCAACAAGCAGTTCTACGACAACCGGCTGTTCATCGTGCCGAGCCCGTACGACGCCGTCGCGGGAATGGGGTTGAAGTTCAACTACAACCCCGATGCGCACTACGAACGCGGCAGCAGCCGGACCAATCCCAGGGAAGCGCGGCTCGTCGCCGAAGCCGTCATGCGCCATGCGCGCGAGACGCCGGACCGAAGCCTTGGCGTCGCGACCTTCTCGGTGGCGCAGCGCCAGGCGATCCAGGATCAGCTCGAAATCCTGCGCAAGGAAAACCCGGCAACGGAGAGCTTCTTCGTCCGCGGGGCCAGCGAGCCGTTCTTCGTGAAGAACCTCGAGAATATCCAGGGCGACGAACGCGACGTCATCTTCATCTCCATCGGCTATGGGCGAACCAAGGAAGGTTTCGTCTCGATGAGCTTCGGCCCCCTCAACTCGGACGGAGGCGAGCGCCGGCTGAACGTGCTGATCTCGCGCGCCAAGCTCCGATGCGAGGTGTTCTCCTCGATCACCGGCGACGACATCGACCTGTCGCGCGCCAAGGGCCGCGGCATCGCGGCGCTGAAGACGTTCCTGACCTTCGCGCAGACGGGACAGCTCGGCATCGCGCAGGAGACCGGGCGCGATCCCGACTCGGTGTTCGAGGAGCAGGTCGCCGCACGGCTGCGGGCGCTCGGCCACGACGTGAAGACCCAGATCGGCACCGCCGGATTCTTCGTCGACCTCGCGGTCGTCGATCCCGACAAGCCGGGCCGCTTCCTGCTCGGAATCGAATGCGACGGCGCCCAGTACCATGCGTCCCGTTCGGCGCGAGACCGCGACCGCCTGCGGCAGAACGTGCTGGAAGCGCATGGCTGGGTGCTGCATCGCATCTGGTCGACCGACTGGTTTCTCCGTCCCAAGGAGGAAACCGAGAAAGTCCTCCGCGCGATCGATGCGGCGAAGGCGCATTGGCGGGACATCGACCAAGGGACTGCGCGAGCTCAACCCGAGCCTCCGGCAACCTCCGATCTGCCGGCGCCGGAGCAGACCGAGCAGCGCCCTCAGGAGATCCTCGCACAGGCACCCACGGTGGCCCCCTATGAAGAGGCGAAGCTGCGCGTCCGTCGGGAGATCGAGCCGCACGAGACGCCGCTTGCCGACATGACGCGGCATGTCGTCGAGATCGTCGCCATCGAGGGGCCGGTGCATGAATCGGAAATCATCGTCCGGATCAGATCGGCCTGGGGCCTTGCCCGCGCCGGCAATCGCATCCGCGATGCCGTGCGAACGGCGCTGACATCGGCCGTGGCGAGGGGACAGATCGCCGGAGGTCCGTTCTACGCCGTGCCGGGACAGGCGCTCGTTGTCCGCACGCGCGAGGACGTGCAATCGCAGTCCTTGCGCAAGCCCGAGATGCTGCCGCCGGAGGAGATCAAGGCGGCCATCATGCAGATTGTCGAGCAGAACTTCGGTGCCGAGGAGGACCAGTTGATCCAGGCGGTGGCCCGCTTGTTTGGCTTCGGGTCGACCAGCGCCCAGCTGCGGGAGACCGTGCAGGGCAGTCTCAGAAGTCTTCTCGACGCAGGACACCTGCGCCGCGAAGGAGCGCTGCTGACCAGGCCGCAGGAGGCCTCGCCGGCGGCGCAGGACTGACCGGCTGAATGCGTGCCGGGAATCCGGCCCGAACGCCGCGTCGCAGCCGCCCCGCGGAGCGCACGTCGCACCGCGTTGCGCAGAGGCGCTGGCAACGACGACCTCGCGATCCATCCGCGTCCTGCCATGGCGGTGGAGCGCCGGCGATGTCGGAGCTGACGCCTCGCAGGGCGGAATGTCGCCCTCCGGCTGTCACCGCAAACCCGCGGAATCGCTGAAGGAACGGAACAGGCGAGGTCAGAATTCGTTCAGCACGGACGCTCGTCCCGGCCAATGCATCGGACCAGGATTGCACGGGTCCGCCCCGGCCACTATCCTCGAGGCGAGACACGCGCTGGCCCGCATCCCACAGGAGCGCCCCATGCCGACCGCGACCCCGGCTCAGACCCTGGCTCCCCTGGACGAGACCATCACCATCGCGGAGCTGACGCGCGATCCCTATCCGATCTACCGGCGGCTGCGCCGCGAAGCGCCGGTGCTGCGGGTCAAGTCGGTGGGCCGGACGTTCCTCACCAAGGCGGCCGACACCAAATATGTGAAGGACAATGCCGCGCTGTTCTCGTCCGACGATCCGAACACGCCGATGAAGCGCGCCTTCCTGGCGCACACCCTGATGCGCAAGGATCACGACGAGCACCGCGCCGAGCGCATGGCGATGATGCCGGCCCTGATGCCGAAGACGATCGAAGCCGTCTGGGAGCCGCTCTACACCAAATTCGCCAGTGATTATCTCGACCGCCTGCCGCGCGGCGAGATCGTCGATCTGTTCCCCGCCCTCGCAGGCCCCTTGGCCGCGCGCATCCTCGCTGAAGTGATGGGCATTCCCGATGCCAGCGATGCGGACATGCAGCGCTGGTCGCAGGCCCTGATCGACGGCGCCGGCAATTTCGGCTGGACGCCGGGGCCGTTCGACGCGTCCGATATCGCCAACGCGGAGATGGACCGCTGCATCCGCGCCAACATGGCGCGCGTGAAGGCTGAGCCGGATTCGTCCGCGCTCTCCTTCATGGTCAACGCGAAGAATCCGATTGCCGAAAGCCAGATCATCGCCAACATCAAGATCGCGATCGGCGGCGGCATCAACGAACCGCGCGACGCGCTGCTGACGATCCTCTACGGCCTGCTCACCCACCCGGACCAGTTAGAGGCCGTCCGCGCGCAGGACAAGTGGCGCTCCGCCTTCGAGGAAGGCGTGCGCTGGGTGGCGCCGATCCAGGCGAGCTCACGCCTGGTGATGGAGGACACCGAGATCCGCGGCTGCCTGATCCCGAAGGGCGACACCGTGATGACCATCCAGGCCTCCGCCAACCGCGACGAGGAGCTGTTCACCGACGGCGAGCACTACAACGCGCTGCGCGACCCCAACCCCCACCAGGCCTTCGGCAACGGCCCGCACCACTGCGCCGGCGCCCACCTCTCCCGCCGCACCGTCGGCGCGATTTTGCTGCCGATGCTGTTCGAGCGGTTTCCGAGGATGACGCTGCCCGATCCGGCGGGCGTGCGCTGGCACGGGTTCGGGTTTCGGGGACCGCTGGGGTTGGCGGTGAGGGTGCAGTAGACAGCGCGAGAGGAAAGTTCTGCCGCATGTTGACCTGCGCACTTCGTGCGGTCGCGGTCTCCGAGGTTCATGGCTCGCTCGCTATCGCTTCAACGAATGTTTTGCGCCCTGACACCGTCATCCGGACGTTACCCATCCGGACCGAAGAGCTACGTGCGGCGCCGGCCTCTACGACCGGCGATGATTGCGAGCATGTTCACGACCGACCAGGTCCCTTCGGCGCAGAGTGCGGCGGTTCTAAAATCAGCGAACCGCTTGTGCTGGAGCGCTAAGGCCAAGCGGACCGCTGCCTTGGCGTGAGCGCGGGCCTCTTCATTACTTGAGCCAATCAGCTCCGCTTCGAAGATTGCCTCCAGCATCCGTTTGGCGTCGGTGTCGCTCGGGGTCTTTTCGTCGATGAGCGGATGCCGGGCGGGATCGTAAACCTGCTGCGCGACGGAGATCAGCGCCTCGCGGCAGAGCAGCCCGACGCCTTGATATTGCTCTTCCGTCTCCGCGCTATCGAGTCGAAGCCGCATCTCCTGGAGCTGGCGGTCGACTTTCTGCCAGCCGGTCGGCTCCTCGAAGATGACCGCGCGGCGTGCCGATTGCGCGACAAACATCGGCTTTCCGGAAATGGTCTTTCCGGCCACCAATTGATAGCCGTCAGGCATCAGCGCCTCGTTATAGACACGCACGAGCGTCGATACTTCATCGTCGGCCGGTCGCACGACCGGGTGCACGGTCTCGCAGAGAAAGCGGAGAAATTCGGCATCAGGTCCGTACATCAACTTGAAGCGGCGGTCGTAAAAGACCCAGTCGCTTTCCCAGTCACTATTCCGCACACAATGCTGATAGATGTCGCCGGCGGCATTTTGATAGCGATAGTCAAAGGAGGGCAGCTTGGACAGATCGTAAAGCCTTGCCAGAAATTCGTCTTCGTGCAGCCGGCCGGCCCAACTCAGCCTTGCAATGCTGAAATAATCAACGATAGCGCGGCGTGTAACCTCGGAGATTTCGTTCGGCAATTGATCTACGTCGAAGGCCATCGGCGTCCCGTCCATAGTAACTAGGCGGAGGAAAGAACGGCCAAGCGCTCGCAGATGAACTGCGCGATCTGGCCCGGGCTGAATCTGCGCGCGTCGACGTAGCCGTCAGTCTTGAAAACGCCGTCTACGGCGCCATCGTCAGTTCGCACAAACATAATGCGAGCATTCTCGCGTTCCATAATGATCTCCCTGATCGCCCTAAACTCGATGCCGCACCAGTCCTTCCTCTGATAATCAGATCCCAGGAACACGACAATGAGCCGGGAACGATGCCGATAGATTCCCTGCAACAAGGTGTCGAGCGATGGCCGCGCCAGTTGCGACACGTAGTTGCTGTCGTAGAAGTAGGAGTTCGGGCCGATCCTTGCTTCTAGCTCACGCGCGACTTGCTCGACGATCGCTCTCACCTCTCCCGGAAAAGAAAGAGCCACGTCGAAATCATGCCTGGTGATGTCGACGGTCTTCGTTGCCTGTCCTGTCCACGACGGCAGCGCAATACGCCGCGCGGCATGCAGTTCCTTTGCAAGATTGACGTCCTTGACCGCCCAATGCGTCCTGTTCATTTCCCAATTACCGATGTCGAGCTCGAAGGTGAGCTGCTCCAAATCGTCGGCAGACAGAAATGGATCAATCGCTTGGAGCTCGTACTCGATCCGAACCTGCCCCTGCCGTTTGGCGATATCACGGATCAAGCCGAATTTCGGCGCGAGCTTATTGAATGCTTCGTAGGCGAAGATACACGGCAGGCGCTTCAGTTCCGAGACTGCAGCCTCGTCCAGCGCTCCAAACCGCGCGGTGATCGTGTTTTCAGTGTATTCGCGGACACAGCGTGAGAACTCGATCTGCCAGGGTTCACCGGTCCAAGCTTGGGCATTGGAGGAAACGAGAAGATTGTACATTTAGGCGATCGCTTCTGCCAGTTTCGGGATTTAGCTTCACACCTAGGAAAGTATCGTCGACGGTCTTATCGATATCTTCACGCTGGCGCACTAATCCGATTGTTCAAGATACAACGAACATGAGCGCAAGTCTCAGCTAGGACCATTCGGCTGTCGGACCCGCCGCAACGCTAGATCTGGCAACTATGCGCACTGTCATTATCGTTCTGAGACAGCAGACGCGTCGAATGATCGCCCTCAGTTGGCCTGCTGGACTCGCTGCAATGAATCTAGAAGACGGCTACCAGCACCTACGATCTTTGAGAGCACCTTGATCTGCTCCCGCAGTGAGACATTTAGAGTTGGAACTGGATAGTTGATCTGGTGATCAACTTCACCCCAAATTTCTTCGAACAAGGTACGGACCTGAACCTCGCAGCACAGCTTCGAATCCGCACGAGGCTTCACTAGATAATGGATGCTAGTGTAAGAAGTCGATTTCTCAGAAACCTCAAGGTCAAATCTATGGAAGTATGCGACAGCCTCTGGATCCCAAGTATATGCCTTTGGGCGTTCTGCGAGGAACCAATCGCCCTCATCCACCTTCCTGCGGATCACTGAGTCGATCTCAGAGAAGTGCTCTTGAAACAGATGCAATATACGGACTCCAGCAAGATCCGTTACTTTGGTGTAGAAGTCGTCGATGGTGATAGACTTACCTTCGGCGGCCTTACGAATGACTTTAGCTCGAAGGTGCGCTGGATCTTTCAGACGACTCTTTGACGAGTGTACCAGTCGATGGCCGTTAACGACCAGGGATGGGTTCTCGCCAATATACTGTTCGACCCCAGACATAAAAATTCTCAGGTCATGCGTCATAGCACCGTAGGCTGACACAATTGCATCCAACTCTGCATCGGTCGGGGCGGGCAGCGACAGAGCTGCCGCCCCCGCTTTCGCGGCACCGAATACTTCCGGCTCCACCGAACCCGGTGATGCATTGCTGCTTGGTGCATCGCTTGCGTCTGGATTCAAAGCTTAGCCACCCTTTCGAGAAAGTCCCTAGCAAAAGCGTGGTAGTTGCCTTGGGTTGCTTCGAATTTTCCCCGATTACCACCGATGGTGCTGCTATCCTCAGGTGCAAGCTCGATGCTCGGCAATTTCCACATTGGCTTATGGTACTTTTGCGACATCCCAGGAAAGGTATTGTGAGTATGAATAACTGCAGTTCCCCCTATCGAGCCAGCCAGGACTTTTTTGAACGGCAATGAATTTTCGGCATCTATGAATTTGGAGATCGTCTCAGGTATCTGCTGAGCATAGTGATAATGTGCGGTAGCCAGATCGAGATCGTTGAGCAGACCACTATAACGTTTCGCATTGTAGATCGTATATCCGATTAGCTTGACAAACTTCTTCGGAAATTGATCGCGCTTTGAATCTGACAGCAACTGAAAAATGGTGTCAAACTGCTTCCGCCAAAGGCGGAGGGCGCTGCCTATGTTTCGAATGCCGTAAACTGAGAACAAGTCAGGCGCACAGGGAATGAGAAACCCATCTGCCAATGTCAGCAGATGCCGGTTGAGAGCGCCCAGGCTCGGCGATGTATCGAAGATCACGAGTTCATACCCGCTAATCTGCGCAAATTGGTAAGCGATTTGGCGCACCCGCGTCGCCGTTCGAATAGCTAGGGGATCGCCTTGGTAGATGCCACTCCATCGCTCTCCGATTTTTGCTTCGAAGAGATGAAGCGTCAGGCGGCCAGGTATGAGGTCAACGTTCTCGGCCAGCTTGATAGGCGGGGGCAATCTGTCGATCTCAGCAGTGCCGTCTTCCGTGGGCTTAAGGTCGAAGTGAATTGATCGGGGCTCTTGAAGCATTGCCTGGAAATTGCGTGCCGGCGTACGCTTTCTTGTCGCAGCAAAGTCTTCGATAAAGTCGTCTTCTGCGGCCCAGATATCATGGATACGCTCCATCTCGAGCGAGAAGATTGTCAGATTGCACTGGGGATCGAGGTCGATTAATAGGACTTTTTTTCCAAGCTCGCCAAGCGCGTGAGCCAAGTGAAAGGTCAACGTGGTCTTTCCGACGCCGCCCTTGTTATTGAATATCGTGACAATCTTTGGTGTCATCAACTTCCCCGAGAAACATTTTCTGATTACACTATATTTGACCCGCGGCAAAGATACGAAATTCTGAGCTTCTGAAACGTCACGTGACGGATCATTCGGGACGCCCTGTGTTGGGGCTAGAGCTACACCGTATTCAACTTACCGCCCTCACGTAACCTTTGGCTTCCAACCATTCAAACTGCCCGTCGTGCCAGTTTGCCGCATTCCGTCGGGCAACTCCGGCCTTGTGTCGTCGGGCAAATCAGATCGATGCTTCCCGCCGTCTCCTGCTCACTAGAAGGGGCGTTTCGCGATCGTCACGGACCGTGGAGCGGGGGATGCGGTGGCCGCCTGGGGTCGCAGTGCGCGTTTCGCGTGCGGACGAACGAACCCTGGACGGACGGTCAAGCCGTGTGGTCCCGACACCCCGACGCTGGTGTCTTGGTCGGCGACATCCCGATGACGGGGGCAAGCAAGCCCGGTCCCCTGGGAGAGCACGGAGCAGCCGTTCAACCATCGCGCAGGGAAGGCCGGTTGTTCGGCCAATCCTGTGGTGACTGCCGCCTGCTTTTCTTTCTGCAGGCGGGCCATGGGTGCGGCCTGCACCCGGCCTTCCCTGCGCCCTTCTGTTTGAAGGGTGTCTCGATGAGCAAAGCTCGGACGCGAATGCGCGCCGCGAGGCTGTGGAGCCGCGTTTACAGTTCGGAGATGAAGGGTCGAGCGCCGGGGAATGGCGCTCCCTAGGGAAGCGAAAAAAGCCAATAAAATCAGCGGATTAAGAATCCGTTTGGGAAAGAACGGCATCGTTGTTCTGCAAAGCCTTTCAGGACCGTTACCCAAACGACGCGGCCGAACTCGGACGGCATCAGGCTCAATTTCAATAGATGTCCCCATGGGGGGACTCGACTCAAAGTTCTTGATATGTTCTCATTCTGCCATGATCGACCGCCCCGCCAGCTGGCGTATGCCGACACGGAAACAGATGGAGCATATGGCGCGCCGCGTTGGCAGGGAGAGCCTTCCCGTGCGCGGGCTGGCTCCGGGAGACGATTTGCCTGACGAATACTGGCAAGCCCTCCTGGAGGCCGCGGGCGCCGACGGCGGACAAGCCGGCCCCGGCACCTCCGAGCGGCTACTGCGGCTCAATCAGGTGCCCGGCCACGTGCTGCGGGTTGACTGCCGGCGGTGCGGCCGGATTGTCGAGATTCAAAAGGCCGATGCCCTCCGCCTTTACGGTGCGGAGGCGGTCTGGCGGGGGGTCCGGCAACGCCTCCTGGACGACACCTGCACCCATAGGACTGGGCGCTACGAAGAGGACGGCTGTTGGCCGTCGTTCGACTGACCACGTCCAATGGCGCCTAAACGTCGCCCGACGCCGCTCAGTGGAGGCGACCGCAAGGCGCTGCAGAAGGAGCTCGGCCGGGCCCGGGCTATGACGACCATCCTCGCCGAGCAGGCCGCCGACGCGCGGGCCGAGGGCGAGGCGCTGATCCGGAAAGCCGACAAGCTTCTCTGCGAAAGCTGGAACGAACGCATGTGGGCCAACGGCGGCCCGGTCGACCCGTCGCCGGCGATCGACCAGGCGATCAGCGGCGGCTACCCGTGGCTGGAGATTGAGTGCTCCCGGTGTAAGGCGCGGCGGGACGTCGACCTGACCACCCTTCATCATCCGCCGACCACTTTCGTCCACGATCTAGCCAGCCGGCTCCGGTGCAGCCGGTGTGCGGCGGCCAATCGCCGGCCGCCGGCGACGCTGTTACAGTTGGCGCAGCGCCCTCGCCAGGCCGCTCCGGAGACCTGACGATGTGCAACCTATACTCGATGACCAAGAACGCCGACGCGATACGGCGGCTTTTTGGGGTGCCGCAGGGGAACGACCGAACCGGCAATCTGCCGTCCATGCCCGGCATCTTTCCCGACTATCCGGCGCCGATCGTCCGCAGCTCGGCCGCCGGCCTCGAGCTCGCAATGGCTCGCTGGGGCATGCCGTCGTCGGCCAAGGCGCTCATGGACGCGACGAAGAAGCGCGCCGAGAAACTCGAGGCCAAGGGCAAGGCCGTCGACTTCAAGGAGCTACTGCGCCTGGAGCCGGACAGCGGGACGACCAACATCAGGAACGTCACCAGCGCGCACTGGAAGCGCTGGCTTAGCCAAGAGAATCGGTGCCTGGTGCCGTTCACCAGCTTTTCCGAGTACGACACCATCGACGGCAAGAAGGTGCCGGTGTGGTTCGCCACGGACGAGACCCGGCCTCTGCTGGCGTTCGCCGGCCTTTGGACGACCTGGACGTCGGTTCGCAAAGCTAAGGAAGGCGAGGTCACGATCGACGTCTACGGCTTCCTCACCTGCGAGCCGAACGCCGAGGTCGCCCCCGTCCATCCGAAGGCGATGCCGGTGATCCTGACTACGGCAGAGGAATACGACGTTTGGATGCGCGCGCCATGGGACGAGGCCAAGGCGCTGCAGCGGCCTCTTCCGGACGGCGCGCTTCGGATCGTTGCTCGCGGCCTCAAGGAGGACACCGGCGGCGGAGCGTAGGCGTTTGTCGACACGCGCACCTAGTACTTGGGCGTGCGGTGCGTACGACAATCATACGGCCCGTCCGATCCGGAGCCCTTGATCTTCGCGTTGTAAAATTGACCCATGGATGGCGCAGCCAAAAATGCTTCGAAGGTCGATGGAGGCATCTCGCAGTATGGGTAGTATACCGACCTCAGCTGCACCACCATGAACTGCTGGGACTTGTCGTAACACGCGCGGTTGACGAGACTGCTCCGTGTGACTTCGGTGCAGGAAAATGGCGCGAGATCTAGCTTGCCATAGTATTTGACGTCGATGACTTCCGCCATCGCCCAACTAGCGCCGGCCAAAGAAGCTGCGATCAATACGGCGCCCCTGTACATGCAGGACCTCCCACTGTAGACGTCAGGTGCTAGTTCGTCCTCCACGTCGGTGCTCAGCCGGCAACTTAGGCTGGAGTATGCCGCACCGCGATATAGTTTACCGGGGCACCGCCGCGTACTTGTCCGGGATGAGTTCTAGACTGGCGTCGAGTGGTGGCTTGACGTCAAACATCTGAACGCCGTTCTGGAAATGATATACTCGCCGGACGCGGTAAGTCGACGGGTTCTGAGCCGCAACTTCGTACTGGGTGCGCGACAACCAGAATCGAGTCCGCGCGTGCCCGTTTGTGGTTTTAATCTCGAGTAGCCGCTCCTCGCCGTGCGGTTCGAAAGATCGCACGTCATAGCCTCGATGATCTTCGCCGCGATCTGCGGGCCAATCCATTTCCTTGGCGAGATCCCGCCGGCCAGCCCGGCAGAGCCGATCAAATTCGAACTTGAACACCATTTCCTCGCCGGCGCGCCCCAGGGAGCGGTTGAGCTCGTCCCTCGCCGCCGGGTCGTATTTCCGGACCAGGCGCTGCAGCACCGGATGACGGTCCTGCATGCCTGAATTCAGGAACGCAGGTGGTGGGACCAAGACAGGCGCTCCCGCAGGCGTAAAACGCGGCGTCACGGAGATCGGGTTAGTGAGAACCTGCGGATGTTGTTCTAACTGGATCTCTACTGCCTCCACTAGGGAATCCTGGTAATTATGCGCGGGCACCAGCCCAGAGACCCAGGCGATCCCAAGCTCGTCCAGGACCGCGGATACGTTCCGAAGTTTCCATTCGATCGATTTCTCGGAGCGGCCCACCTCTGGTGCCAGTCTGCGGTACAAGTCGGCCTTGTTGAGCTTCACGCCGGCGCGCTCCTTCTCGAGAAGCGCGAAGTAGTTTGCGACCACGACGGCAACCTGCTCGGCTGTCCAGTCAGTTCCCTTGGATCCTTGCGCCGAGCCTTTGGTATTCACCGATCGCTTCCCGTGCCCACTAGAATCGTACCATGGACCTTTAGATCCGCAATTCACCAAGGCGCCCTTGGCGGCTGTGTTTTTGAGTCGGCCTCAGTGCGATTCGATCTCCTCGATAGAGGTCCGCCCGCACATTCCAGCCTGGCTCCAGGTCAGCATCGCCAGATTCGAATCCCTGATGCTCGCTAGCCGCACGGAACGATGAGGCGGGCGGAAGGATTCGTCCGGGTGGAGTGATTTCTATGCTGACGACGACCGAACGACGAGCTGGAATTCGAAGTCTGCGGGGTTGGGCCATCTATGTCCTCCAAGAAGCCGGCGCTATCCACGAATGCGAGGAGCACGGCTGGGCGAAGGACCGGATGGACCCGCACGCTCACCATCGCGCGGTCGAGATCGCCCGTCAGGATCATCCGGACGACATTACGGCCAACGAAGCCGTCGCAGAGATCCTCGATGTCCTCGGTTCGCTGGGAGACACCTGTCCGGAGTGCCCGCCGGAATAGCGCCACAGCTAGCTCCGTGCCCGGTGCAGCGCATCCTGTAGCTTTTCCCGCTCGGCCGCCCAGCGCGCATCCTCGGCTTCAATCCGTTTCTCCAGATCGCGCCGCTCGGTTTCGAGAGCTTCCGAACGGTCCTCATGCTGCCGCTGCGCGAGCTCCAGACCCGCCTGGGCTTTTGCGACCAGCTTCTCGCGTCTGGCCTGCTCCTTCTCCCGCGCCGCCTCTTCCCTGCGCCGTTCGGCCTCGCGCTTCTTCTGCTCGCGCTCGAACTCCGCGGCGGCTTTGCGCGCCCCTTCGACGCTGAGCGCGGGAGCCGTCCTCTTCTTCGCTGCGGGAGGCCGCTTTCTTTTCGCGCTGGCGGACCCGCCGTCTAGGTCAGGCAGGTCGGCATGCTCGGCGAAGCGGCCGCTCGACCCGGCCGGGCGTTTCAGCACCGCGCCTGGCTTCGCCAAGGTTGCGGCGACGATGTCCGGATCGTCGGTCTCCTTGGCCGCTCCCTGATGGAAAAGATTGCTGCCGGCGCCCCACGCTTCGAGCGCGGCCTTCATGGACGGCGCAGCGATCGCGAGATCGTAAAATCCGAGCGAGGTCTGATAGGTTTTCAGCTTACGTGGCACGGGAGTTTACCTGCACGATCATGAGACTTCAGCGTACCATGTGGCGTAAGGCGTGTTCTTCGCCATGTGGCGGTTGAAATCGGGTGAGCCGTCCGTCCACCAGACCGGCCCCCGCTCCCCCAGCGCTCTCTTGGCCTGGTCCACGGCGCGGTGTGCCGCGGCTTCGTCCTTAGGGTCCTCCGCCATCTTGGCCGCTCGAACGGCGCGCCTGGCCGACATCAGCTGGCGCGTCAGATCGGAGCGCTCGGTCTCTCCAAGCCTCGGATCAGCCATTCGCCAAAGGCGCCCGCGGACCACGAAGTAACGCCCGTCCGGAGTTACGGGATGCTTCAAGCGGATTTCCGTTGACGGCCGGCGGCTGGCTTTTTCGCCGGTGTCTCCTTGGCGGCAGCCTTCTTGCCGGCGATCGACATCAACATCTCCTTCTGGCCGGCAGCAGCTTTCTTCGGCTTCTTCGCGGGCTTGGCCGCCTCCGAAGGCTGCGCTTGCTGCCCGACCGAGCGGCGCAGCGCCTCCATCAGATCGACCACGTTCTCCCCCTTCGGCCGGTCCTTCGGGCGGATCGTCTTGCCCGCACGCTTCTGGTTGATCAGGTCGACCAGCGCGGTTTCATAGTGGTCCTCGAACTTCTCCGGCGTGAACGTCCCGGCCTTCTGGTTCACGATGTGCCGGGCGAGGTCGAGCATGTCCTTCGTGATCTTCACGTCCTGAATCTCTTCGAAATACTCCTGCTCCGACCGCACCTCATAAGGGTATCGCAGCAGAGTGCCGACCAGGCCCTTGTCCATCGGCTCCAGCGCGATGATGTGCTCGCGGTTCGTGAGCACGATCCGGCCAATCGCGACCTTGTTCATCTCACGGATGGTTTCACGGATCACCGCGAAGGCGTCATGGCCGACCTTGCCATCCGGGCGCAGATAGTAGGGGCGGATCAGGTAGCGCGGGTCGATGTCGGTCTTGTCGACGAACTCGTCGATCTCGATCGTGCGCGTGGACTCCAGGGCGATCTCCTCGAGCTCTTCCTTCGAGACCTCGATGTACTGGCCCTTCTCGAGCTCATAGCCCTTGACGATGTCCTCGTTGGGGACCTCCTCACCGGTGTCGGCATCGACCTTGACGTACTTGATCCGGTGACCCGTCGTCCGGTTTAGCTGGTTGAAGCTGATCTTCTCGGACTCGGACGTGGCCGGGTAGAGGGCCACCGGGCAGGTGACGAGCGACAGGCGCAGGAAGCCTTTCCAGTTGGCGCGGGGGGCCATGTACGCGGAACTCCGGTTTCAACGGTCCAGATTCAAGACGAATGACAGCGCCGGGTTCCGACATGGCGGCCGATCAAAATCGGCAGATCAGGCGATCCTCTTCGCACAGCCGTTGCGGCGGGAGGTGGGCCGAAAATGGCCGTGAATCGCCTGACTCTCCGATACCTGGTGGTCATTTGCTTGGGTATGGTGGCGCGTCATGACTGCCGCGCCGCGATTCCACCGACACCATTTTGACGAGGCTGCCGACTTGGCGGCCATGGCAGATGCCCTCGCCCAATCGCCCGATTACCGGGTGCTGCGCAGGCTTGTCCCCCGAGCCCCCTCCCCTGCCGCCATCGGAGAGGAGGTCAGGACGGCCGTCTTGCTGGACACCGAGACCACCGGCCTCGACCACTGCCGGGACGAGATCATCGAACTCGGCATGCTGTCATTCGACTACACTCGGGAAGGTCGCATCGTCGGCGTCAGGAGCGTCTTCTCCGCCTTCCACGAACCCAGCCGCCCCATCTCCGCCGAGGTGACGGCGCTCACCGGCATCACCGACGAGATGGTCGCCGGACAGCGTATCGATCCGGACGCGGTATCGGCGTTCGTCGCCGGCGCGGCCATCGTCATCGCCCACAACGCGGCCTTCGACCGTCGGTTCGCCGAGCGCTACTGGCCGATTTTCGAGCGTAAGGCCTCGGGCTGCAGCGCGACCGAGGTCGACTGGCGCTCACACGGTTTCGCCGGCGCGCAGCTGGGATATCTTCTGCACGGCGCCGGATTCTTCCACCAGGCCCATCGCGCCGTTGACGACTGCCACGCTCTGCTCGAGGTCCTGGATTTCGTCCTGCCGACGACGGGGGCCCCGGCGTTGGCTGCCCTACTCCAGACGGCGCGCAAGCCGATCATGAGGGTGTGGGCGGAGCAGTCTCCCTTCGGCCTCAAGGATACCCTGAAGAAGCGCGGCTACCGGTGGGCCGACGGCACCGATGGCCGACCGAAGTCCTGGTACATCGACATCCAGCAATCCGCCATCGAAGCCGAGATCGCCTTTCTCAGAGAGGAGGTCTATCTCTGCGACGTCGAACCCCGGCTGCAGCGCCTGACCGCATTTGAACGCTTTTCGAATCGTGGCTGAGAGGGGCAACCGCCGAACATTCGTCCCGAGAGTGCCGCGCGTCGCCCTTTCCCTCCCTAATGATTTCGTACCGAGTTGACACGTTCTCTAGTCTCCACACCACGTTCCCAGCGCGTCCACGAGACCAGCGTCAGTTCCGTCTCCGACCCAAGCGACATGACCGTCAGGACGGATGAGGACGGCGGACGGGGATGGGACTGTACCGATCACCGGCAGTTCGCACACACTTTCAAAACGTGCATCTATCAGCACGACGCGGCCCCATCGACCAACTGAGAGCGAGCCTGGAGTCCCGAAGTTGACCAGCACCGGTCGGGCTTCGTGCAGGAGCTCGAATATGCGAGCGGGCCCCTGGCCGTCGCCAATGCTAATGTCCAGATCGGGCATGCGGCGACCAAGCAGAGGATGAGTCCCCTCGTCACCATATCGGATGTCGAGGCCCGACATTGTCGCGGTGTACCATTTCCTTGGTTCATCCATCTGCATGACTTTGGCCATAAGCCCGCGGAGCGCGGTCGTGCGATCATCGCCTCGGTTCAGTGCGGTAAGCGCCAGCGTCTGCTCGAGCAGCGCCGCCCCGACGGGGTGCCGCTCCTCGTGATAGGTGGCCAGGAGGGCATCGGATGATATCCCCTTCACCACCTGCGCAAGCTTCCATCCGAGGTTGACGGCGTCTTGCATGCCAACGTTCAAGCCCTGCCCTCCCACGGGCGAGTGGACATGTGCGGCATCCCCTGCCAGCAGGACGCGTCCCTTTCGATAGGACTCTGCCTGCCGCGCCGCATCGGTAAACCGCGACACCCACGTGACGTCATTGACCCCTAGATCCGATCCATAGCCAGCCGCGAGCGCAATCTTGAGAGCCTCCTCGTCCGGGCTTTCACCCCGCTCCAGCTGTGTTTCTGTTGCGACGCCGCGCACGCGGGGGCCATCATCGAACCGCCCAAGTGCATATAAGCCGCGCTCGCCATACCTGATACCGAGAGGCGGATCGACCATGGCGGCCTCGAAGATGAGATAACTTGTCTGGGGATCCGATCCGGGAAATCGGATGCCGGCCGTCTTCCGCACGCGGCTACGTCCACCATCACAACCGACCAGGTAGCTGCAGCGGAGCGCTCGCCCGTCGGCCATTTTGATTTCTACGTATTCTCCGCCATCGACGAAGGTCCGCAATTCGCAGCCGCGGTAAACCGTCACGGCAAGCTCGGAGATCCAGTCGGCGAGCCCGCGCTCAATTTTCTCTTGCCAAAGACCGAGCGTGTAATTGTGGCGGGTCGGACGATCGCTGGCATCGACGATCATGCCGGCGACCGCCACCGCGTAGTGTTTCTTCCCTTGCGCGAGGAACCTGTCCGCAATGCCTCGCTGGTCCAAAATCTCTATGGCGCGCGGGTGCAGGCCGCTGGCTCGGGAACCCTCGACATCTTGATTGAGTCGCCGTTCGATAATCGCAACATCCACCCCCGCCAGAGCCAACTCACCTGCCAGCATCATCCCGGTCGGCCCGGCGCCGGCGATGAGCACTTCGTGTCCTTGTATCGACATTGCCACCTCAGAATAGACAGGGGCTGGTTCTACGGTGTGTCGGGGGACTTGAAGCAATTGGCTTGAAGGCCATATCTATGAGTTGGAAGGGTAGTATGCGGCCTCGCGCCGCGCTTCCAAACACCGATTCGTTTCGGAGCTTTGCGCTTTCCGTCCTGACATCGACGGAACCCCGCCGCGAACTGTGCCGGAGCAATAGTCCCACCAGCCAGGCCTGCCGCGACTGATCTGATTGGCCCTCAGGCTGACCCGGAGAAATTCTCGACCGAAGGGGAGGCGATGGTGGATCGCGGCCGATCAGGCAATAGACGAGACTGGCGCACGCGCCTTATCCAGCCAGAGGTTGAGCCGCCGAGTGACTTTGTCTCATTGGCGCCCGCCGTTCACCGGGGATCGACTGTGGTGTTCGAGCGCCTGGCGGACGTCCGGGACGATTGGCGATCTGGACGATACACCTACGGCCTTTACGGAACGCCGACCGTGCTCGAACTCGGCCTGCGGATCGCCGACCTCGAAGGCGCGCGGCATAGTTTTGTAGTCCCGGGCGGACAGGCGGCTCTCGTCCTTGTCTACCTCGCGTTTTGCACCGCTGGATCGCATGTTCTCGTGCCCGAGAGCGCTTATGGTCCGAACAAGGAGTTAGGCCCCGGGCTCCTGCAAGGTTTGGGCATCTCCGTCGAAACCTATCCACCGATGATCGGCGGCGACCTGGCGCATCTGATCCGGCCTGAAACCCGGCTTGTCTGGTGCGAGAGCCCTGGCTCGATCACGATGGAGGTCCAGGACGTGCCGGCCATTGTGGCGGCTGCTCGCGCACATGGCGTGCCCGTTGCGCTCGACAATACTTACGCCGCAGGCATACTGTTCGACGCCTTCGCCGCCGGCGTGGACGTGTCGGTCCAGGCACTGACTAAATATGTCGGCGGCCATAGCGACCTGCTGCTCGGCACGGTCTCCGTTCGGGACGAGGCAACCTACGAACGGGTAGGTTCGGTGAACCGGCTGCTCGGGCTTGCGGTGTCCCCTGACGACTGCGCCTTGGCGTTGCGCGGACTTGAAACACTGGCTGTCCGCCTCGATGCCCTCGAGCGCTCCACCCTAATTATCGCTCAGTGGCTGAAGGAACGGCCGGAAGTCGCCCTGGTTCTCCATCCGGCTTTTCCAGACTGCCCGGGGCATGAGATATGGAGAAACCAATTTACCGGCTCCGCGAGCGTGTTCTCGATCGTGTTCGCAGAGGATTGGCATGCGAGGCGCGTTGCCGGATTCGTCGACGCCCTCCGGCTCTTTCGTATTGGGTACAGTTGGGGCGGAACGACCAGTCTCGTCATGGCTTACCCGGAAGACGGTTCGAATTCGAGATCCTATGGAGCACGCTTGGTCCGCCTGAATATCGGGTTGGAGCAGACACAAGATCTAATCGACGATCTCAAACAAGCGCTCGCGAGCTGATCGCGACCTAGCGAGCGATCGATTATCGTCGCAGCTAGCTCCATTGCTCGACTGAGCTTCGCGTTCGGTCCTGTCTTTCAAGCTACTGAATGAGAACACTCGCTCGCATACGCTTGGGTTCGCTATGCTACGATGAGTGCCATGAAGAGCACTGATCTGGCAGGCAAAAACCGCAAACGCGGCACGCGCTGCGACCGACCGGCACCGTTGAACACAAGCTATGTCAATAGCTTGCTGATCAACCGGCGAGCCGCTTTTATCTTGCCGGGAGTAATCGGGCGCTTCTCCGCCTTCTGCTCCGACATGATCGTCTCCTCTGCTTGATATTATACGGCTGCACACGAGCGGTCGACAACATGGCATTGGTCCGGCTTTCGTCGTGATCTCGGGGTGATGACATCTGGTGGTCCATCCAGGAGTTCGTGCTCAACCCCGCCTGCCAAGCGGGCGCACATGTCGTCGTCAGGATCGCGGGGCAACACAGACACAGTAGCGCGCTCGACGTCTCAATCGAGCTGTCGTCGCCGGCAAGATAGCGTGCTCTCCGCATCCGCTTCGATCCACCAAATGCCTCTCCGCCGATCGGCGGAAGCTCAGCCAATCTTCTGTCGTCGCGCCGTCGGGTTGCTAAAACTCGGTTCAGCGGCACTTTCATCTTCGGCTGCGAACCGGAACACAGATCCGTCGATCCACATGCGATGCATGACCACCGCCAGCTTACGCGCAACGGCCACCACCGCGCGCTTGTGGCCACGCTTGGCTGCGATCCGGACACCCCAGGCCTTGATGCCGCACCATTGCTTGGAACGCACCAGCATTGCGCTCGCCGCCTCGTAGAGTACGGTGCGAACCTCCCCGTCGCCGCACTTCGAAATGTGCCCTTCGATGTCGATCGATGTGCCCGTCTGTATGCGCCGGGAGGTCAGCCCAAAATGCGCCCCTACGGTCTTGGACTTGCTGAACCGGTGCGGATCGTCGATCGCTGCCTTGAAGGTCAAAGCAGTCACGGGACCAACGCCTGGAATGGCGCAGAAGCGCCGGCAGAGCTCGTCCCGTCCGACCATTTGAACCAGCAAGTCGTGCAGCCTCTTGTACTCGGCCCATAGTGCTTCCCAGGCCCGTAACATGCATTCCGTTATGCCCCCAATCAGACTGTCATGAGCCACCAGGTCTCGCACCCGCGCCGTAAACGACGCCCGCTGAACCCGCGGTCCAACCAACAGACCGAACACCTTCAGCGACTGTCTGATTTCGTTTTCGATGTCGAGCAGCTTGCGCTTGAGCGTCCGCCGGTGACCGAGGAGCAGCCGTAGTTTATGGCTCTCCGGGCTCTTGACGTGGACCGGTCGATACCAGCCCGCCCGCACCAGATGCGCCAGACCGCGCGCGTCATTCTTGTCGGTCTTGTTGCGCTGCGCCTGCAGGGCCGCCGCTGCCTGCCGTGCTTCCAACAGCACCATGGGAAGGCCCAGGGACACGAGCTCACGGTGCAGCCAAGGTGCTACACTGCCTGCTTCATGGCCGACCTTGTCGAGCCGCGGCAGATACGGCGCAAGCGCTTCAAAGATGATCGCCGGATCGGTCAAAACGCTGGCTTCGAACACAATGGTGCCGTCGCGGCTGTTCATGACACAGATCGCGGTCTTGGTGCTCGAGGTGTCGAGCGCTGCTGAGAGTTTCATCGGCGGACGTCCTCTTCGGCGAATCAATGTTGATCCACCGCAATGCTGCGCCTTTGCCGTCAACACTGTCTCGCCTTGCGCGCGCCCGATTACGCCGACACTTTAATCGGTCGGATGTTCTGCCTCTCTGCCACGATCGTCTTCGTCGTTTTCGCCATCGGTGCTCTCCATCTTCATCGTCAAAAACACGCCTGCAGCGCGGTCTGATCTGCAGCTCTTCGACAGCGAGGAGTCCCAGTGCGCCGTGCAGCTTTCCGCGCTCAGCGGCGGCGTGGCGCGGCTGCACGATGGCAGCAACATAGCCGTCGCGGCGCAATTTTCCATCGGTCTGACGGAGCCACGTCACAGGCAATTTCGCGCGATCGCGCCGTCCCTTCGGACACCGCCTCGCAGGCAAGATAGCGTGCGTTCCGTCGTCTTGGATCTGCACCGGTCCTCATCCGCTGACAGCGGAGCTCCATCAATTCGCGCGTCGTCCGCGACGCCTGTTCGTTGCTGCCGGGCTGTTGCTACGATTCATGCCAGCGCGCCCAGCAGCCTGCGGTCCTTGCGCTTGGCATGCGCGGCCGCGTCGGCGGTGCTGACGGCCTGATCGCCGCAATACACCGTGCCGTCGCACCACATCGCGTGCATGATCACCGCCAGTTTGCGCGCCACCGCCACCACCGCCTTGCGGTGTCCAGACCGCTTGGCAACCGCCAGTCCCCAGGTCTTCACCTTGTCGCGACGCTTGAAGCGCGTCAGCAGCGCGCTCGCTGCCTCGTAGAGCGCGCGCCGCACATCGGCGTCGCCCGCCTTGCTGATCGGCCCCTGCACATCGATCGAGGTGCCCGACTGCCAGCGCCGCGACGTCAGGCCAAAATACGCCGCGACATCGCGTGACCGCCGAAAGCGCGACGGATCGTCGATCGCCGTCATGAAGCTCAGCGCGGCGATCGGCCCGACGCCTGGAATCTGCATGAAGCACCGGCACAGCTCGTGTCCGGCGACCAGCTTGACGACCAGGCCGTGCAGCCGACAGTACTCCTTCCACAGCGCCGCGCGGGCGTTCAGCATGGCATCGATCAGCTCGCTGATCAGCGCGTCGCCGGCCACCGCGTCGCGCACGGCCTGCGCAAAGGCGCCGCGGCCGACGCGGTTGAGCCGGATGCCGAACGCCTTCAAGGAGTGCCGGATCGCGTTCTCGAGATCGAGGAATTTGCGCTTGAGATTGCGGCGATGCATCAGCAGCAGGCGCAGCCGGTAGCACGGCGCGGTCTTGATGTGCGCGCGCCGGAACCAGCCGGTGCGCATGATGTGCGCGATCCCGAGCGCGTCCGCACGGTCGGTCTTGTTGCGCTGCGCCTGCAGCGCGGCGCGCACGTGCTGGGTCTCCAGACAGATCGCCGGCAGGCCGAGACGGAGCAATTCTGGGTGCAGCCACGGCGACAGCGCGCCGGCCTCGTGCCCGACCCGCCGCAGCCGGCCGAGATACGGCGACAGTACGCCCTTGATCGCGTCCGGGTCGGTCATCACAGCGACCTCCAGCAGCACTTCGCCCTTGTCATCGACCACACAAATCGCGGTCTGATCCATGCCGACATCCAGTCCGCAGAAGAACTCCATGGCGCGCCTCCTGTGTTGGGAGAGCGCTCATTCTGCACAGCCGCCGCTGCCGCGTCAGCAGACGGACGGTCAGGCCGATTACGGACGGCAGCTTTAATCGGCCGGAGGTAAGCGTCCGGACCTTGCACGTCTTTTCGGTAGTACATTGTCGCTCCATTTCGGGTTCTCTGCTGCTGTGGAGAATCTCCGGTGGGATCCAAACATTTCGAGAACAAGGCCCGCCGCGAATGGTGGTCGCTGCACATCGAAGCATGGCGTCGAAGCGCTCTCGGGATACGCAAATACTGCCAGCAACAACGTCTGACCGAGAACACATTCCGGCGTTGGCTGAAGCGGCTGGCCGCCGAAGAGGCTGCGCTCAAGCTCGAGAAACAACAGACGGAATTGCGCCGCGAGCGCGCCCGGGAGGAGCGGCAACAAGCCCTCCGAAAGCAGAAGCGATGCAGAATCACGGTCACCTCGGATGTACGCAATCGGGCGTCCCAAGCGTTCTGGGCGATGCATGTCGAGGCGCTGAACTGGAGCGGAATGGGTCTCCGCTCCTATGCCGTCGCAATGCAGCTGTCGCCGCACTCGCTGCGCAAATGGCGTGACGGGCTGGACGCTGGCGAGGTCACGATCGACTGGCGCGCCCATCTTCATCCCTCCGCCCGCCCCGCCGTGGCGGCATGGAAGTGCAGCATCAGGTGCGGCTGCCGCTTCCCCGCGGTCATTACGATGTCGATGTGTTTGCCGAAGAGACGATCGAGGGGATCACGTATCGCATTCTGTGCGAGTGCAAGAACTGGCGCACGAAAGTGCCGCAGGAAAAGGTACATGCCTTCCGCACCATCATGCAGGAGACGGGCGCCAATCGCGGCTACATCGTATCGCGCACGGGATTCCAGGCCGGCGCGATCGAGGCCGCGCAGGCCACCAATATCGAACTTGTGACCTACGCGCAGTTTCAGGAAATGTAATTCGCCAAATGGATCGCGCGGCGCTGCCGCGCTATCGAAGATGCGATCGGTAATTTCAACGTCTACTACGAGCCGCTTCGCCGTCCCGGCTATCATTTACTGCAGAGCGACGAGGAACGCGCTGCCTACGACGCTGTCTGGAACCGGTACTGCTTCGCCGGCGTCATGCTACTGCCGTTCTCGCCGTATCTGCGCATCGCCGGCCGGGACGTTCCGTTTCCGCCATTGCCATTCGACGTAAGCGAGCTCGATGCAAACGGCTTTACTGTGCCGGACGAAGTCAGAAACGCACGCGGCTATCGCGAGCTGCTGGCCTTGCTTGAGCACTATGCCCGCATCGGCCTCGCGGAGCTTCGCGAGGTGAACCCGCTGACGCGCGGCCAGCCTGCTGACGCCATCGTCGAGGAGCTCGATGCGCCGATGCCCCCTGCCCGCTGAATTGTCGTAATCTATATTATCACTTTTCTGTATTATCCTCATGCATCAGAGAGTTATGTGACTCACTCGCTGCGTTGCTTAGCCATGCAAATCTACAGTTGACGATTTGCACGATACCGCCTTGCCGCTTATCATTACGCGAGCTGAGGCCCTGAGAAGCCGGATATTCACGTAACGTCAAACACTTGCGGCGGCGCGCATGCCCTGCAGCGTCTCGCGAAAAAAAATAATGCAGCCGGGTGGTTTCGGCGGACCCGGCTCGGGGGATTAGCGGCATGCAAGGAGACCGGCCAGCGGCGGCCTCCATAACCACTGTTGCGCCAAGCGAGGCGGTCGATGCCAAGAGCACTGAACAAGATGACCAAGGGAGGTGCTGGCTATCAGCGACCCCCTGAAATTACGGCCGGTATCGATGCCGCCCTGAAGCAGGATCTGAACGAACAGTTCCGGCGGGCTAACATCGGCGATCCCGCCGATCCCGACTACATGCCGAGCGAATGCCTGCTTCATCTGGTGCGCGAGGCGCGCCTCACCGGCGATAAGCGCGCCGTCGACAGGCTTCTGCCAGCCCTGCTGACGCGATGCGAGCGGAGGCTGAAACGGACGATCCCGGATAGCTGGCCGGATGCGCAGGGACTCCGGGATGAAGTGCTCCAGACCTTCTGTGAGTTGCTCGCCCGCGTCGGCACCAATCATGATGCGACCGCGCTCGACATCTTCGAATGCAAGTTCAACAAGGGTCTCGCTACCCTTCGCTACCGGCGACTGAGGAGAGAGAACAACCGCGGCAAGCTATTCCGCGACATTGGCCGCGAAGTCGACGACGACGGCCAGCCTGTCGATCCGAACGACACACTTGGCCGCCTGTCGCGCGCAGCGCAGACTCCGGCCGGACAAGAAGACTTTGTCTACCTCGCCGAGATGCTCGAGGCGATCAAGGAGCTGCCGGCCGCGCAGCGCAAGGCTGTCGAGCTCTGCTGCCTGCAGGGCTACGCGCCAGGATCGGAAGATCCGAACGAGATTACAGCCGCGACGATTTGCGGCGTTTCCAGCACCGCCATCCGCAAAAATCTGCGCAAGGCGGCGGAAAAACTTAAGAACCGATGAGGAGCGTTGCTATGACCACCACACCCGCAATGCCACTGGACGACGTGTTGCACGCGTTCGCCATGGCGAAGGCAGTCCCCGATGCGGAGACGCTGGAAGAGTTCACGCGTAATTATCCGGCCTATGCCGATGCGTTGACGGAATTCGCCGTCGAATTGCTGCTCGACGACGCGCTTGCGGACGAGGTTACGGAAGCCGACGGCAGCGAAAGCGTGTCGCCCGCCGTCTCCCGCGCGATCAGCTACTTTCAGAACGCTGTTTATGAGGTCGAAAAGAACTCCGCGGCGCCGCTTCATTCCGTTCCGCAGGCCAGGAACCTGTTCGCGGACATGGATCGCGCACGGTTTCGATCGGTCGCCGGCAGCTTGCATGCGAACAACACGTTCATGATCAAGCTGCGCGACCGGATGATAGAGCCGGACTCGCTGATATCACGCACCGGCTTTTGCCGGAAGGTCGCCGAGGAAACCGGCGAACCAGTTGATCTGGTCATCGCCCATTTCAAGGGCGCGCAAGTTTTGGCGCGCGGCCAGCACTTCAAATCCGATCAAAAGCCCTCTCTCTCCAAGCGGGAAACCTTCGAAGATGCTGTCCGCAATTCTGGCCTGACGCCCGAACAGCAAGCCTATCTTCTTGGACTCTGATGCCGCATGAAGTCATTTGAGACCATCCGCGATCTTGCCGCTCAACTTCATATGGAGCTTGTGCGGAAGGGTGCCAATCCGCAGGATCCGGAAAGCCTGATCGCGCACGCCATCACGCATTTCGACCTTGAATTGACTTTTCTCGAAACTGCCGACCCGGCGCTGAAGGGCGCGAAAGCGCTTTTCGACGAGCAGAGCGGGACGATTTGCGCGGCGAAGATCGGCTCTGCCGCCGAGCGGGCCCTGGTCGTCGCGCACGAAGTCGGGCATCTGGTCGCGCATGCTCAATCCTGTTCCTGTGGCGAGTCGGACATCGATCCGTCGCGCTCGACCGAAGCGGCGCCCGTCGGCTTGCAGAAGGTCGAGGATTACGGCGCCAAGGAGCGGCGCGAACTGGAAGCGAATGTCTTCGCGCGGGAGCTTCTTTTCCCGCGCTTTCTGGCATCCAAATGGTTTCTTGAGGACAGGGCCGGTGCGTCTGCCATCGCGTCGAAATCGGGGCTTCCGTTGCCGCTTGTGCGGCAGCAAATCCTGGATGCGGTCCTTCTGCCGAAGCTGGAGGCCGCAAAGCCGAAGCCTCCCGTCACCTTCAGGCGCGATCCCGCCCAGGAACGGGCCGCCGCGCATCGCAATTCACCGTACCAGCTCCGCGCCGGTCCCGGCACGGGGAAGACGCGAAGCCTCGTCAGCCGCATTCAGTCGCTCCTTGCGGATTCTGTCCAGCCTGCCGCGATTCTCGTTCTGACGTTTTCCAACCGGACGGCCGCGGAGCTTTCCGAGCGCCTCACGCTCGCCCTCGCCGACAAAGCCGCTGCCGTCTGGGTCGGAACCTTCCACGGATTCGGCCTCGACCTGGTCCGGCGTTTCCACGACAAACTTGGATTGCCGCCGGATCCCACATTGTTCGATCGCAGCGACGCAATCGCCGTGCTCGAAGAGATTCTGCCGACACTTCCTCTCAAGCACTACAAAAACCTGTGGGATCCCGTCATCGTGCTGCGGGACATCCTGCAAGCGATCTCGCGCGCCAAGGACGAAGTCGTGACGGCGCCGGAGTATCACAAGCTTGCAGAGGCCCAGCACGCGCGCGCCGCGGCTTCCGGTGATCCCGAGGCCATCAAGGCGGCGGAGAAAGTCCGCGAGATTGCCTCCGTCTACGAACTTTACGAGCAGGCAAAGGCCGCCCGCCAAGCGGTTGATTTCGGCGATCTCATTTTGTTGCCGACATTGTTGCTGGAGCAGGACGAAGCCGTGCGGGCTGCAACGCGTCTGCGCCACCGGCACATCCTGGTAGACGAATATCAGGACGTGAACCGCGCCAGCGTGCGCCTCGTGAAAGCCTTGGCCGGCGATGGAAAGAATCTTTGGGTCGTCGGCGATGCCCGGCAATCCATCTACCGGTTCCGGGGCGCGTCGTCCGCCAACATGGCGGCGTTTGCCGCGGATTTTCCGGGCGCCGTCTCTGAACCGCTTGAGATCAACTATCGATCCACGCAGAAGGTCATTGATGCCTACAGCGCATTCGCCGAGCGCATGGACATGCCGACGGCGCTCGCCAGGCTGGATCTGGAAGCGGCCCGCGAAGAGAATGCCTATGTTCCTGAAATCCGTGGATTCGGCACTCCAGACGACGAAGCTGCGGGAATCGCGGCCTGCGTGAGGCAGCTTGAGAAGGAAGGCATCGACTTGCGCGATCAGGCGGTCCTTTGCCGCACCAATCCACGGATCGACGAGATCGCCAAGGCGCTTGAATCGCGCGGCATACCCGTCCTGCATCTTGGAAGCCTGTTCGAGCGCGAAGAAATACGCGACCTGCTCTCGCTTCTGAGCCTCGCCACAGACCGCTTCGGAGCCGGACTGGTGCGGATTTGCACGATGCCGCGTTATCAGGCCTCGCTCCAAGACGTGAAGCGATTGCTGGCTCACCTCGACGGGGGCGACAAGCCTGCACTATCCCGGCTTGATGAACTTGCGGAGTTGCCGGACCTGTCCGCACCCGCGGCGGCGGCCATCAAGCGCCTGGCGGGAGATTGCGCAGGACTCAAACCCTCGCAGTATCCCTGGGACTACCTCACGACCATTCTTCTGGATCACGGGGACTGGACTCGGTCGCTTGCCGGCGGCGTGGATATCTCAGATCGCATGCGCGGGATCGCCATCTGGCAGTTCCTCAATTTTTTGCGCGAACAAAGTCCGGTTTCCAAAGGCTCGCCGATTTACACCGCGCTGGAGCGGGTGCGAAATCTCGTTCTTCTCAACGAGGAGCGCGATCTCCGGCAGGTTCCGGAGGCGGCGCTGCGAATGAACGCCGTGCGCCTCATGACAATACATGGAAGCAAGGGCCTGGAGTTCGAAGCGGTACATCTCCCAGGCATGGTCGTCACCGGCCTTCCCGCGAACCCGCACCCCGTGCAATGCCCTCCGCCCGAAGGAATGATCGCTGGAGCGACTGGATCGGTCGCCGAAGAACACGAGAGGGCGCATCGGCAGGAAGAAGAGTGCCTTTTCTTCGTCGCCATGTCCCGTGCCCGGACGCGACTCTGCCTTTATCTGACACGGTTGCAAAGAAACGGCCGCGGAAGGTCGCCCTCGCCGTTCATTGCGCGCGTGGCATCCAAGATGCGAAGCATCGACGACGCGCCTACCCTTCCGGGCGCAAAGCGGTCGCGCCCGACGGAGATTCAGGTCGCTTTTTCGGAAAGCTGGTCTCTCACCGACCGGCGCATCGGCTCTTACGAGCGTTGCCCGAGGCGATTCTTCTATACTCACATTCTGGATATTGGCACCGCGCGCCGGTCAACATCCTTCGAGCGCACCCATTCCTGCATCTACGAGTTGATCGACTGGCTCGCGAAAACACGGCTCGACGCTGTTCCTACCCGCGAGGAGACCCACGCTGCGTTCGATGCCATCTGGGCGCAAAAGGGACCGACAGATCCGGCCTATGCCGCGGACTACCGCCATCTTGCCCGCAAACTGGTCGACGGGCTTGTCGATGCCGGCGCCAGCCGGATATTTCGGGAAGCCACTCCGTTGGCGATCGATTTCGCCAATGGCCGCATACTGATCGAACCTGCCGAGATCGCCGAGCGCGCCGACGGCGTCGTCGTGGTCCGCCGTATCCGCAGCGGGCACCGGGGCAAGACCGAGTTCGAGAAGCTCGAATATTTTCTCTACCACGCGGCCGCAACCAAGCACTTCGGGAGCGGTGCAGTCGTTGAAGCCATCCATTTGACCGACAACGAGGTCGTCGACGTCCCTGCCCTCAAGCCCAATCAGACCAAAACCGGCACCAGGAAGACCGAAGAGCTCCTCGCCGGCATCGCGCGCGGCGCCTACAACCCGAAACCAAACGCCTTCACCTGCCCGCGCTGTCCCCATTTCTTCATTTGCGCCGCCGCGCCTGACGGCCCGTTGACCGCCGTCTGATTTTTTCTGCCGGGTGGTTTCGGCACGCCGATCCCGAGGGATTACCGGATCAGAAGCCAGTGACGGCAATCGCGCCGGTCACGGCTCTGTTCAGATCCGGAGTTCACATGAAGACCATCAACATCTTTTATCAGGGCGAGGGCGTCGCCGCGCTCGAACACATCGAGATCGGCGATCACGAAACCTTCGGCGCGCTTCGCGCCGAGCTCGCCAAGAAGCACGGGCTGGGTGCCGATGCCTGCCTGTTCATCGAGGACGAGGCAGAGCCGGTCGCCGACGAGGTGCCGATCGCGAGCAAGGCGGGCCGGGCCGGCGTCAAGGTCCACATCCATCGCTGCCGCGAGATCAAGGTCACGGTCCACTTCAACGGCAAGTCGGTGCACGACAAGTTCGCGCCCGGCGCTACCGTTGCCAGCGTCAAGCAGTGGGCCGCGATCCGCAAGTTCGGCATGACGGAGGAAGAGGCGAGCCACCACCACTTGCAGCTTGCCGGCACCACCATTCAGCCGGATCCCGGCACGCATATCGGCACGCTCGCCACGTCGGGCAAGTGCGCGGCCGAGTTCGACCTCGTGTCGACCCCGAAGGTGAACGGTTAAGTCCATGGCCACGCAAACCACCGGCGCGCCGGACGAGCGTGCCTTCCGGGCGGACGCGGCGAAGCCCGCGTTCCGCCTAGCCGAAGCCGAGGGACGATTTCGCGTCATCAGCATTGCCTGGCCGATCGTGCTGGCCGGCGTGCGCGCGGCCGACGGCACCGAGTTCTGCCTGCGGCTCGACTGCGCCGGCTATCCGGCAATCGCGCCGACCGGACGCTTGTGGGACCTCAAGAAGAACGCGCCGCTGGCCCACGCCTCCTGGCCCGGCAGCAAGGGCGGGCGCGTGAAAGCCGTGTTCAGAACCGACTGGAAGGACGGCACCGCACTCTATCTGCCGTGCGACCGCGTCAGCCGCCAAGGCCACGACAACTGGCGGCAGGAAACGCCGACGATGATCTGGGATCCGTCGCGCGGCATCACTCAATACCTGGAGATCGTTTATGAGCTTCTCAATTGCGGCGATTATCAGCCGCCTGTTCGCACCGCGGCATGAGCTGTCCTGCTCGTGGTTCCTCTGGCAGCGGCTGACCGCGCGCCTGCGCGAGCGCGGCCGCAACGAAAGCCGCGAGAGCGGCGCCTTCCTGCTCGGCATCCAGGAGCCGGGTCAGCCCGCGCGGATCCTTGACTTCATTCTTTACGACGATCTCGACCCGCACAGCCTCGACACGGGTATTGTTCGCTTCGACGGCAGGTATTTCGGCAAGCTCTGGTCAATCTGCCGCGAGCGCGGCCTCACCATCGTCGCCGACGTCCATGTGCATCCCGGCGGTTCGGCGCAAAGCGCCTCCGATAAGGCGCACCCGATGGTGACGCAGGCCGGCCATCTCGCGCTGATCCTGCCGCAATTCGCGCGGGCGCCACTGCGCCGCGAGGAAATCGGCATCTATCGCTATCTCGGCAACCAGACCTGGCACACCGTGCCGCGCACGCAGCGGCGGGCGTTCTTCCATATCGGATTGTGAGGCTCATAATGAACGCATTCACGTCGGCAGATACGATGCACCGCTTAGCCAAGCGGGCGATGGACAACGGCAGCGCCCGCAGCCGCGAGGAAGCCGAAGCGCTGTTGCAGGGCTACAGAATCGCGATCGCGGTCGACGACGCGGTCTGCACCGATCGGCATCACCAGGCGGCAGTGCTCGCTGCTGTTGCGCTTGGCCGCCGCGTCTTTCTGGGCGGCGTGACGGTTGCGGGCAATCTGGACGTCCCGCTTGTTGCGCCCCTGCCCTTCGGCCGCACGCTTGGCGAAGCGGTCGTCGCGCTTGGCGGCGCGCCCGGCGACATGCGCGCGGGCCTCCCGGTGCTGCGGATCGGCAATGGCTCCGGTGGCCGCGTGCAGGGGTTCTGCGTTCGCCTGACCTTCGCCGGCTGGCGTGGCGGGATTGTGCCGAACGACGCCGAGGGCATCGCCGCCCTTGCGGGCGAGACTATGGCGCTCGCGCCGATGCTCGCGGCGGCCTTGGCGGTCAACGAAGCCTT
Source organism: Bradyrhizobium sp. SZCCHNR1015 (assembly GCF_032489875.1). Taxonomy (NCBI): domain Bacteria; kingdom Pseudomonadati; phylum Pseudomonadota; class Alphaproteobacteria; order Hyphomicrobiales; family Nitrobacteraceae; genus Bradyrhizobium; species Bradyrhizobium sp. SZCCHNR1015. Next base: position 99,868 of record NZ_JAUEYW010000003.1, read on the forward strand.
CCTGCATCTCTCCGGCGAAATGCCGTCGGCGGGCCGCCGTTGCGTCGGCCTGTCCCTGTGGAATCTCGCGGACAAGGACTGGCTCGATGCCCGCGCCCCGGACCCCGTGCTGCGGTATTTGCCGACGCGCCTCTGGCTGATCGGCCTTGGGCATCTCGGGCAGGCGTTTCTCTTCGCCCTAGGGCTCCTTCCCTACGAACGCCCGTCCGATCTTCACCTTCTGCTTCAGGACGACGACATCGTCACACCGTCGACCGAGAGCACCTCGATCCTCACCGACGCCGCCATGGTCGAGAAGAAGAAGACGCGGACGATGGCCGCATGGGCCGAGCAGCGCGGTTTCAACACGACCATCACCGAGCGGCTCTTCGACAAGGACACGCGGCGCCAGCCGCACGAGCCCGCCATCGCGCTCTGCGGGCTCGACAATGCCGCAGGCCGCCGCCAGCTCGATCTCGCCGGGTTTGACTTCGTCGCCGAGGCCGGCCTTGGCCGCGGCCACGCGGATTTCCGCAGCATGCTCATTCATACGCTGCCGGGCGACGCGCCGGCGGCCAAACTCTGGCAGAGCGTCGACGCTGGCGGGAGCGCCATCGACGCGGCCGCCTACCGCAAGATGCTGGAGGACGGATCGCTCGACCGCTGCGGCGTCACCCTTCTCGCCGGCAAGGCCGTCGGCGCGCCGTTCGTCGGCGCCACGGCCGCAACCATCGTCATCGCGGAAGTTCTGCGCCTGCTGCACGGCGCGCCGGTCAACCGCCTGGTCGAGCTGAACCTTATCAATCCCGATCACCGGCGGACGGCGCCGCAGCGCAACGATTTCTCAGGTCTCAATCCGGGCTTTGTGCCCGCGCTTGAGAGGAGTGAACAGCGTCCGGAGTAATGCACAAATCTGTTCGCTTTCTGTTCTTTCACGTGCTAGGGTTGAAACTTCTTCTGACCTTGACGATCGCGTGCAACATTTTCCGTGGGGGGGGAGACGTGACCAATTTTCAGTTCCTGCACACTGGCGACATCCATCTTGACAGTCCGCTCAAGGGCCTTGCCGGGCAGGATGGGCCGGCCGCCGATCTCATTCGAACAGCCACGCGCCAGGCTTTCTCCAATCTCGTTGACCTGGCCATCGCGGAAGAAGTCGCGTTCGTCGTCATCGCCGGCGATCTCTACGACGGGGATTGGCGCGACTATCAAACCGGCCTGTTTTTCGTGCGCCAGATGGGCCGCCTCGCCCAAGCGGGAATTCCGGTCTACCTCATCTGGGGTAACCATGACGCGGAGAGCCAGATCACGAAGCGGCTCAACCTGCCAGACAATGTCAAAGTCTTCTCATCGCGCAAGCCGCAGACGCTCACGCTGGATGGCTTGAAGGTCGCCATCCACGGACAAAGCTTCAAGCAGCGCGACGTCACCGACAATCTTGTTCCTGCCTACCCCGCTCCGATCGCGGGCTGTTTCAACATAGGCGTACTGCACACTGGCCTTGGCGGCATGGGCGGCCACGCCAACTACGCACCGTGCAGCATGGATGACCTGATCAACAAGGGCTACGACTATTGGGCGCTCGCGCATGTGCACCAGGGCCAGGTGCTTCACGAACGCCCGCACGTCGTCTTCTGCGGCAACCTGCAAGGCCGCCATATCCGCGAGACGGGGCCGAAAGGCGCCTGCGTCGTTTCGGTCAGGGACGGCGCCGTCGACAACATCGCAACCATCCGGTGCTCCGTGGTGCATTGGGCCCGTCTGAATGTCGCGGCCGACAAGGCCCACCATTTCAACGATCTGATCGATGCCATTCGCGATGCCATCACCCGCGCCGTAGCTGCGGATGACGGCGGGCAATTGCTTGCCTGCCGGATCCAAATCACCGGCCGGACCAGCCTGCACGCGCAGCTCCCTGGCACGATCGAGCAGCTCACGGCCGAAGCCCGCGCTGCCGCGCTTGGTCTCGGCGAAGCCGCCGCGTGGATCGAGCGCATCGCGATCGACACCGAACCGGAGCTTGATCGGTCCCACGCCGTGCGTGCTGACGCGCTCGGCGATCTGCAGAAGATCGTCGAAGATGCCGCGTCGGATGGACAAGTCACCGCGCAGATCGAAGCCGCGCTCGGCGATCTGATCCGCAAACTTCCGCACGACCTGCGTGCCGAACTGGAATCCGGCGCGCTTATGGACGCCGCCACAGGCGACTACAAGAGCCTGATCGAACGCGCGGGGCGCGATCTTCTGGCGCAGCTCGAAGCGGAAGGAGCCTGATCATGCGCATCCGCCGACTCGACCTTCTCCGCTACGGGCATTTCACCGACGCTGCATTGCACATGCCGCCAGGCCAGCCGGATTTACATTTTGTCGTCGGCCCCAATGAAGCCGGCAAATCCACGGCTCTTTCTGCCATCGAGGACTTGCTGTTCGGTATCCCTCACAATTCCACGCGCAACTTCACGCACGACTACAACACGATGCGTATCGGCGCCCTTCTTGAGACCGAAGGCGGGCAGCTCGACATCCGCCGCCGCAAGGGCAACCGCGACACCATCATCGACGGCAACGGCGTCCCCTTTCCCGCTGGCGAGTCGGGTCTCGCTTCGTTTCTTGCAGGAGCCGACCGTGCTTTTTTTGTGCGAATGTTTTGCCTGGACCATGAACGCCTGCGAACCGGCGGCCAGGAAATCCTTCAGGCCCAGGACGATGTCGGACAAATGCTCTTCTCCGCCGGTGCCGGGATATCAGGGCTTCGGCAACGCCTGAAAGCGCTTGAAGAGGAAGCCGATACGCTTTGGGCCAGTCGCCGCGCGGGGCACCGCAAATTCTACCAGGCCGACGAGAAGCTGAAAGCTGCTGAAGCCGCTTTGCGCGAGCATACCTTCGCCGCTACCAAATGGCAGGACCTCAAGACCGCCGTCGAAGAGGCGGACGCGGCCATCGCCAAATTGGAAGCTGACATCGAATCGAAGGCAGCCGAACACCGGAAACTGACCCGCGTGCGCCGGGTCTGCCGCGACGTGCGCAAGCGCGCCGAGATCGACGCCGCCATCCAGCAACTTGGTGAGACGGTTTCGCTGCCGCAGGACGCCGCAGTTATACTGGCCGATGCCATCCGCGATCAGAACATCGCGGCTACCCGCATTGACACACTCAATGAAGAGATCGCCAAGCTCAAGCGCGAGCGCTCCCTGCTCGTTTACGATGAGAATTTTCTGATCAGGGGCGAGGACATCGCGCGCCTGCACGAAAGACGCATCACCATCCGCGACCGCCGAAGCGACCTGCCGAAGCGGCGCGCGGAACTCGCAGTCGCGGAATCGCAGCTTGCAGGCCTTGCCGCCGAAATCGGCTGGACACCAGGCGATGCCGCCGCGATTGTCGCGCGTATTCCGACCCGCACCGCGCTCGCTAGCATTCGCTCCCTGCTCAATCAACGCGGGGAGATGGACTCGGCGGTCGCCAGTGCAGAAGAGACAGCGCAGGAAGCCGAAAACAAGGCTGCCGAGCTGGTTCAGACACTTGCCGACGCGCCGGCTGTGCCGGATGTTTCGACGCTTGGTGCTGTCATCAAAACCTGTCGCGAGGCCGGCGACATCGCTGCGCGTATTGCCGCCGCCGAGCGTGACGCCAAGGAAGCGTCGGCCGCTTCCGAACGCCTTCTGAAATCGATCCGGCCGAAGGCTACATCTCTGGCCGACCTTGCGGCCCTCGCGCCGCCGTCCAAGGACGCCATACAGGCGCATCGTGATGCCGTGCGCGACCACGAGCGACGCACGCAGGCCTGCCTGGAGCGCATCCGCGCAGCCGAACAGGAATGCCTCCGCCACGACAAAGCCTATGCCCGCATCGCCAAGACGGAAAACGCCGTCTCGCTGGAAGGCCTTCGCAGTCTGCGGGAGCGGCGCGATCTCGGCTGGTCGATCATCCGCAGAAAGCATCTTGATAATGCGCCTGTCGGTGACGACGAAATCGAAGCGTTCCAGGGGCGCGGCACCCTGCCCGATGCTTATGAGGGCGCTGTCCGAGACGTTGACGATGCGGCCGACCGCCGTTTTGACAATGCGCAAGCCGCAGCCCGGCTTGCCGAAATTGGACGGCAACGCGCCGAGCAGCAGGAACTGCTTGATGCGCTCAAGGCTGAAAACGGCGCGCTGACAGCGGAGCAGCAAAGGCTTGACGGCGCGTGGACAACGCTTTGGGCAAATACAGGCATTGCTCCGGCTGCGCCCGACGAGATGCTCGCATGGCTCGATCTGCGGGCGCAGGCCATCGACTGCGCGGGAAAAATCGAAGCCGCAGAGCGCAATGCAGATTCTCTTCGCACAGAGGAAGACGCGAGCAAATCACTGCTCGCAAAGGAACTGACGCCCCTTGGCGTCGACCCCAGCCAGATTTCGTCCAAGCCTTTACGCGTCGTCATAGAGTTCGCTGCCGACGCCCACAAACGCTTCGAGAAGCAGGACGAGACCAGAAAGGCCCTGGAAGACTCTTTGAAATCGGCAAATGCCGAAGCAGCGCGAAAAAAGGCGGCGCTAGCCGCCGCCCAAACACGGCGGTCTGAGTGGCAGGACAAATCAGCCGCCGCCCTCGCCAGCCTGGGTGTGGACCAGAGCGTCCCTCACGAGACGCTGCTTGTTCAGCTCGGCATTCTCGATGAAATGCGCGAGATCGCAGCCAGGATTACGGACCTGCGGCAGGAACGCATCGAGAAGATCGAACGGGACATCACGGCATTCGAGGAAGAGGTTGCAGAGCTTGTTAAGGCGATCGCGGCCGACCTTGCCGCCACAGCGGCCGACGACGCAATCCTTGAACTGCACCGCCGCTCCGGTGAAGCCATCAAAATCCGGGACGAGATTGCGGCGAAAGACAAGGCGCTTACCGAGCAGCAGCAAAAAGTGGAGGAATGCCGCAAGTCCGGCGCAGGCGCGCAAAAGGCCATCGTTTCATTGCAAGCGGCGGCCGCCGTTACCTCACTCGACGATCTGAAGGATGCCATCAAACGGTCCGACACCATGCGCGCTCTCCGCGGAGACATGGACTCTGTCACCAGTACGCTTTCCTCTGACGGCGACGGCCTCACCGTCGCCGAGCTCGAAACCGAGTGTGCCGGCGCCGACCCCGATCATCTGGCCGCGCGCGAGGCGACCGCAGGCGAGGAGCTTCAGGCTCTTCGGGACCAGCTTGTCGATATGCGGCAAACCCAGAGAGATGCCCGGAAGAATTTTGACGCCGTCGGCGGCGCCGACGGCGCCGCCCGCGCCGCCGTGGACCGGCAATCGGCGCTCGCTGAAATGAGCGAGATCGCGGAGCGCTATGTCAGGCTGCGGAGCGCGGGCATTGTCCTGCGTCATGCCATTGACCGATACCGGCGCGAAAAGCAGGCGCCGCTTCTCAAGCGTGCCGGACAGCTCTTTTCCACGCTGACCGGCCAGTCCTTCACCGAGCTTCAGCTTGAACTGGACCAGCACGACAACGCGCATCTCGCCGGCATCCGACGCGGCGGCGGGAGCGTTCCGGTGTCAGGCATGAGCACGGGCACCGCGGATCAGCTCTATTTGGCGCTGCGGCTCGCAGCCGTCGAAGACTATCTCGGCCACGCCAGGCCCCTGCCCTTCGTGGCCGACGACCTGTTCATCAACTTTGACGACGATCGCTCGCGGGCCGGCTTTCAAGTTCTCGGCGAGATCGCAAAGAAGACACAGGTTCTCTTCTTCACGCATCACAAGCATCTGATAGACGTGGCGCGGGAAGCTTTGGGCGACGGGATGTCCGTCACCGAATTGGACGGCCCCGCTGTGGCGTATCAGGCGCCTTTGGCGATTGCCGCTGCGGAGTGACAGCGAGGTCTCCATGAAAGGAGTTTCCTCAAAGCATCAGGACCGCGCGAATTCCAACAGCGGCCCGATGTCGTGATTGTCGGCGGCTTGCAGGGCCGCGACATAGCGCGCGCGCAGCGTGCCGACATCGGCAAGGCTGCCGCCGCCCCAACTGAAGGGCTCACCGCCGAGCCGTTCGATCAGCAGGTCGGCCATGAGTCGCACGTGCCGGCCGTTGCCGTTCGGAAACGGATGAATCGCAACCAGCCGGTGATGCAACCGGACCGCAATCTCGTCGGGCGGATAGGTCTTGTTCTCTACCCAGAACCGCACGTCGTCGAGCAAAGCTGGCACTTCCGTGGGGATGCGGAAGGCGTCAATTCCGATATTGCGTTCGGTCTGGCGATAGGTGCCGGCCCAGTCCCAGACGTCGCCCAGCATTTGCTTGTGGAGGTTCTTGACGAAATCCTCGGTCAGCAGATCGGCAGGCTTTTGTCCACGCCGGCGGCGCGCCCAGGCCGCGCCATCGATGATGTTCGCTTCCTCGGCCTCGTTGAGGTCCTGCCGGTTCGTGATCCAGGCCTGCAACAGACCCGCGCGTTCTTCGGGAGCGAGCGGCGTCGCATCGTTCGGCTCCTGAAACAGATCCGTCATCGCTCGTCCCAGAGATCGCGGTCGTTGAGATGCTCGCGGATATAGGCCTCGATCCTCGCTTCGAGACCGGCATCGCCCGTGCCTTGCGCTTCCAGCTTCATGGTATGCGCAATGCGGCCGAGATCGCGCATGGCGATCTTTCGCGCGCGCGTGCGCACGGCGCCATCGAGCGTCGCATTCGGCACGAGCGCATAGACAAGCGTGCAGTCGAGCGCCTCGGCGGCGCGGCGCAGGGTCTTGAGCTGAACCGTGCCGGTGGCTTCGGATTTTTCGAGCGCGTCCGCGCTTTGCGGACTGACCTGCATCCGGCGGGCGAATTGCACGCCGGTCATGCCAAGCGCTTCGCGGATCGCCTTTACCCACCCTTTCGGAGGCGGGGTAAAGCGGTCCGTGGGCTTAAGAGCCGCGAGGCGCTCGTCGAGCCGATGACGGGCATGTTGACGGAGGGTCGGTTTCATAGCAGAGCCTGAATTCCCTGACACTTGTATCAGATTATGGTTTGATTTTAGAGCCGAGAATATCATACCGCAGACTGATTTTCCAATTGTAAAACTCAGACTAGAGGCTGACGCAGGATCGACGGAATCAAAGAACCGAGTAATTTCAAGAGGATGCGGGACACAAGCGCCCTGTCGAAAACGCTCGGGAAACGTCACTTTTTTTCAACATGGCGCGTCGGCTAATGGCCGACCGGGCTCTTGTGAACGGAGCCACGCTGACGGGCTTTGTCTCCGCCCTCCGGCTTCGATCCCTCGCGCACCGTTTTCCCGACGCTCCCCGCGTCGAAGCGCTTAGGGGCGCCACCCCGTCGGCGCGCCGCCAAGGACAATCTCGCTTGCCGTGGCTCGGCTAAAGCCTGCGCCCGCACCCAACCCCGCGAGATTCTCCTTGCGGCTTGCACACCCCGCTCTCGGCGAGGGCCAAGGCTGCATCGCACCGATGCAACCCTTGACCAGGTCGGGAAAGGCAATCATTTTGAAAGGCGAGCCGATAGCGTACGTCAAGAAGGAGTAGGTCGTCATGCCGTCGTCGCAGACTGCCACGCGGCTCGATGCAGCACTCCCCTTCTTGAAGGCCACCCCTTCCCTGTTCGTTGCCGCGGCCAGGTAAGTGAGTCCAATGCGGCGCCTATGGGGGGGGTTCGCATATCGGCGTCCGCGAGCTGTTTGCAGAGCGCGCTATTCCTTCGCAATCTTCGACCGAGCGTCGGGCTTCAGTAGCTCGAGATAATCCACATCGAGGGCGACCGACAGTTCGTAAATCGTCACGACAGTTGGGTTGCGCTGCCCCTTCTCCAGGCCGCTTATGTATTGCTGGCTGAAGCCAGAAATCTCCGCCAGCTTCTCCTGAGTCATTCCTTTGTTTTTTCGGATCCGCAGAACGTTGCGGCCAACCAATCGACGCATGTCCATGGGCAGAAGTCAGCCCATTGCGCGCATGGTTTTTATCAACTATAGTATGTATCCACTAAAGTATGTAACGCCTGATCGGCCTGAGAGGAGGTTCTGTGTCGCAAGGTCGTTTCGCCGAACCAAATTCGCAGGGTCGTGCCGTGGCAGTGACCGCGATAGAACATGGCAACGTGGTCATTACAGTCGCAAGCTTAACGTGCGAGCGCACCGTGTCCGCCGCCCCGGTCTGCGGCTTCATCACCACGATTTTGGGAGGTCCACTTCGCGGCGAAACGCGGGAGAGCAAAACGTGGAGCGGGATGATTCGCAGTCACTCGGACGCTGTCTCTCGCGTCTCCGAGCTCCTCGTGTCTGAGCAGGATGACGCCTCGCAAGCAGACGATGAGCACCCGCGATAGAGCCCGTGAACCGACCCTTTTGCTTCCGATAGCGCGATGACACTTCCGAAGGACGCAAAGACCTTCACTGTTACCTGATCCAAGGCCTAGACACGTCCTCCGGTGTTTTTTTCCGGCAGGTGCACAGGGCTTCGGGAAGGGTATCCGATCGATGCCAAGGCAGACGGCTCTCCCGTCATCACTCAAGCCGCGGCTCATTACTCGCGAGGCGGCAGCCGCCTACATCTGCGTTTCCGCCAACGTCTTTGATCAAATGGTGCGAGCAGGCAGTATGCCCAGGCCTAAACTCCTCGGTGAGCGCCGGAAAGCATGGGACGTCCGAGAACTGGACACTGCCATCGATCTGCTGCCTTCAGATGGCAATGAACCTAGCCTTGACGAGACGTGGAGCGATGTCGATGCCTCGAAGGTTGCCGCCATACGTTGAGCGCAATCACGTCAAGGGGCATACATACCTGTCATTTCGGCGCGGGAAGGGTCGGCGCATTCGCCTGCCAGATGACCCGACCAGCCCAGAGTTCATGTCAGCCTACCAAAGCGCCCTTCTCGGTCAGGTGACAACGTCGAGACCCGAAATCCGCCCTCCCGTTCAGGGCACAATCTCTGCGCTGATCGCCTCTTACATGCGAAGCTCGGAGTACGTCTGCCTTCGAAAGACGAGCAAGGAGGGGTACGGCAGACGGCTCGAGGCCCTCAGAATCGAGCACGGGCATCGGACCGTCGCTGGACTTTCTCGCGAGCGCATCATCACCGGCATTCTTCAGCCGTTCGCCGACCGGCCTGGCGCGGCTCTCGATACACTCAAGAAGCTTCGCATTCTGATCCGTCACGCAATCAACATCGGCTGGATCAAGCACGATCCGTCGCTTGGGATAAAGCGACCCAAGCTTCAGCGCATCAGATCTTGGACGGAGGACGAGATCGAGCTTTTCCGCAAGAAGTGGCCTCTGGAAACCAAACAGCGGTTGGCCTTCGAACTGTTCCTGAACACGGGCCAACGACGATCGGACGTGGTCCGCATGGCGTGGTCCCACATCACGCCAGAAAACAGAATCGCCGTCGCGCAGCAGAAGACAGGACGGCGGTTGTTGATTCCGCTCCACCGGGACCTGCTTTCGGCCTTGGCCGTCGCCAAGCGTGACCACGTGTCGATCATCACGACCGCCTACGGCCAGTCCTTCAGCGTCGACGGCTTCAGCCAATGGATGCGAGACGCCATCACTGACGCAGGCCTGCCGCTCGGTTGTCAGCCGCACGGCCTGCGGAAGGCGACCGGCCGCCGCCTGGCGGAGGCTGGCGCCACGGCAAAGATGATCATGTCCGTCCTTGGCCACACCACTCTTGCAGAGGCTGAGCGATACACTGAGGAGGCTGATCAGGCGAGCCTTGCGGTCGATGCTCTGGCGCGCCTTGAAGGACACAAGGCGAACGGCTTTCCCCAAACGCAATCTGCCGGTTTGGGAAAACCGACCAAAAGCTCAAAGAAATCAGCGGGGGAAAGGCAGAACTGGCGCTCCCTAGGGGAATCGAACCCCTGTTTCAGCCTTGAGAGGGCTGCGATTTTTTTTCGTCGACCATTCGCGACCGTTCGTCACTAGTCAATAGAATCAATATCTTACGTATTTTTCGTCCGCCATTGTTCCCGGCCATACGCCTATGTATATTTGACGGATATTTGACGAGTTTTGGGGCGGATACCGATGGCGAAGACACTCACAGAGGCGCAGATCACGACCGCGAAGGCGCGATCGAGGCTGGGCCTCGGCGTGCATTGGCGTCGGCTCGATACCGAAGCTCACCTTGGCTATCGCAAGGGCAAGCGCAGCGGGGTGTGGCTGGTGCGCTGGCGCAATCACTACGAGGGAGCCGACTACAAGCAAGCGCCGATCGGCATCGCCAACGACATCAACGACAAGCCCGCCGAAGGGACGCTGACGTTCGACCAGGCGACGAAGGAAGCACGGGACTATGTCACGCGGTCCAGAACGGAAGCCGCGGCGCATGCCGCCGGTCCGGCGCCGACCGTGCAAACGGCGGTCGAGGCCTACATCAAAGAGCGCAATGCTCGCGATAGCCGAAGGTCGGGACGTGAAGTTCGATCGGACGCCGGACATCGGCTGCGACGCTATGTTCTCGGCCAGGAGAAACGTGGCAATCAGGGAGCCATTGCGCCCGCCCCTCTTGCCGCTGTCGAGTTGCACGCGTTGAAGGAAGACGACCTGTTGACCTGGCGCGACGAACTGCCTGAAGAACTGAAAGCCACGACGAAGCACCGGCTCTCGAACGACCTCAAGGCCGCGCTGAATGCAGCATGGCCGCGGCTTTCCGCGGAGCAGAAGAAACTGAACCCGACCTTTCTCGCGATCGTCAAAGATGGCTTCAAGGCCGAGCGCATCGATGATGATGACGACGCATCCATCGCGCGGGACAACCAGATCCTCACCGACGCGCAGGTCGGCAACCTGCTTCGCGCGGCAGGCGAGGTCGATGCCGAGCAGGAGAGCGAGGGTGACCTCTACCGGCTCGTGATCTGCCTTGCCGCCACTGGCGCACGGTTTGCGCAGGTGCGGCGCATGCGCGTCAGCGATGCCCAACTCAAGGAGCGGCGCCTGATGATGCCGGGCTCCTACAAGGGGCGCGGCGGCAACGGCGGCTCGGTCCCAATTCCGGTGGGCGACGACGTGATCGAGGCCCTGCTGCCCGCAATCGTCGGCCGGCCGAAGGACGCCCCGCTGTTCGAGCGCTGGAGCTACGAGCAGGAGCCCCACAGCATCGCCTGGAAGAGGTCAGAGCGCGGTCCTTGGAAGACCGCGGAACTGACGCGCCCGTGGCGCGCGATCCGCCAGCGCGCAGGATTGCCAGAGGTGATCCCCTACAGCCTACGCCACACCAGCATCGTCCGCGGCCTGCGAAACGGTCTGCCCATCCAGCAGGTTGCAAAGCTGCACAATACGTCGGTGACGATGATCGAGCGGCATTACGCGAAATACATCGCCACGGCCCTGGAAGCCCTCGCCCGCGCGGCAGTCGTACCGCTGGTGCCGCAGCCGGGTGGGAATGTGGTTACGATCGCGGGCCGTGAGCGATGACCGGACGAGCCGCTTTGGCATTGGAGGATTGGCTTGCGGAATTGGTAAAGCAAGCTGGCGAATGGGACTACGAACAGGTCGGTTATCTGCTCGCCCAAGTTCAAGAGGATGGCGGTGCCGTGCCTAGCCGTTACTTCTTCCCTGCAGAAGCCGCACGTACCGAGCGAACGCGCCTTGGGCGTGCGCTAGCCTTGGCTTTTGCAATGGAGCCGGTCGATGAAGAGTTTGAATCGGATATGCGTTGGGAACGGCGGATAGAACGACTTTGGTCGATCGAAACAAAAGCCAACTCCATTCTGGACGATATGGGCAACGACCCCATCCTGCGGCTCATGGCCACGACTGTAGCTCCCGATCGTCGCACATCGGGCGATGAAGGTGACTGCGACGGATCTAGCCTGTTTGAGTCTCTGAAATCCTCGCTGCAGCTCGTGGCCAGGAGGGCTTCGTCCGCGAGGAAACTTCTGGAGGAGTTTGGCAGGGCCGGCGGATTCGAGATGGATATGGACGGTCCATCGAAGCAATCCACATTGATTCAAAGTCTCGATAGTATCTACGAAGAATACCTGGACGGCGATCCGCTATCTGGGATTGTAAAGACATACAACAAGCCAGGCGGGCCGTTTGTCGCTTTCGTCCGCGCCGTGTACCACGTCGCCATGAGGCCGGAAATGAGCGACGCCACGCTATACAAGGCGCTGCAGAGGGCCGGGCTGATCGGTCAAACGGACAAGGCCTAAGAATTCTCTTCCGCTTGTCTTTTCGACAGTGCCGGACGTTTGCGCTCAATAGCGAGCCATCCCGAACGAGGAGATGGCTATGGACTCTACTTCTGCGAAGGCACTCTTGATTGCGACGGCGGAGCATCTAGACCCGCCTGCCGCGCATCACATTGAGATTTCTGACCTGCCAGCAGCGATGACGATCCCCGCGTTCTGCCGGTGGGCCGGTATCGGCCGTACGATGGCTTACGCCCAGGCGAAAGCCGGTCACCTGAAATTTCGCAAGGTCGGCGCGAAGAAGACTATCGTCCTTCGCGCCGATGCAGAGGAATGGCTGCGCTCGCTGCCTGCCGCCTCGTCCTAGCCTTCCTCCAACAGCATCACCCGTGGCGGGCTTCTCCCGAAGAGAAGCCCGCACCGATGCCATCGGACGCGGGCCAGGAAATTCAAATGCTCCCTTTGGAATATCTCATCGGGACCTACAACCCGATCGGCCGCCCCTACATCTTTGGCGATCCGGCGCAATGGAATCCTCTGCAGGTCGAGATCGTCATGGGCGTGGCGAATGCGAAGTACAACGAGTTTGTCGACGCGACGTGTTACGTCGCTCGATTGGTGCGCAGCGGCCTGATCACCAAGCAAGACGGCGTTGATACGCTTCATGAGGCCGCGCTTTACAACAACCTCTATAACGAATATGGGCGCGATGAAATCCAGAGCGTCATCGCCGCCGCCTTCGAATCGGAGGTGGCCCGATGACCGGCAAAGATTATGGCGCGACCAATTTCGTCGCCATGGACGATTATCTCGCGCGGGTCGTCACCCGATCGGCGCTCGGCTCGTTCGAGAGGCAGACTCGCGAGCTGTGCAAAAAAGTGAGGCGCCGACTCATCACTCGAAGTCAAGCGGTCGAAATTCTGAGGGCCAAATCAACGTACGACCAGATCATCCGGCATTGCGGGCCGCTAAGAGCCGAGCAGATCATGGAAGAGCACCTCAATACAGAGGAGCACACATGAAATACTTCGATGGTAGCGACCTCGACAACGCCGCTCTCGATCTGATTGCATTGCGCCGAGACCAGCAACAGGAGCGGAGTCGGGCTGGATTTCGCTACGAACTGATGTCGGAGTTCGGCCCCCACGCGTTGCGCAAGAACTGGATTTTAAAAGGGATCATCGCGAAGGGCGAGACGACCGCTTGGGTCGGCAAGCCCGGATCGTTGAAATCGGCCCTCATGGCGGACCTCTGCCTTGCGGTGGCCGGCGGGAAGGATTGGCGCGGCAATCGCAGCAAAGCGGCCTGTGGAGTCGTCTACTTCGCGCTCGAGCGGGTGGATCTCGTCCGGCGCAGGCTTCGGGCCGGCTGGCCGCCGGCCGAGAGCGATCCACCAGTGGCCGTCGTGCCTGACACCATGAACCTCATGGACGTCCGCACGGTCGGCAAGGTGATCGCCATCATCAAGGACGTCAACGAACGTATCCAGCCGCACCAGGTGGGCCTGATCGTGATCGACACCTTCGCAAAAGCCATCGCAGCCGGCGGTGGCGACGAAAATTCCGCCAAGGATCAGGGCGTCTGTTTTGCCAACCTGGCACGCATCAAGAATGCCACGGGGGTGCATGTCGCGATTGTCGGTCACACCGGCAAGGACGAAGCGCGGGGCATGCGCGGCTCCAACGCCAGCTATGGTGACGTGGACGTCATGGTGGAGATATCCGGCGAGCAGGTAAAGACCGCGACCGTAACCAAAGCCAACGATCGGCCCGAGGGCCCTCTGCTCTCCTTCCGCTCGGAGACCATCGAGCTGGGCGTTGACGAGGATGGCGACCCTGTAACGGTCAACATCGTAAGCCCGGAAGCGATCGAAACCGGGTCGGGTGGTTCAGAATCTGTTCGACTGACGCCCAATCAACAGACGTTCTACCGCATCCTCTACGACGCCGGTGACCAAGGCCTTACCCTCGAGCAATGGAACGAGCAGGCACGGCAGGCGGGATTGGGCGAACGGCGTAGGGCCGATTTGCTGGACCTGCGGAAGGCATTGCGCGATAAGCAGCTCGTCCGGGAAAGCGGCGGACGATGGCGCGTGGATCATGCCTGACGCCGCGGCACGGAACGTTACGTTCGGTTCGTTTTCTCCATAGGGCCGTAACCGAACGTAACGTGTCATTCGTTCGCGGCTATTCGCGACAGGGGTCCGGTGATGACCAACAAAGCACGGCGTGGCCGACCGACCAATTACACGCCGGAAATCGGGTACGTGGTGTATCGCTTGATGTCTCAGGGCCTTTCCCTCACCGCCGCAGCCGGCGCGATGCACATCGCGCGCGCGACCGTTCACAATTGGATGAAGCGATACCCGGAATTTTTGGACTCTGTAGAGAGGGGTCAGGCCGCCCGCGCCTATAAGCTCGAAGCCGACATGCTCGGCGCCAATGAAGCTCATATCATCCATGCGCGCCGTTTCGCCCTCATAAACGCTGCGCCCGCAGAGTGGCGCAAGAGCGAGGGCAGGAGCATAGCGTAACCCGCGGGTCGTATAACTAAGGTCGCAGGGCGGCAGCGTAACCGCCGGAAGCCTCTTTGAGAGCGATAGACCAGCGATCGGAGACGACCGCCAAGATCGACGCCGCACCCGAATACGGTGAAGAAGCGGGCCGAGAGCGCCGGCTAGCTGTTACGCCCCGATGAGCTTGCTCGCCCATGAAGTCCGGCAATCGGCCAGCTCGGCGCCGCGCGGCAGCGCCGAGGACGTTGTCATCGGGATCACCTGTATCGTGGATGCCCGCGGGCAGAGGAATTGCGCCGCGCCGAAGGCTAGCATTGTCGGCATGATCCAGACGCGTGCGCGGCATACGCCACCGCGAATGCAGCGCACCGATCTTCATCAAGAGCCCTATGACAGATGCCCAACGAGAAGCACCGCGAGACCTCGTGGCAAGGTTCCTGCGGCAGGGCTCCCACCTTGAGTGAATTGCTGCGGCTGCGCACGCACGCCCTCCCAAGCTTGTTCGAGGTGCCGTAAGCCGCCGGAGGAGGCCTTGGTTCTCGCTAGATCGGCCGTTATGCTAGGCTCAGCGGCTCCCGCCCCGGACTGCATACCAGAGGTCTTGGGCGCGTAGGTGGGGGTAGGGTTAACCCCTTCCCCACCAACCGCCTCGGGCTTGGCCCGCCCGTCAACAGCGGCGTTATTCATTGCTAAAGCGTGCGGACGAAAGGACCGTTGTAGGATAAGCTTGATACGTCCCTCCGGCCTTCCCCGAGAGCGACCACAAGGCGCTGCTGTTCGGCCGCGGGCGTGGCAACACCATCTGAGCCCGGCAATCAGGCTTGCTCTTGCTGGGAGCGGCTGGTGGCTCTTGTCCACGCAGACAGCTGATCCCGTTCGGCGGGCAGCAAAGCGCGCGATAAGCCACCATGCCAGGCGCCGACCTATGATCTCCTGAGCCTCAACGACATCACTCCGTGCCCGAGCAGGCTTCGGTTTCCTGAACGCAACGGCCCTACCCTTACCCTACCACTCGCCGACACGAACCTGCCGCGGCCCCACGATCTTTGGGACTCCGGTATCGACGTCTTCGCAATTCGGCATCGCAGCCCCGGTCTTCATTTTGAACAGTTCGCCCACCGACGCGATCGACGCCAGCTTCTCGCCTCCAGGAAGCGAAGCCTGGTCGCAACCATAATAGTCGAACCACGGCAAACCGGCTTTGGAATACTCCTGCGCTGTCGGTGGATGATGTGGAGCGCTTTCTCCAGTGGTAGATTTCCAATCTCTTGCGTGGAGTAGTGTGACGAAAACACGATCCATCGATTCGAGATCCCAATCGTCGAGCTGAAATTGATCTGGATAGATCGCCTGTTTCATCAGGCCGCCAGCTCCCAATCCCATAAGGCGGCTGCTACTATCGCAAAGCCTGTCCTCAGCGAAATGTGGCGTACGCACTTTCTCCCTCCATGCCGCGCGTATCTTTTGCCAGACATGGTTCTTGAGCGGGGCGACTTGTATCTGCAGACCGCCCCACTCCTCCGTGCCGGATATCTGGTGCTCGACCGTATAGCCATCCCCCAGCGGCATGGCGACGAACTGGCGGATTACACCAGGCTTGACGGCAAACCCATCCAGCCATGGCTGCTGTGGCGAGACCATGTAGTCCTGCGGATGCCGATTGAGACCCGGCCTCCACGTTTCGCCGCTCACAGCATTGATCTTGCCGGCCGCTACCTTGATCGCAACAGGGAAACTTGGCCCGTCGTATGGCCCGCGACTGCTGAAGTTCAGCCACATAGCCTCGGCCTGCCACATTGGCATGAGGACGCCGCCACGCGAGATGGTCGCGTTATCGAGCCGATCCGCAAAATCCTCGACATGCCGCAACGGAAAGACACCGAGGCCGGGCGGCAAGCTATAAGTTTTGTTCGTATCGGGAATGCGAAGCGTGCGCTGAAATTCGATCGAGAATTGCGCGCTTTCCTCGATGTGAGGAAATCGGAACACCAGGCGGTTGTTTTCGAGGGTCGGCATCAATCTTTCCTTCTCACCATTCACCATCACGCACTTCCCGCACGATGCGCAGCACAGCATGCTCGGGCGCGGACTTGAGTGCGCGGATCAACTCTGCAAATAGCCGGGGCCGCGCCAATATCACCGCGCGCAGATCGCTCGAGATTTTGCCGGCAAGCGCCAGCATCACATCGCGGACTTCGTCCAGCTCGTCGGCCAGTTTCACCAGCG
The DNA here is from genome assembly GCF_032489875.1 of Bradyrhizobium sp. SZCCHNR1015. Classification (NCBI taxonomy): domain Bacteria; kingdom Pseudomonadati; phylum Pseudomonadota; class Alphaproteobacteria; order Hyphomicrobiales; family Nitrobacteraceae; genus Bradyrhizobium; species Bradyrhizobium sp. SZCCHNR1015. The sequence continues at coordinate 116,682 of NZ_JAUEYW010000003.1, forward strand.
TCTCTTCACCCGGCGGAGGCACCTCGTCGCGCTCGACCCTTGAGAGATAGGCCGGGGTAATTCCGCAGCGGGTCGCAACCCGACGAAGGGAAAACGCGCTGTCGAAACCTGCCCGCTTTTCCCTGAGGCCGCGGATATGGTCGCCGAATGTGCCAACATGTTTCATGTTGCCTGAATAGGCAACACTAGACTAATCAATCGGTCAAGCGATGCGATGCTTGTCGAAACGCTCGTCGGACCTGTTGATGTTTACGTCGTGTTCGGTCTCGGAACTGCGATCAAGAAACAATCGTTATAACCGTAAGGCGTTCTTTGTCTGGGTGGAAAGATGCTTTTTCGTTCTTCTTTGATGTTGGCGTGTGTAGCGCTGGTACTGATCTGTCGCGTCGATGACGCTCGAGCTGGCTATGTTCAATCGTGGCTGGACGCGCGGGGCGGCTGCTCCCCAGGACCATTGATGCTGATGCGCAGCCCATTGCGCGGGCGGCCGTTCCTGGGCAAGGCGGGGCCAGACTGGACCGACGCCGACGTCGAGGAGTTCCGGCAAGTTTATGCCGCCTGCACCAGACGCTACCCGGTCGTCAATGTTATGAAGCTCGACGCGACACAGGCGCAAATCGACGCGCATATCGAAGAAGTCGTCGCGAAGCTGCGAGAGAACGTGGTCGGACCCGCCCGCAGAAATGCTGACGCGCGCACCGCCAAAATGGCAGCGGAGCGCGAGCTCGCCCAAGAGCGACAAGCCCAGGAGGAGCAACCCCAAGTGAAGGCGGCACAGGAGGCGCAAGAGATCGCCGCAGAGGCCGATCGGCGTGAAACCGCGCGTAGAGAGCGGGAACGGGAGCAGGCAGCACGAACCAAGGAAGCGCGCGAGGTCCGCGAAGACCAGCAGCGGGAGACTATCGCTCGAGAGGATCGCGAACGCGACGAAGCCGCGGCCAGGCGAGCTGCCGAAAAATCGGAGCGCACGCGGTTGCGACTGCTGGAGCAGGCGGAGCAAGATCGCCGCGCGACGGAAGAGCTGTTGAGGCAGGCCGACGAGGAAGAGCGGAAAACTTCCATCGTCGTCAAAGAGGCTGAAGCTGCTCACCAAGCGCGCGCGGCCGCAGAACAGCGGCTGGCGGAGTTGCGGCGCAAGACAGATGCCGTGGTGCACGAAGGTGCCGTCACGAAATTGGCGTCAGACAATCCTGCCCAGAACCCCGATCAGGCCTCAAGCAGGGATGATGGCACGCGGAGGCTCGATCTTGTGGCGGCGGACTTCGGCCGAGTCTTCAATGATCGATCCGCCTCGATGGGCTTCGATCTGCGTGCGTCCAGCAAGGGCTGCAGCGCCGCCGTACGGACCGCCTGTCAGTTCGGGATCAACGAGCGCATCGGTGTTGTCGTCAGTGCGGACAACGGAAATCCGCGCGCGACCGGCGTCACGGTGATCTACGCACCTGAAGATGATCCGGCTATGGCGTTCAAAGCACTATCGTCGTTCATGGTCGTAGCCCGGATGCTGTCGCCTTCTCTTGCTCTTGCCAAGGACAACATATTCGTGACGCGGCTGTTCGTCGGCCTGAAGGACAAGCCCGAAGGCGAGGCTACTGCCGATGGCATTCGCTACCAGATCTCCAGCGGCGCGGCTGGCGTGTGGTTCACTGCGACGGGTGAACCAGCCAAGGCCTCAAACTAGACGCTCGCACGATGGCCGGCAAGATGGTTCTCCATGCTGCTATGCATTGTGCCTTGCGCTGGACAGCGATTAGAAGCTCGCGCATCGCCACAGCTAAGGGCATCCACACCTTTGAGCACAACCGTAACTGCCGCCGGCACGACCGTAAGTGCCGGCGACCAAAAAGACCGTCATCGGCAGGCAGCGACAAAGCCCTGGATCTTTTCATTTCCATCCCGACCGACGGGCATCGCGTCGAAACCGAGGAAAATCGGCGAGGACGGCGTCGGGAGCATTGCTACCCCCACAGTTTCAGCCCGCGCGATCGCTTCGACTTGCTGTCGCGACAGCATGTAGAAGGCATTGATCCAGCCATTGACGACCTTGCGCTCGATCCGAGCCTGATCGATTCGCGTGTTGGCGCCATTAATGTATAGGTAATCGGCCGTGAAGTTCAGCACTTCCTTCTCACGATTCTGCGGATCGAAGATGATGTAGAGCACAATCTTCTTTGCGTCGCAGATAAGCATAAACTTGTTGATGCCGAAGGTCGTATCACGCTCGCCCCTGACATACATACCGGCCCGGTTGCTCTCGATTGTCCAACGTGGGCGAGTTACGCCGTTGTTGACTACGTTAAGCTCTATCAACTCGGAGCGGCTCAGCTCGAATATCTCGTGCTCGCCAGCCCTGGTGGAAGCAGTAAAAAGGCGTGTGTCAACATCCATGTCTCGTAGGTACTGGATGATCGCGGCCGAAGCCATCTGTGCGAGGTCTGACGCATCTGGCGTCGGGCTGCCGAAGTAGAAGCGGTGGACGCCGTAACGCGAGCCCGTCATCAAGAATCGGAAGGTGCCGCCGAGGTAGGCCAAGGTACAGGCGCTAAAACAGACACCCGGGCCGACCGCTTGGCCGAGATCGGTGTCCGGTCGTACCTGGCCGACGTCGGCCCGCAGTTCGTAGTCTCGAATCACTCGTCCGAGTTCCATGCCAGCAAGGAGGTTGCCGCCCGGCGAATCGAGATAAATAGTAGAGCGAAGAGGAACATTCTTCTCCTTGAGCATGGCCCTCAAGCGAGTAGCGGCGTCGCCATCGATTGGTCCACTTGCGAAGATCGTCCATGTCGTTCCCAAAACGAACGCCAACGCGGGGTTCGGTGGGCGAGCTTCGAATTTCATCAATTGAGAAGCCGGCAGCGGCGCGTTCTCCGCCGAGATTGCCGTGTCAAACGTGACGAGGAGCAGCATGACGGAAATCGGAAGGAGTTTTCTGCACAACTTTCGCATAGCGATTATTGGTCTTTTCTCGCAACTTTCGAGACGGACTGATTGAAATGTAGGGAACTGATCATGCCCATTTGCAACTATCGATATGATCGAATCCTTAACGATGTTCTCTAGCCGCGGAAGCTTCCGTGTTCGACACGATAACGCACCTCATCGGCTTGAACTCGGGAGCCGCACAGAAACCGACGGGACTCGGACCTCTCAGGAAACCGGTGACCGGCGCCAGCCACTTCGAGCCGCCGAGATGCTGTACCTATACCCTATCCGCTTGCTGATAAGGTCGAGAGATTGGCCGCTATCTGGGCAGGCGGCCTCAATGCCGGACCCTTCTCAAGGATAAGGCACCGGTTTGCGAAAGTCAGAGTGTCGTCCCGTCGGATCGTCGCAAAAGAGAACATTAGCTGGACGCGGTATAGGCTTAGCCGACCCGACCGCGGCCGCTCCACAAACCCGTGGCCGTACTGGTTGACTAACATTCTCCCCGATACGATCGATGAAGGTTCAAAACCGAAATCCTTCGAAGGAGCGCTTAACGAGCGCTGGCTCGCGCCTCGCGCGTCGTCATACGACGCCGATCGCGCGGAACTGTTCTATTTTCGAAGTCGCCCATGGATCGTCGGGCACAACTTTCTGATATGCGCGTAGAAATGCTGTAGCCTTTCCGAGGTCGCGCATCTGCTCGTAAATGGCCACAAGCCGCCGAAGGATCGCGGGTCTACCCGGCAGCCTTCGATGGAGCGCCATTAGCTGCTCGGCAGCTTCCTCATATTTCGCGTCGAGCGCAAGAATTGACGCGTGCTTCAATAGCAGGTCGGGTGCATTGGGCGTTTCGGCAAGGCACTTGGCAACGAACATTCGTGCACGGTCCACGTGCCGCACCTCGAGATAGGCCGAGAGCGCGAGACGCCGCAACTCGGCTCCCGTAGACGATTGGGCATCGACAACGTCCGGCCGGGCCTCGAGATCGCGGATGCAGTCGAAGTAGCGACCTTCCTGATAAGAGGCTTGGACCATTAGCAGGAAGGCCTGCACATCTCTAGTCGACTCGAACTCGGCGCGCGCCACGAGCTCGGCGTCTCGGTAGTCTCCCGCTTCGACAAGACGCATGGCTTGCGATGACCAGTCCTCGTGCGGTGCGCGCGACACGGCCAATGTCCGCGTGGGCGTGAAGTGGAGTTGCGCGCGCCGGACCGCTCGGAAGGCATCGAGCATCGCATCGATATTCGGCCAACGTTCCTCCGGCATGAGCTTCAAGCATCGGTCGATGAACTCGTCGAGCGGCTGCGACACCGACGAGTTGACTTCACGCGCACGCGGAAACGGCACATGACGAGCGACTTGGCTCAACGTGTCGTGTGGAAGCCGAGCGGTGACGAGATGATAGAGAAGAACCCCTAGGCTATAGATGTCGCTTAGGAACCGAGATGAGATATCCTGGGTCGATAGTGTCGCACCGACGATCTCCGGCGCCGAGTAGAGAATCGTTCCACCGTTCTCGCGCGTCCGCGCGTACATGTCCTGGGGCAGCACGCTTGAGCCAAAATCGGTCAGCTTCACCTGCTCCGCCGACACGAGGATATTTTGCGGCTTGATGTCCCCATGCGACATGCCTACGCGATGCAGGTGGGCGCAGCCCTCGAGAACCTGCTCAAATACGCTGAGCAACTTACCGTAGCTCGCGACGAACCCTTCCTCGCCGTCGTCCAGCAGCTGAGCGAGTGTGATGGAGGGAAAATATTCCATCTCGATCGCGTACCACTCGCGCTCGGGCGGAACCCGCCCCATCCAGTAGACGTCGACCACGTACGGATGCGACACTTGACCGACGAGCGGCGATCCTTCGGCCAACTCTTCGTTCCGCTTGCCCTGCGCCTTCGGAATCTTCACCGCGACGATGGCGCCATCCGAGATCCGCTGCGCCCGCCACACCCATCCGTAGGATCCATCGCCCAGGCACTCGACGAGTTCGTAGCGCTCGCCGAGGCGACGGTCAGCACGTGGAACGAAGAACTTGGTCGTCATGCTTCGCCTCGCCGGATGATGTTCTCGAGCCGAAGCAGGCCGTCCTGCCCGGCGCGAACCACAAATTGGTAGAAGATGAGCCGAGCCTTCGGGTTGCCGGGAACACGCACCCCCCCTGTCGCACTGAAGCCATCGCGCGCGATGCTGCGAAGGGTGCCGTGATCGGGCAGCGTCACCAAGCCGACGCTCCAATAGGCAAGCAGCAGGGTTGAGTTCTCGCAGGCCCATCGATGCTGTGCGAGCAGCAGGGTCTCGACCTTCGGACTCAAATCCTTCTGCTTGCCGGCGTATCGCTCGAACTCGGCCACTAGCGCGACGCGCTTCGTCGTCCTATCGAACCAGACAGAGTCCGAGCGCACGTCCTCCTCGACGTGCGCAAATGGCCCATCGCGCGGCGCTGGCACCTCGCAGACCGCCGTGAACCCGTGGTCGCGTCCAATTGCCGTTAAGAAGGTGCAGCCCAGGCTGTGGACGAAGTGCCCTACATCGCGAACTCCCCAATCCGTCCACATCGGCAAATGGGACGATGCGGCTTCGACGGTGAGCCGGCTGGGAAGGACGTTAACCTCAGCCACCGAACCTCCCCCAGAGATTGAGCACCTCCGGCGACTCGCCACCGTGGACCAGCGCTTTCGTTCCGACCCGAACGAGGAGCGGTGCCGGGATCGACCTGCCGCAGATGAGCGCCTCGCCCGTCGACAGTCCAGGAAGCTGGTCGAGGTCCGCCGCGCTCACCATGTCGGAGGTCTTGGCGATGAAGCGCTGGTCGTCGGGATTTCGGAGCCGCATCGCAATCAGTGTATTGCACTGGGACGTCACGTCGGGGTCGAGCTTCGAGGGACGCTGGCTAACGACGGCGAAGCCCACACCAAACTTTCGCCCCTCACCAGCGATCTTCTTGATGATGCGGTGGCTGACGGCGGGTTCGCCTGCCGGCGCGAAATTGTGTGCCTCCTCGTAGACGATGAAGCACGGTCTGATGCGGTCGGTCTTGCTCGAAGCGGCACGCAAGATCTCGCTCGAGATGAGCGCCGTGATGACCTGCTTCGCTGTGTCGCTGAGGCCTTGTAGGTCCACAATGACGAGTCGCCCCCGACGATCCGTAGGCCGGCCGATCATCTCGTAGATATCCGTCGCTCCGGGAAGCCCTGAATGATAGAAGCTCTGCGCCTCTTGCAGCACGCGCGACAACTTCATCGAAGCAACCGCGGCGCTACGACCGTTCAGCGCCGTCGCCTCCGCCTGGCTCAGCTCATCCCACTGCCGAACGTCATCGATGCCATCGCCGAGGTAGTAGCGCAGACGGTTGATATCACGCGGCGCTGTCGTCTCATGGGCAATCCAGTAGCGAATCGCCACGTCCAGCACGCGTTGCTGAGGCTCGGTAAGCCCCGGCAGTATCTCGCTGAGATCGTCCATCTCGAAGTGGTCGAACTGCAGTGCGAGCTCCTGGTTTTCACCCGCGTACTTCTGCCGGAACGAAGAGTTCTGCGGGCTGAAGATCGAAACGCCGGCCCCCGCCTCCCGCAAGCGCGAGAACGCATCACGGATAGCAGGCAGGGCCGCTCGATCGCGCTGGTCGTCGAGTTCGTCCGGGCGTTCATTGAAGTGCATCTGCCCGCCCTGCAACGCGCGTCCATACTCGCCGTGAGGATCGAAGACAACAACAGTGCCGTTGTTGATGGCCACGAGGCGCTCAATGATTCGGCCGACCGTGTATGACTTGCCCGAGCCGGTCATCGCGAGGACAGCAAGGTGCTCCGTCACCAGACGGTTCACCTCCAAGTACACGGGGACCGCCGAGGCGCCGCGCTCGTAGCCAACCAAGTTCCCGATATGCAGACTCGAGTGCTCCTGGAACTCGTAAAAGGCGCTCAGGAACTGGAAGTCGACTGGCTCGACCGGCGAGCCCGGGTCCAAGGCCCGGCGGGGCATCTTGATCTGGCCGTTCTCGGGGTCTCTATAGCCGATCGCCTCGAGCTTGCCGAGAATCTGCTCGCCGGTGACATGGGCGCCGGGCAACAGCTCAAGCTCTGTGACCGCCTGGCCGAGACCAGAGTTATAGAGGATGTTGCTGCGGCTGATGCTCACGATGCGCGCGAGCACGTCGGTTCGCGCCTCACCTTCCTGTTCCTGATGGCGAACGCGCACAAATTCGCCTCGCCTGCCCGCGAAGGAAGAATTGAGCACCATCGAGAGGTTGGTCGGGTCACCGGTGTTGCCGACGAGCCGGCCAAGGATGTGTGTTGTCATCGTTCGGTCTCCTCAAGTCGCAAGGTCGAAGTCCGAGAACCAGATGCTCTCGATCTCGCGCCGTTTGAGCTCACCGGCGACGCTTCGGCCGTAGTGTTCGATGAACGGTCCGAGGGCGTTTAGCTCGCGCTCGGCCAACTGGACAGGCAACGGCGCCGACGCGGCGCCGCCCACGGCCGTGAGGGCCATCGTCAGCCCGACGATCTCATCGACGGCTGCGGTCGTCCACGCGGGCGCGTCACCGACCAATTGCATCAAACGGGGTTCGGTGGCCTGCCCGGCGCGAAAGTGCAGCCCGATGATGCCCAGGTCGACGACGGCGCCGGGCTCCATGCGCGGGGTGTGCACGTTCATTCGGAACGCTGCAGTCCTGGTGAAGCTCCCGAGAATTCCATGAACAAAGCGGCGCTCGCCGACGCCGAGGATCGCGTCGCGCACACCGTCGAGCGCCGCGAGTTGGTCACGGTCGATCGCTTCTGTCGGCAGGATTTGGGAACGCCCCTCCTGGAGCCGTAAGTCTTGCTGGGCCGACTGGACGATCGCGCCGAAGCGCTGCGAGGCGAGGCCGATGACGACCGGCCCGCCCGAACTCCACGGAAAGAGCCGTTCGCGGTGCTGCGACCAGAAAGACTCGATTGCACCAAGCGTGGCGGCGTAGGCCGCCTTATATCCCTCGTCGCCGAGGCTATTCGCGGGCGGGACCATCCCGCGATCCATGACCAGCGGCGTATCCAGGAAAATGAGCCGCGCGCGTTCCTCGCTGACCGCCCGATCGGCAAGCTCATACGCCTGCCTCATGGCAGCCAAAGTCAGGCGCTTCGATTGGTTCTCGTAGTTGATGTCGTCGATCTCGCACGCGCTGTCTTGGCCCGCAGTCGAGATGGCGTTGTGCTCGACGAGCAGGTCGCACCGCGAGGCTGCGGCGCCATACAGGAAACCGCCGATCGTCTTCGTGGTCGAGGCGTGCGTCGCGATGCCAGACACCCTCGCGTTGATCGGGTTGGGCCGCTCGACGGAGCGCACCAGACCCGCCTTGACGAACAGAGGGGCAACCCTTTCAAGATCACGAATCTGCTTGAGCAGCCGGCCGACGGTTCCTGGCATGTGGATCTGCGACTGGACCGCCAGCGTTTGCGCGAGTGTACGGGCGTTGTTCATGGGATCGACACCTCGCGAAGCGCGCTGATGTATGGCGCATAAGGACTCTGCATGACGTGCTCGGTTGCCTCGGCCGTCGGCAGAACGCCGGCGACGAGGCCTCGATCTCGCAACTCCTGCAAGAGCGAACGGCCCCGCTCGGGCGAGAATCGAAAAACCGACGAGGAGCGCAGCGCCGCAATGGCCTGTTCTTCATCGTCGAACGACCTACTTAGCAGGAAAACGAGCAGTCCGTAGTGGTCCGGCTGCAGCGCGCTCTCGACGCGCTGCGCTGTGGGCTGGCTCTCTCCCGAAAGAGCAGACAGGCTTGCGAACCAGCTCGCCAGTGCTTCGGGAGCATCGAGGACGGCCAGCGACCAGAGCGGAAGGCATGTGACCGCGAACAAGCCGGCTGCCGGGTGAAGGCGATATGTTCCGATGCACACGCTAAGGTCGCTCCACGTCGCGCCGGGCACGGCAGGCGTCTGGAGTTTGCCGTCGAGCCGATAAGCTACCTCGGACGCCAGCACCTTGGCGAGGCCTTCGCCGCCGGCGGGCGCACGCTCCATGCGCTCCGCTCTCCATGTTACCGGCCGCGTACAAGCGCCGACCGCGAACGGCGGGACAAGCAGCAGCAGGTGACCCGGCATGCGTGTCCACTCGACGAGGCGGGACTGCTCGCCCTCTTCGGCGTCTTGAAAGCCATCTGCGAACGCCAGCACCACAGCGCGTCCCTCGGGGAGCGTCGCGGCCTCCTCGGCCGACAGCGCCTCCTGGAGAATCCTTCCCCGTCGGTGCGCGGCAAGCGGGCCGTGAAGCAGCACCGGAGCGGTCATGGCCTCACTCCGAGTCGGTAGGTTCGCTGCACGAGGCCCCGCTTGACCAGCGCGTCCGCCTCTTGCGGCTCAAGCGAAGGGTCCCGCTCGGCATCTAGCGTTGCCACAATGGCGCACCAGCGATCGAAACTGATGCCCGCGTCGCCGAGCTGCTTACTGCCGGCAAGGTCGTTCTGCTGGATGCGCGCGCTGACGATCTTCTGGGCCTCGCTCAACGCGCCGGCCTGCTCCACGTCCTTCAGGCCCAATGGTTTCGGCGGCGTCGTTCCGTTCGCGAGTGCCAGCGCCTCCAGGCCGCGCTCGCCATTCTTAAGCTCGGCCCTTTCAACAAGCGTCTTGCGATACTCGGCCACCGCATTCTCGACCGACAAAACTTGACCGAGCAACAGGGCGAGCGACTTTCGCGGCTCGTCAAGAAGGTCTCGTGCGCGCGACATCAGGGGCTGAAAGTTCCCCAGACGTGCCGGGCCGTCGAAATCCGACCTGAGGCGATCGACATCATCCCCTCGTGCGCTCTCCAGCGCGTTCTCAATCAGCTCTGGACGGCCTTGGAGCTTGTCGAGGGCCAGCGCGCCCTCCGGGTACCGGAAGTCTGCCGGCGCGTCTTTCAATATGGTTCCGAGCGTCGAAATGCGCGAAGCAGTTTCAAGAAGGTCAGTGCGTAGCTTTTCGTACACTACTTTGAGCTCGCGGAATGCGGCGATGATCTGGCCATCGCACTGCGCCAGCGGCAGCTCGGCCCATGTCGACAAGTCGATGCCAACCTCGCGCGCCAGGTTCTCGAGCTGCACCGTTGCCTCGGCCACCTTCAGGTCACGCAGGTTCTGTCGCAGCGTGCCGGGCTCATTGACCTGGACAATCTCCGTTGCTCCCGAAGCAACGATCGGGGCGAGCGCCCCGTCAAGGATGTGCGCAATCCTCTCGAGGGAAAGCGTGAACAGCGCGATCGGAAAGCCCGGCAGCGAGCTCACGTCGAGGCGCATCTCTTCTGACAGTGAAGCGGTTCGTGCGCGGATCCGTCCCTCGGCTCGGCGCACGAATGTGACGAACAGCGAGGCACGGCGGATGCGTTGCCAGAGCGGCACCTCATCCGACTCGAAGTCCAGTGTCTTGACATTCGCGTCCTGCTGAAGCGCTTGGAAACGGTCGCGCCGGTAGACCCAATCGACATTCTTGAGGATGCGAAGGCGCCGCTGTGCGGCTGCCCGGAAGTTGTCGGTCGTAGCCGGCTTCGTTTCTGATGTGTCGAGCGCGTCGAGAGCCGTGTTGCTGTCCGTGAGCTTGCCCCGTGCCGTCAGGGTCTTTGCTCCCGGCGGCGCTCCGCCAACCTCCGGCCAAAAGAGATCCTTCACCCGGCCAGCGCCAAAGACGTCTTCCATTTCACCAACGAGCTTTACGTAGTCTGTCTTCAGCCAGTTCTCCGCCTCCTGGACGGCGCCACGCAGCTCAGCGCGAGTGATAGCGGTGTAAACGTCGGCCGTCCTCGCCCCCGGCTGGGGTTTGGCAAATCCAAGCGCGCACACGATGGACATCCACTCGAAGTAGGTATCCTTGTGTTTGACGCCCTCCCACGTATATCCCCAAAACCACTCTCGCTCGGCACGAGCGAACGTCCATTCTCCATCCAACACGCGCCGGATCGTATCGACGAGGAACGCTGGAAACTGCGCCTCCGCTGCGTCATCGAGACGCGAGAAAAGCCCCGCACGTTCGTATTCGAAATAGCCAGCAGCCCGTGCTTTCGGCGTAACGCCAAGTCTGGCGAGAAGCGCCTTCAGCGCTTCGACGTCGACGCCGGACTTGTCGTCAAGGTCTGCGAGGGTGGCCGGTGCGGGCTTGTCGACAGAAAGGATGCGCCACGCCTGAACGAGCAGCTCCTGCTCCGCGTCCTTCAGTTTGCCCGACGACCGCAGAGGCCACGCGATGCGGCCGAGCTCATTGAGCTGTTGGCGGAAGCGCCCGACCTCATCGGAAAACGGTCGGACGAGGCTCTGAAGCCGGTTGCTGAAAGCTGTCGTGAAACCGTGGCCGTCGAGGCTGAAGCCTATGGTCGCCTTCGTAGGCACGCCCACCTGGTGGAGAATGTGCTCCTCGGTCGAGGTGAGCTGATAGAGAACGAGGTAGCTTTTTGCGTTCTTCAGAGTATTTCCCGGCGGGTTCGTCATGACATCCACCAGGGCGCGGGATGCCGTGAAGGCGACGACAGGCGTACGGCCCTCCTCGCCGAATTGGACGCTCGACATATTGCAGAGGCGCTCCAGCTCCTCGACGTTTTTCACCCAAGCAAACAGCACGCGCCCTTTGGGATGCAGCCTCAGGCCGTCGAACGTGACCAGGCCACCTGGCTGTTTGCCCCTCGCGAGCGGCGAAGTGGCGATAACAGTCAGCGCCTCATCGCGAATGCCCGACGGCGCCGCGTCATAGGCCCAGTGCTGGTCGATGACGCGCATCGCGCCGACCAGCACTTGCAAAGCGCGCTCGCGCTCGGTCTGCGCGCGCAGTACTGACAACGCCTTCTCGTGCGCCGTATTCTGGTCGGGGTCACGGAAGATGAGCGACGTCTGTCCTTGCTTGCGATGGCGCAGATCGAGGCGAGCGATCATCTCGATGCTCGGGCCAATGTGCGTCGCAGTGCCCAGCGTGAGGTCGTCGGCACCGAGAAATCGACGCCACAAGGCACGGGCCGCGTCCTCGGCGGCGGCATGCGGGTACAACAGCGACACTAGTTGGACGAAATCAGTCTGCCGGAGCGGCACGATCAAGGTGAGTTTGCCGTCGGCTCGGCGGGCCCCTTTCGTCTCATGGATAGCGTAGGTCCCGAGGTTCGAAAGGAGCTGACGGAGGTCGACCGGCTGATCGACACCCCCCAACCGCCAAACGCCGCGATCGCGAATGAACTTTGAGGAACGTAGCGCATCGGCCGCCTCGAGTTCGTCCCACTCAACGCGGCGGAAAAGTGCGGCGATGGGTTCGTCGTACTCGTTGCGGGCGTCCAGGACTGCGCCACGCGTTTCAGGCGTGTAGCAGTCGAGTGCGACCGGAAGCTGACCGTAGAGCAGATCTCGTGCGGTCGTGAGTTGCGTCCTGTCGGACATCTTCACCATGTTAATAGCCTGGTGATCGAGCACGTGCTGCTGGACGCGCCCGGAAACGCGAACCAGTTCGTCAAAAAGAGCTCCTATCGTAGGTGCATCCTTTTCGCCCCGCGCGCGCTTATCGCGCAGGCGCTCGTCGATGCTCGCCATCACAACGTTGAACCAGCCGAAATTGCCCGCGCTCATGGCGTAGGCCGCTTCGACCAGTCCCTGCGGGTAGGACTCGGCAAGCCGCCCATCTTTTTCCAGCGTCTGGACGAAGTCGCTGACGTCGGAGAAGGCATTGGACTGCAGCTCGGCGAGTTCGAATCGGCGCGCGGTCGACTGGATCTCCTTCAACTCGTCACCGATGGCCGGCGAGCAGAGCGCGACGTATCGAAGCCACGGAAGCTTACGGCGCGGGTCCTCCTCCTTGATGGCCTTCCCCATCAGCTTGATGGCGCGCCCGTCAAGATGTTTGATGTCGGTCGAATCAAGGCCGAACGTTGCGGTCTCGGCGGCGGTCTCCAGTTCGTCGAGCACAACAAGGACATACTTGATGCCGAGCGACTGCAGATAGGTATAAGCGGCTTGGCACAGCCGCGTGGCCAGCGCAGGATCTTCGTAAAGCGTCTCGTCCGAGTAATTGGCAGAAACCTCAAGCGCCGCGGCGAGCGCCTTCTGATCGAAGCCGGCCACCGTCAGGCGATCGCTCGCCTCCTTGGCGATCTGTCCCTGGATCGAGCCGTCGAACGCGCCGCGCGCGAGCGGGAGCAGCGCTTTGTACAGGCCGTAGGCAAACCAGTTATCCACGTTGTTATAGTCGTTCGCAACCTGGCTATAACGAATATATAGCCCGAGATACTGGTCGCGGTCCTGGTCGTTGTGGAACAGCTGCGCCTCCGCGAGCGCGCCGTCGTCGCCCCGAACCCACCAGCCGCGCGACGTTTCGTTGATCTGCGCGATCAGCTCGTAGCCGAGCCGCGACTTACCGACGCCCCATTGCGCGATGACCGCGAACACGTGCGCGAACTTCTCGGCCTCATCGTCGACAAGATGAATGAAATGACGAAACGCGTCGAAGAACCGTCCTTGGCCGACGATAGGGTGAGTGAGCGGATAGCTCGAGACGCCGGTGGCGGCCCACTGGTGCTTCGCCTTGTCGATCATCGCGCCGGCTCCCATTTGGTCTCGAGCGCGCCCCATGTGTTCTGGAACGCGTCGTTGAACTCGCTATGGATGACCCAGCGCACGAGCTTTCGTGCAGGGTCTGCGTGCAGGCCACGTCCGTGGCGGGCCTGGCCAGGTTCGGCGTCGAGGACCTCGATCGCCCCTCGCTGCACCGCCTGATCGATCAGCGCGTCCATCCAGCGCGCGAAAGCGTCGCCGCTCGGGCTCATGCCGAAGGTGGCGAGCAATTCGCGCAGTACCGGCTCGGCTGCAACGAAGCCGCGAACGTCGGCGTGCCGGCTGGTGATCTCGGTGAGCACCTGCATGGGGGTCGATTGGCAGGCGAGGTCGGACTTGATCTCGCTTGGGAGCGTCAACTGGCCGGTGCGCGTGAGCCACCCCACCGACTCGAGCAAGTGGAGCGGCGCGGTGAGCGGCGTGACCGAGAGATCGTCCTTGCCCGTCTTGCGCGTAAGTACCTCTGGGGCGTAGTTCAGCGATTTGCAGTTGGTGCGCGCAAGCCAGCGTGCAGCCGCGGGTCGTTCCAGTCCTTCGAACCAGCGCTCCGGCTCGGAGTGAGCGCGAAGCAGGATCGAGCGGCCCACCTTGAGCCCGCCGCGGCTGCTGCGCACTTCGGACCAGCCCGTGAGCTCCCACTCGCGGTTCTGGAGGCGAAGGAGCATCAGCCGGAGCCAAGGGCTTTCGCGAACCAGGATGGCCGCGAGCAACTCGAGCCCGCGGCGCGGCGCCTCTTTCCAGTGTCGAAGAAGTGCGTGGGCCTCATCGGTGATGTCCCAGCTCCCGTCAGCGTCACACGCGATCAGACCGACGCCGGGCAAACGGACGAGGCCACCGCGCTGAAAGGCTCCAAACAGTCCGGTGGCTCCGCGCCATGCGATGATGCCGACAAGGCAACGCTCTGCGACCGTTCTGGGTGTACCGGTCTGGGGCGCTCGTTGCGCGGCGCGCGCAATCGCATCAAGCGCGCGAAACCACACCTCCGCATCGCTGCTCTCCGTCCAGAAAGCCGGCCGCTCGAGATGGAGAACTGGGGCGGCAGCCGCCGTCATAGAGCCTCTCCCCCGGTTGATCTGGTGCTGGCGCGGGCGATGCGTTCGTGTGCCCAGCCCTCCGCCGCCCGGCGTATGGCGGCGGTTATCGGCGAGCCAAGCCGATAAAAGGCCCGGCTACCGAGCGCACGATAGCAGACGTCGGAGAACAAGGGGTGAATTGTGTATGCTGGCCGCCGGCCGCCCGCCCCGTGCTCGAAGCGCCAGACGTCGCGCAGCTGCAGCGCCTCGACGACAAGCGCCAGGCGGTCGTCGAGCGCGGCGGATGTTATGCGATGCGCGAGCAAGATCACACCCAACTGCGCGAGCGTGCGTTGCACGAGCTCGCCAAGCGATCCACAGCGAATCTCCTCGCCTCTGGGCAGGGTCACCACCACCTCAACGCGCGGTGGGCTCTGAAACATCGATACGTGCGCGGGCTCAAGCTCGAAAGCGATGCCGCCCGAGACGCGCTCGGCCTCCCACGCCTCCTTGGTGAACGTCATCTGCGCAAGAAGAAATGCCCACGGATGATGAAGCGTCCAGCGCATCGCGTCGCCATCGCTGCTGTGACCGTCAAGCGCGCCAGTCAGGACCGCCATCGCGGACGCGGAGTCCGTTCGTGCCGGTAGCCGCAGCAGTCGCCCGGGACGCCACGCCGTCGACGGATCGTCGAAAGCGATGTCGGGCAACGAAGCTAAGGTCTGTGCGTCGCCGGACATGGCGGCGGTTGCAGCCAGCGCGCGGAGCAGCGTGGGAAAGGCAGACGCCTCGTGCGCCGCGGCAGGTAGCACGGCACGTTCCAGCTCGCCGTAGGCGGTGGGAGCAAGTGTCGGCGACTTCACATTCACCAGCTCGCTTGATAGTGCACCAGCGTTCGTCACTGCTTCTGTCAAGGCAGCGAAGTCACTTCGCTCTCCCATCTCGGCGAAGCGCGCGCGAACCACACGAAGCCAGACCTCCCGGACCTCAGGCACGAGCGAAAACACAGCTGGTACCGCCTCTGCGGAGCTCGGCAGCCGGTCGCCGAGCGAGACGATGGCGGGCGTTGCTACTAGGACTCCGCCGTGATCACGCCACAAGTCCGTTGCCCGCACGGCCTCCAGGAAGTGCTCGGCCGACGACGGCGCCTCGCCCTGAGCAATCAGGCTGCGCACATCGTCGACCGCGCGCGCGAGCGCGCGCCCCTGGAGAGCGGCGAAGGTCATCCTTCGTCCTCCTCCGAGTCGTCGAGGAGCGCGTACAGGGCGTCGAGATCTGGGATGAGTGGCTCGGCATTGGCCGTGTCGCTCTGCCGGAGAGAACTCAAGATCTCCCGATCCGCGCTGCGGTCGCCGGCTTCGAGCGATTCTTGCGCAGCGACGAGCTCGGCTTCGGAGATGCGACCGTCGATCAGATGCTCCACAAGCAGCATTGCGGCCGAGGTTAGCCGCACCGCAGCCCGGGAAGCAGCGTCTTCAATCTTGAGGACCTTGAGAATCTCGTCGGACTTGTCGAGCAGCACCATCGGCAAGGGCAACGCAAGAAGCTCGTCCTGACCAATCTGCGGCTGCACCGCTCCGTATGAGATCTTTCTTAGGAGCACGCGTCCAGCTTCCGAATTGAGAAACGCAGCTACCGTCGCCGCTTCTTGTTCAGAGGCGAACCGAAGGCGGATTAGATGGCTACTAATGACCGCGTGCGCATCCTCCTCGAAGACTGGGACAGCGACTCCGATGCTGCCCGTGCGAACGACAAGTGCACAATGAGTGTCAATACGCGCCTTGTTAGGAATTGCCACGCCAGAGCCAAGGCGAGGTGCAGTTGCGAGCGTCAGCCGCCCACTCGACACCTCGGTTACTGTGATATAGGGCGTGCCGTCAGACTCAAAGTCGCGATGCTCGAACCCATTGCTGATCTCCTTTACGAGTGTCGCGATCGCGACACTATCGGTTGCCGCGACTTGGAGCACAGTCATCGCGCGTATCCCGTAGTACTTTGCGTCGAGCCGCGGATGCAGATCAACGCACCTGACACGGCTTGCTTGCTTCTCCGTGGCAGCGAGCGCCTCTACAAGTTCAGGGCTCGAGAGTAACGCTTCGAGCTGGAGGCGCATACTTCTTGCTTGTTCGCGCATTCGCTCCGCCTGCCGGACCTTGTTGCCAATGTAGCGCTGGACCAATATCGCTGGCTTTGGCAGATCGAGAGCGAGGAGGTCGTCCGCCCCTAGGAACTCCACATTCAAGTTGGTGCGCAACCGCGTCCGCGCCATCGCGGCGTACGGACACGACAACGCCGCTACGAGATAGTGAGGGTCGATTGTGTCCTTTCGCACCAGAGCTCCCCAGATCGTACCGCTCACGAGCACGGGGTACTCGGGAGCGGTATCGATATATGCCGTAATCTGACTTGGCCCCTTAACTTTGACCAGCAACTCACCCGAACGAAGACGACCGCTAGGATAGTCTCGCAGGAAATACGGAGCTACGCGTCGGCGTGCGCGGGTTTCAACGAAAAAGCCGTCATCGCCGAGGTCATCCGAAGTGAGGAAGGGGATCCAATCAGTAGGAGCCTCGTTGCCCTCCAGCGTGGTAGTCCCGAAGTACAGTGTACGTCTGCCATCCGTGACCAGGGAACCGAGCTTCGCACTACCAACCCGAGAGATCGCGAGGCGGCGAGCATTGGCAACATATTCAGGTCGGTAGTAGCTAGCGTCAATGCGAGTGCCGAGCGAATGTGGAGAAAGCCGGACGAATGACGCCATCACTCCCCCCGCACGTACGCACCGACGATGGCCGCAAGGTCATTGGGAACACCAGCGCCATAGTCCTCGACGTTGTTCTTAACGACATAGCCGAGGGTCTCGGCCACCCCCATAAACACGTCGGTCTGCGGCTCATCTTGGAACTTTTTCGGGTCGTCCTTCCGGGCATGACGCTTCTGCACGTAGAGTACGCTGGTCTTGGCACCGGTGCCGGAGAGCTTGAAGGCATCCGCAGGTAGGCTGATGACGCCCTTTACGATTGCCTTGCCGCCGTGGAACTCGCCCGAAGCTTCGTCCTTCGTGCCCATGATGTACTCGCGCACATAACGCTCGCCCGAATTGCAGAGCACGCCGTCGGGCAGGATGATAAGCAACTTGCCGCCCGGCTTGAGTAGCTGCAAGCAACGATCGATGAACAGCACGGCCGGATCGGTGTTGGCCGATGTCTCCTTCCAGACGCCCTTGCCGTTTGGATAGCCGCCCATCGCGAGGCCAGTCGTCGTGGGCGAGTAGTCGAAGCCGCCCCCGCGCCCATCACGCGGCGTGAGGTCGGAGCGGAAGGTTGCGAGGATCTTCTCCATCGCTTCCTCGTGTGCCCTCTTCGCCTCCTCCTGACCCTTGTTGAACTTGGGCGTGCCGAACGGCGGATTCGTGCAGATGAGATCGAAGGTACCCGGCTCGAGCTGCGGGCTGGTGAGAGAGTTCTGGGTGTAGAAGATGCGGGCTTTCGGCGCGCCGAGCAACGACATGGTCACCCGCGCGAGCATCACCATCTGGGGCGACGAATCGGCGCCCACGAAGCTGTGCTGGCACATCTCGGCGAAGAGCTTGTTGCGTGCGTCTTCGGTCGCCGTAGCCCTGCCGCCGATCTCGTCGAGTGTACGCCGCAGGTGACTGAGCGCCACCGAAAGGAAGCCGCCGCTGCCGCAGGCCGGATCGCAAAACCGGAACGCCGGGCGCCCCTTGCCGTCGCGCGCGACGAGATTCGCTGCATCTTCGGTGCTCTCCTTGATGTCGTGGAAGGCGAGCGCCAACATGGCCTGCTTCACGGGCGCGGGCGTGAGGTAGATGCCGAGCCCGCCCTTAGATTCAAAGTTCGCGCGCAGGAAGACGTCGAAGGCACGGCCGAGGACGTCGGCCGTGATATCGGCTAAGGTCCCCTGCTCCTTCACCACCTGATCGCGATTGTCGGTTACGGGGCCGAGGTCCTGGATCAGGGTAAGGACCGCTTCGTAATTGCCGGGCTGCGCCAGCCGCAGATGGACATTTTTGTCAAAGATGGGGTGTTTCTCGCCCGCGTCGTCGGTCACGATGTAGTCGGCGTGGAGCTTGAAATGCTCGAACGCCGCATGGATCTCCGCAACCGCCCTCGCCCCGTTCTTCCTGACGTGCGCGGCCGTAAAGACGTCCTTCAGGTCCAGCGTCTTGCCGTCGTGCTCGAAGGTGAGGGCACCGTCGTGGTTGAGACGGAACGTCTCCAGGAAAAGGAGCTTGGCGACTTCCTCGATGATGTCGTTCTTGCCGTTCACGCGGTCCTTGTGCGTCTGGTAGATGCGCTCGTGAAGGGCGTTAAAGCCCTTCATCAAACGGTCGTACATTCGCATCGACCAGCGGTACTTCGGATCGGCCTTGATGCGCTTGTAGTCGTTGATTTCGCGAAGAGTGGGGAGCTTGTCGATCTGATGCGGCGCTCCCGGCGCGAGATCGAAGATCGCCTCGAGCTTCCCCTCGGCACCCTTCACCACGGCGAATTGGGCGTAGTGCTCCGGGGCCGTGTCGGGCGTGGGCAAGTTCCAGGATAGGGCCTGAACCTCATCGGCGTTGCTGCGGCTCCATGCGCCGGCAGGCAGCACAAGCGCGAGAAGGCGCGGCGTCTCGACACCCTCATGGCGCCCCCAAGCGACCGCGGCGGACATGCCGGGCTCAGTGGTCCTGAGGTCGACCGTCTGGTCGAAACCGGCGCTCGCGAGGGAGCGGAGGATCGAGTTGAGGACGTTCTTCTCCTCTGAGGCGACCGTTGCGGTGTCCTTCGTAACGTTTTCCGTGGGGGCCTTCTTGGGGCGCGCCATGCGTATGCTCTCAATTCTTACTGGACGATGCGAATAAGTTTCGGGCCGAAAACCTCGAGCCCAGCGATGCGTCGGGCGATGGCGAGCACCTGCTCATCCGTCGTGACGAAGTGATTGGGAAGACGGGCGCGCACTTGCGTGGCTGACACTGGCATACCCGCGAACGACCGTACGGCCTCAAGGATGGAGAGCTGGAGCTCCTCCTCAGGGCTCGAGGCGCTGGAGCGGAACAAGCCAGCGTCGCGTGTCACGCCCGGTGCACAGAGCAGGAACAGCTCGAGCTGGTCTCGGGTCCAGGCGCTGCCCAAGATGCGTGCGCGCTCGTGGAGCTCTTCCAAGCCGAGTGCCTTCTGCTTGAGAACAGCGATCAATTCCTCTGCTTGCCGAGGCGTCACTGAAGGACATCCCCCGCTTGCTGGCGGCCGTGCGCAAAAGGCCTATGAACCGCATCGAATCCGGCCGACAGCGCCTTGGCGAACACCGACCATTGGCGGTCCAGCACTCGTCGGTACACGTGACTGCGTTCGACGGCGCGCTGCCAGCGATCGCGCCAGTCTCGCGGTGGGGGCGGGACACGCAAGGACCGCAGCGCCTCAGGCGGGACGAACTGCTGCACGGATCCGCCCGTGAGGCGGGCTGCCCGCGAGCGTAGCGGCTCAGTCGCGAGCAGAAGCGCCCTGGCAGCGGGCGACCCGCGCAAGCGCAGCCGGACCGAGCCCTCAACCGGAAAGGTGTCGGGCGGGACGTTGTCGTCGACACAGGCCGCACGGAAGCTGCGGCCGAGTGTGGACAGTAACACCTCACCCAGCACGAGAGGCTTTGCGAGCGTACGGCGCGGGATGATCTGCGGACTCACCGCGTTGTCGGGTGAAGGCACCAAAAGGTCGATGCCAACCTCACTCAGCCTGAGTACGCGTGCTCCTTGGCGGGCACGAGACAATCGAGCACGCGCGTCGAACGCCGCGAGGCCGGCGATGGGCATGATGGCCTCGATGCGAATACGGTGAAACGCATCGCTCGCAAGCATCTGCTCGTCCAAAATTTCCCTCAGGCGCGCAGACAACCCCTCCACCTGGGGCGGCGCCAGCAGCACGCGCAAAGACTTCAGAGCGTTTAGGCCGAGACGCCCGAGCCTGGCAGATTCGGCAGGCAGTAGCTCCTCATAACCGGGCTGGTTCAGACAAACTGCAACCCACACAGCTTCCGCAGCAGCGCGGGAATCGTAGGCGATAGCTGCCGGTGTCTCGCTAATCCGCCAACCTTCCAGAACTTTGCCGATTGGTTGACCCGTAGAGCCGGCTCGCAGCGCTGCCGCAGCGGCGCCCACGAAATATGTCGTCAGCCAGCATGATGCCGTTGCAAGCAGATCGGAGGGAATAAAACGCGCCACCACGTGTGACATTATAAAAGACAACTAAACGTTAGAGCACTGCTGTCAATCTGATTTGTGAAATCGCACGTACGCAATACAAGGCGCCGGCTGCAAGCGAAGCCCGTCGGCAATGCTTCAAGGCCTATGCGTACGCCGCACTCCTGAGGGTGTGCCGCGACGCTTACGCATGGCAAGCGATTCCCAGCAAGCCAATAGATGCGATTCGATCTCGGACGGCTTGCAGCCCTATCACGATATCGCTGCGGGCAGCCGAACCGTCGGTATGGCCAAACTGTAGAACTTCACACAAGCAAGCTCCGCAGGCTGGGCCGCATTTGCCCTCGCGAACGATAGAAATCAAAAATTTCAGAAATTGCACTCCGTCCCCCGGGGCCGAGATTTCACGCCCGTGGCGAGATCTCAGTCCACGCCGAAAAGGGGCGTCGCCGCGATTAACCGATGATTTGGGGGACACATGCACTTAAGCGTCCGCTGCGGTCCGCAGACGTTTATTTGACGGATATTCGACGACTTTTGCCGAAACGAGCTAAGTCGTTGATTTTATTGGCGCTCCCTAGGGGAATCGAACCCCTGTTTCAGCCTTGAGAGGGCCGCGTCCTAACCGCTAGACGAAGGGAGCGTGAGGTGAACCGCATAGCCTTGAACGCGCCGCGCCGCAAGACGGGGGATGGAAATTTCGTAGGAGTGTGGGTGTCCGGGCCCCAAGGGTCTTTCCCCGTGTGGGCCCCCTCCCCTAGCCCCTCCCCACAAGGGGGAGGGGAACGGACTGCCCGGGTGGCGAGAGGATCGCTCATTCGGCCAGCATGGGATGGAAGCAGCCGGCCGCGATGGCGGTGGGCTCCCTCTCCCGCTTGCGGGGGAGGGTTGGGGTGGGGGCGCCGCGAGCACCGGTGCCAGTGGAGAGAGTTCCCCCACCCGCATCGCATCGAAGATGCGATGCGAGCTCTCAGAGCGAGCTCCGCTCGTCTCGCCCCGCAGGCGGGGGAGGCGCTGACTGCCCGCGGGCGGGGAGATGGGCCAAAGCCAAAAAGAAAGGGCCAAAATGATCAGGCGAAACCGCCCTGCCCCTACGGCTCCACCGCGAAGCGGAGGCGGCCGGTGGGTTTGAGGGTCTTGGCGTCGAAGGTGCGGATCTCGGTGGTGCCGCCGACATCCAGGGTGACCGCCAGGCGGTCGCCGGCGGTGCCGGTGGCGACGATGCGGGCGCCCTTGGGGAGCATGGCGGTGAGGTCCGGGCCCGAAGCTGTGCTTCCCTCGCCGCGGAAAAGGCGGTAGCCGATGGCGACCAGGAGCACGGCGATCGCGATCGAGGTGGTCACGCCCGCGATCATCATCATGCGCCGCAGCCGCGCCATCAGCTGGGCCTGCTCGGGCGAGGACGGCTCGGGCGCAACGGTAGAGTTCATGGACATCTCGACTTCACAATCCCACGGTCTGATGACGGTCACGGTCGCCGGCGACGAAGGCTCGCCGCGGCTCGATCGCGTGCTGGCAGCCAGGCTGCCGGAGCTGTCGCGGTCGCGGCTGAAGGCGCTGATCCTGGCCGGACAGGTGTCGCTCCGCGCGGAAGCGGTGCGGGACCCCGCTTATCACGTCACAGCCGGCGACACGATCACAATCGACGTGCCGGAGGCCGTCCCGGCGGAGCCCGCCGCCGAGGCGATCCCGCTGAAAATCATCTACGAGGACGACGACATCGTCGTCATCGACAAGCCGGCCGGCCTCGTCGTGCATCCCGCGGCCGGGCACGAGACCGGCACGCTGGTCAACGCGCTGATCGCGCATTGCGGCGCCAGTCTTTCCGGGATCGGCGGGGTGAAGCGCCCGGGCATCGTGCACCGGCTGGACAAGGACACCACCGGGCTGATGGTGGTGGCGAAGAACGACCACGCCCACGCCTCGCTCAGCGCGCAGTTCGCCGATCACGGCCGCACCGGCGCGATGGAGCGCGGCTATCTCGCCTTTGCCTGGGGCGTGCCGCACCGGCCGCATGGCACCATCAATGCGCCGATCGACCGGCATCCGCATGCCCGCGACAAGATGGCGGTGCGCGCAAAAGGCCGCGAGGCCATCACCCATTACGAGGTGCAGGAGAGTTTTACCGGCCGCGACGGCAAGCCGGTGGCGTCGCTGATCGCCTGCCATCTCGAGACCGGGCGCACCCACCAGATCCGCGTGCATCTCGCTCATCTCGGGCACCCGCTGATGGGCGATGCCGTCTATGGCCCGCATTTCAAGACCAAGGCCAACCAGCTCGCGCCGGGCGCGCGCGCGGCGCTCGAGGCGCTCGGACGGCAGGCGCTGCACGCCTATCTGCTGGTGATCGAGCACCCCCGGACGGGAGAAATAATGCGCTGGGAATCGGAGCTTCCGGAGGATCTTTCTCTTTTGGGGCGCGCCTTGCGAGCGGCGCTATGACGCAGGACCTTCAGAAAAACGCAAGCATGTCAAAAACTTAATGGAGCCACACGGGGTCGTGACACCCGGAATCCTTCCACCGGGGGGCGAAAATGGTGTATGTTGCGCCTGCGTCGAATGGTCGACGCATGGAACGTCGCAAACCGGCCGGCTTTAACCAAGCGACCGCTTTGCCTGGCCCGCCGCTATCGGGGGCCTGAACCAACTGGAGGGCGCTCGATGGCCCGCACAGCTACTCTGCCGGTTCTCAACGGAGAATCGGGACTTTCACGCTACCTCGCCGAGATCCGCAAGTTCCCGATGCTGGAACCGCAGGAGGAGTACATGCTCGCCAAGCGTTGGCGCGAGCATGACGACAGCGACGCAGCGCATAAACTCGTGACCAGCCACCTCAGGCTCGTGGCCAAGATCGCCATGGGCTATCGCGGCTACGGCCTGCCGATATCCGAAGTCGTTTCGGAAGGCAATGTCGGCCTGATGCAGGCGGTGAAAAGGTTCGAGCCCGAGAAGGGCTTTCGCCTCGCCACCTACGCCATGTGGTGGATCAAGGCGTCGATACAAGAGTACATTCTGAGATCGTGGTCGCTCGTGAAGATGGGCACCACCGCGAACCAGAAGAAGCTGTTCTTCAACCTGCGCAAGGCCAAGAGCCGCATCAACGCGCTGGATGAAGGCGATCTGCATCCGGATCAGGTCAAGCTGATCGCGAAGCGCCTCGGCGTGACCGCTCAGGACGTGGTCGACATGAACCGCCGCCTCGGCGGCGACGCCTCGCTGAACGCGCCGATCCGCGACGACGGCGAAGCGGGCGAATGGCAGGACTGGCTGGTCGACAATACGCCCAACCAGGAAGCCATCATGGCCGAGCACGAGGAATACGACCACCGGCGGCAGGCGCTGAACGGCGCGATCGGCGTGCTCAACGCGCGCGAGCGCCGCATCTTCGAGGCGCGGCGCCTGGCCGACGAGCCGATGACGCTCGAGGACCTGGCGGCCGAGTTCGGCGTGTCGCGCGAGCGCGTCCGCCAGATCGAGGTGCGCGCGTTCGAGAAGGTGCAGTCCGCCGTCAAGGGCGCCATCGCCAAGCAGGAGGCGGCGGCCCTGGAGGCCGCACACTAGACGCACGGCTTGCTTGAAGGTGGTCTTTGGATGCGATCGGAGCCGGCGGAGACGCCGGCTTCTTGTTAGGTGCAGTTAGTCGGGCGCGGCGCGGGCGAGCCCGGCGAGCGCACAGCCCTCGCAATAGCGCGCGTCCTTGTAGTCGATCCAGTTGTGCGCATAGATCCGCTCCCGCGGGATATTGTAGCGCAGCCGGAGCAGCTTCGAGAGGATGCGCCACGCGGCGATCTGGGCCTCGGTGGGCGGCGTGGTGACGTCGGGATAGTTGCCGGCAAACTCCACGCCGATGGAATTGTCGCGCACGACCTTGCGATAGGTCGGGCCGTTGTCGATATAGCGGTTGTCGTTGCGGTTGGCGCCGTCGCCATGCAGCGTCACCATCGTTTCCGGCACCGCCCAGTACACCGTGCCGTCGGTTTCCACCCAGATGGTGACGCCACGCCGTTTCGGGTTCTTGGCCTGCGCCAGCGCCCCCGCCCGCGCCGACCCGGCCGGCCCCTTGGTCTGGTGGACGATGATGTTGGTCCAGGGATGAGCCTGGTGCGGATCGCCCCACGGCGCCAGCCAGACGATTCTGAGCCCCGGGATCTCCGGCGTGCCGGATGATCGGGCCAGTGCGGCGAGCTCCTTGGCCGAGGCCGGCGGAGGGAGAAGATTGAAAAGCAGCGCGAGCGCTGCGCGGAGGGAGAACAGGACCGGCCTCATGGCCGGCCATGATAGCACCCGCTACCCGGCGGCGGCATCCTGGCGGCGCGGGTTTGCCACCAGCGGCTCGATCTGGTCCGGGGCGAGCGCCGGCGTCTCGTGGTCAGGAGTGACGACGGCATAGCGGTTCTTGCCGTCCTTCTTGGCGACATACAGCGCCTGGTCCGCCCGCGCCATCAGCCGGTCGGGGAATGCGCCGACATCCTCGGTCCATTCGGCGACGCCGATCGAGACCTCGATCGGGACCTCGGCGCCGGCACAGGCCTCGGCATCGTCGCGGCAGACCTGCAGGATGCGCCGCGCGATCATCGCGCCCTCGCGCAGCGAGGACGCCGGCAGCACGATGCAGAATTCGTCGCCGCCGGTGCGGGCCAGCATGTCGCCGGGGCGCAGCCGGGTCTGGGCCATCAGCGTGAAGTGCTGCAGGCAGGCATCGCCGGCGGCATGGCCATGGGTGTCGTTGATGATCTTGAAGCCGTCGAGGTCGATCACCAACAGCGCGAACGGCCGTCGCGAGCGCTCGGCGCGCGCGCACTCCTCGCTCAGGCGCTGCATCAGGTGACGGCGGTTGGCGACGCCGGTGAGATCGTCGAGCAGCGCGAGATCGGCGACCTCGTTGCGCAGCCGGTCCACCGCCATCAGCAGGAAGCCGAAATTGAGCGACATCGACAGGAAGATCAGCAGCAGCACCGCGGCGGCCTGGCCGCTGGTGGAGTGGCTGAAATTGAAATCGGCGCCGATGAACGCCCCGATCGACCGCGCAGCAAACACCGCGATGATCAGAACGGACAGCAGGCCGGCCAGCCGCGCTCCCGGATTGACGGGCCCGCGCCTCGCATCCAGCACCAGTCGCGCGATGATCGCCATGGGGACCGCCTGCCCGATCGAGTAGCACAGGATCCTCAGCGGACCGTGGTCGTATGCGTATTGGAAAAATGCGATCGACGCGCAGGTCATCGCGACGACGGTCAAGCTCAGCCGCCACGACGCCCTGTAGCCGTAGAAGCGCTCCACGCCCATCGCCGCGAGGCAGATCGCGAAGGTCATCAGCGAGCCGCCGGCCAGCAGCGGAACGAACGAGCCGAAATAGAATCGCGTCAGCGCGAATGTCGCCGCCGGCGCGCACATGAACGCAGATGCCGTCCAGTACCGCGCCGAATCCAGATTGGGATAGCTGCGCATCACGTAGGCCCAGATCAGGCCCAACGCGAGGAAATTGACCACGAAGGCGGTCCACAGCGTCGGAACGTTCAGCATCCCGACAGCAGGACGCCGCAGGCCCTGTCCTCGATGTTCAATAACGCCGCGCTCATGAGCTACCCTGTTGTTCGCGGCAACATGGGCGCGGCGCAGTTAACGGTTCCCCAAGGGCGCAACCAAGATTGCGCCTTGGTTTTGAATCAATGAAAACACTTTTTACGATCCGCTAACCTTGTCGGGACCCGAGCGCCAGCGGCGCAACTGGCCGGCGAATGCATCGAGCTGTGGATAAGCGCAACGGCGCTGGTGACGGCGTGAGGCAGAGCTTCGCGAATCTGCTGGGATCGACACCCGAGGCTGATGCATGGCTGGCGTGCGCCAGCAAGCCTCGAAGTCGCGTTGCAATCCATCAAACTCCTGACGAGGATTCCATGGCGAAGAAGGCGAAGAAGGCCGCAAAGGCCACCAAGAAAGCTGCGAAGAAGACCAAGAAGGCTGCCAAGAAGAAGTAGTTGCACTTCCCGGGTGGGAGCGCGGCTTCCACCCGGCTCTCAGTTGGCTCGACCGCTAGCCGATTCTACTACGTCTCCACCGGTCGGCGTTTGCCACGCATCACGCTTTGAGCAACGCTGGCGGCGCGAGACCTTGCCTCATCCGATATCGGGCGTGCGCTCGAGCGTCACCTCGGCCTCGCGCAGCACGTCCAGCGGCGCCCACGGCTTGCTCCAGAACTTCGTGCCGCCCGGCAGCGGCTGCGACAACGGGCGGCCAGACGTGACGACCACATTGATGTGGGGGTGACGCGCCTTGGCGACATGGGCAAGCTCGACCCCGTTCATGCGGCCCGCCAGATTGACGTCGGTCATCAGCAGCACGATGCGATGCCCCGGCTTGTTCAGGACGAGTTCGGCGGCCTCCGCGCTCTCACACGCGATCACGTCGTACTCGCTCTCTTCGAGCAGCAGCGTGATCATCTCGCGCTGCGCCAGATCGTCTTCCACGATCAGTGCGGTGGCGCGAAAAGGTTGCGACTGTCCCATGCAGGTCCTCCACGAATGTGTGCTCGTAAAGTAATGTGAGTTAAAAGCTGAACCGCCGGATGGTTCGGTTCCAATCAGAAAAAGTGGCAGAAAACCCAGCTGCAATTCAACCAGGCACGTGGAACCGGTCCATCAGGGGAGTGAAGCGACAATGACGATCATTCGAGGCGCAGCTGCCGCCGTGACAGGCGCAGCCAGCGGTATTGGCCGTGCGCTGGCGCAGGAGCTGGCGGCGCGCGGCTGCGATCTCGCACTTGCCGATCGCGATGAGGCGGGCCTCGCAAGCCTCGCCGCCGAGCTCACCGCAAGCGGCCGCAAGGTGACCACGCACCGGCTGGACGTCAGCGATGTGGCTGCGGTCACGCAGTTCGCCGAGGATGCGACCCGCGCGCATCCCGGCCTCAACATCGTCGTCAACAATGCCGGCGTGGCACTGTTCGGCAGCTTCGCCGAGATCGATCAGGCGGAGATGGACTGGCTGTTCAACATCAATTTCTGGGGCGTCGTGCACGGCACGCGCGCGTTCCTGCCGCATCTTTCGCGCCGGCGCGAAGCGCATGTCGTCAACCTGTCCTCGATCTTCGGCATCATCGCTCCGCCCGGCCAATCGGCCTACGCCGCGGCAAAGTTCGCGGTAAGGGGATTTTCCGAGAGCCTGCGTCACGAGCTCACAGCCGCCGGCAGTCTGGTGCGGCTGTCGGTCGTGCATCCCGGCGGGATCGCCACGGCGATTGCGCGCAATGCTCGCGCTGGCCACGGCATGACCGACAATGCGCGCCGCGTGCAGGCCATCGAGCGGTTCGAGCGGCTCGCCAGGACCAGCCCACGCGACGCCGCGTTGCGGATCATCCAGGGCATCGAGCGCAATGAGCCCCGCATCCTGATCGGCAGCGATGCCCGCTTCATGGATCTCCTGCAGCGGCTCATGCCGGGCACCTATTGGCGCGTGATGGCGAAGCGGCTCGAGAAGGCGGCCGCGAAGCAGGCGTGAGCCACGGGACAGGAGGCCCCGCCCCGGCTCGCGCCCGTGGCGGATACGCCGGAGCGATCGGCGTGTCGGCAACCTTGATACGTCAGCCGCCCAACGAGCGGTCAGGCCGCTCTGATATGGGCCAGGAACTGGTTGACCTCGCTGCGCAGCCGGGTCGACTGCTGCGCGAGTTCGCCGGCCGCCGACAGCACCTCGTTGGCGGCATGGCCGGTCTGCACGACGCCGGACGTGACGCCCGCGATGTTGCGCGTGACGTCCTGGGTCTTGCCGGCAACGACGTTCACACTGCCGGCGATCTCGCGGGTCGCCGCGTCCTGCTGCGCGATCGATGAGGCGATGATGGTCGAGATCTCATCGACCTCCTGGATCGTGGCGCAAATCATGCCGATGCTGTGGACGGCAGCGGCGGTTTCGGCCTGAACCGCGGCGATCTGAGCCCCGATCTCTTCCGTTGCCTTGGCCGTTTGGGTCGCCAGCGTCTTCACCTCGCTGGCGACGACGGCGAATCCCCTGCCCGACTCGCCGGCGCGCGCAGCCTCGATCGTCGCATTCAGCGCCAGCAGATTGGTCTGGCTGGCGATCTGGGTGATGAGCGCGACGACCTCGCCGATCTTGCCGGCCGCGAGGTTGAGCCGCTGCACCTTGTCGTTGGATTGCTGCCCTTCGTCCGCCGCCTTGCGAACCACGGACGACGCACGCTCGAGCGTCTTGCTGATCTCGTTCATCGAGGATGACAGCTCTTCGGCCGCCGAGGCAACGGTGTTGACATTGTCCGATGCGGAGCCGCACGCCTGCGATACCGTCAGGGCCTGCTGTTTCGACTGATCGATCGTCACCGACATCGAACGGGCGGTCGCCTCCATTTCGATGGCCGCAGCCGACACTGCGTCGACGACGCCGCGGACGCTGGCCTCGAAGCCATCGGCCACCTCCATCAGCATGCGGCGCCGGTCTTCCTCGGCACGAGCCTGGGCCTTCTCCTGCTCCGCCTGCAGATCCCTCATCCGGACGGCGTTGTCCCTGAAAATCGAAACGGCGCGTGCCATCTGTCCGACCTCGTCCTTGCGCCAGTCGGCCGGGACGCGAACGTCCAGGTTGCCGTCGGCGAGCTCGCGCATCGCGCTCGTCATCTGGACGATCGGGCGGGAGATGCTGCGCGCGATCAACAGCCCGGCGAGCGCGATCAGCACGAGGCCGGCCAGCGTCATCCCGATTGCCAACGCCCCGGCGCGATTGCGAGCCTGGATGAACTCGCTGTTGTCCATGACGATCTCGACCGCACCGATCGGCTTGCCGGAGAAATCCTTGATCGGGCCCAGCAACGCGACGACCGGAACACCTTTGAGCTGTCCTTGGCGCGACAGGAAGCCGCCGGCCGACGCCTCCCGATAGTCGCCGCTTGCGAAGAAGGAGGTATCCCCGATCGTCGTCGCGAACAGCTTGAAGCCGGTGTCGCCAGCCAGGCGGAACGCGACGTCGACACTGCGGCTGCGCTTGAACTCGTCGAAGAAGTTTTGGCCAAAGGTCAGGCCGAACTCGACCGAGCCCAGATGTTTGCCGGCGGAAACGATCGGTACGACGCCGCGGAGGCCGAGGCCGGCAACGCCGCCCTCCAGCCCGACGATCGGCTTGCGGTCGGTGTTGGCGGCCACCACCGTCTTGCGGAATCCCGACAGATCGTCGCCGAACTTGGCCGGCTGGTGCACCCGCAGGAAGGACATCGCCGGCGGCGTATGAAACTGAAACTGGTCGACACCGTAATCGGCCTTCAGGCTGGCCATGCCCGCACCGAACAGCCGCATCAAGGCGTCGCGGTCGTTCTGCGCCATGGCGTCCTGGACCGCCGGGATCTTGGCGACCACCGCGCTCATCGCTTCCGCGCGGGTCGACTCCAGCTGCAGGCGCGAATTGAAGGCGTCATATTGGGCGTGGAGTTCGCGCTCATTGGCGCGGTCGATGATGCCGCCGATGATCCACATGGCGACCAGCAGCACGAAGAGGGCCGTCGCTGCCGCACCGATCACCAGAGAAAGGGTGATCCGGGTTCTCAAGCCAACAAACTTCAACATGCGATCCTCGAACGTCGACTGGTGTCCGAGTATTGCAGCGCTGCAACTAATTATTCCTGAACGAGTCAGCCATTGTAGCGGACTAACAGCAAACTCTCGCGACGGGGCGGCGCGACGTTGCTAGCGAAACTCCCGTCCCCCGACTTGTTATTAACCTGCCGCAATCCCCGTTGATTGCAGACATGCCGACGTTCAACTTCGCATATCTTCGATCTCAGGCCATGACATCGCTGAATGTCGGGCTGGTCGGACAGTACGAGCCTACGCGACAGGGCCGCCCCGCGCCCGCCAGCCGCTCATGCCGCCGGCATAGTGGCGGATATCTTGCCGCCCGGCCGACAGCGCCCGCCGCAGGGCGGTGGCCGAGCGGCCGCCGGCCTGACAGATCAGAACCACCGGCTTGTCGTGCACGAGGTTGCCCGGGTCGAAACGCGACAGCGGGTGATTGACGGCGCCCGGGATGTGGCCGCCCTTGAACTCATGCGGCTCGCGCACGTCGACGATGACGCAGCTTCGCTGCTGATGCGCCCGCACCAGCTCATCATGCTCGATCGCCGGCACGCTGGTCGACCCCGTCAACCTGCTGAACAGTCCTGATAGCATGGGAGGAACCTCTCACTGTTTGACGTAGGGGCACTCGGGGCGACTCAGCCTAGCCCTGCGTCCGCTTCGCCTTGGCCTCGGACGCTTCGACCCAGAAGAAGAACGCACCTGCGCCGATCGCGAGCGCGGCGAACCAGACGCCATCCGGCACGCCGGTGATGTCGGGCAGCCGCACCTTGCCGAGCGCCCAAACATTCAGGACGTGGGCCTTCACCCAGTCGAAGCTCAGCGCGTAGAGGATCGCGCCGACGATCATGCCGAAAGCGCCGACTGCGGCATGCACGCTGCCGCTGGCGATGGCGCCGAGCGCGGTGCCCGGGCAGTAGCCGTAGACCACCATGCCGATGCCGAAAAGCGCCGCGCCGAGCGCGACCGCGAGCATGTTGGCGTCCTTGACGTAGTATTTGGTGTTGCCGGTGTCGACCAGCAGCAGCACGCCGATGCCGCCGACGACGATCGCGGTGCCCATCACCTTCAAGACGGTGAAGTCGCGCAGCCGGAACTGATTCTCGATCACGTTGCAGCTCGTGACCTTGCCCTGCTGTAGCAGATAGCCGAACACGGCGCCCATCAACAGCGGGCCGGCGATGCTCATCAGCGACGTCATGGCCCTTCTCCTACGCTTTGCGGAACATGAGGCGCGACACGAAAAGGCCGGTCGCGAACATCACGGCGAGGAACAGCCAGCTCGACAGCGCCAGTTGCAGACCGCCTGAAATGCCGTGTCCGCTGGTGCAGCCGCCGGCCAGACGCGCGCCATACATGATGACGATGCCGCCGAGAAACGCAGCGACGAAGCGCTTGAACACCGACGGACCAAAGCGCTCCCTCCAGACCTCCGGCACCAGCTCGAGGCGCCACGTGCCGGAGATGACCGCCGACAGGAATGCGCCGAGCGGAATGCCGACCAGAAACCAGACGCCATAGTCCCATTTCAGCGGCATCGACTTCCAATAGCTGTTGGCGGCGACGGCGTCGGATCCGATCACCGGCGCGGCGAACAGCGCCGCGATGCGCGAGAACGCCGTCGTCACGCCGAGCGGGTCGCCGAACCCGGCAAAGGCCACCCAGCTGAGGATGCCGATGCCGGCGCCGACCAGATAAGGCGACCAGTCGATCCCCCGGGACGTGCCCAGATCCTTGACCATGACGTCGTTCATCATTGCCACGACGGGTCCTCCTGCTGACGCGGCCCAGCGCCGCGACCGACGTACGCCACTATATGCATATATTCGAATTTATGCAATTATAATTCAGCGGGTGCCGATAGGTGACGATGCCGATAGGTGAAGAGGCGGGGCTCTGCGGCAGCGTGACCGTGAGGAAACAGCGGCACTGACGACTTCGGGAACGGCAGCCCCGCGCAAGCCGCGGCGGAGCTTGATCCGCCGCGGCCCCACGCGCTCTATTCATGTCGGCGCGGGCCTCGCAAGCCCATCGTCACCACGCGACTCGGTCGCGCAGCTTGCCGCGGCCGCAGGGAGAAGTCATCGAGATTGGGCTCGCAGGCCAACGCAGAAGCGATGGCCGGCGAGGGGTGGCCGGGGCCTGCGCACCTGTCCAGCACCCCCGACGCGGCCCGGCGAATGGCGGCGAGATCGGATCTCTGCGGCTCTCGGTCGCTGCGAGCTCCTAGGCGGCTCTCACGCCGGCGATGAACTTCTTCACTTCCATGCTCAGTCTGGCACTGTCGTCGGCCAGCGATTTCGCGGCGGACAGCACCTGGGACGCGGCGGTTCCGGTATCGACGGCGCCGCGCTGCACATCCGCAACGTTGGCCGAGACCTGCTGCGTTCCCGCCGCCGCGTGCTGGACGTTGCGCGAGATCTCCTGCGTCGCGGCGCCCTGCTGCTCCACGGCCGATGCGATCGTCGACGAAATCTCCTGCAATTTCTCGATGGTGATGCTGATGTCGCGGATGGCACCGACCGATTGCTGGGTGGCGGACTGGATGCCGGAGATCTGCTGGCCGATCTCGCCCGTGGCCTTCGCCGTCTGCTCGGCCAGCGCCTTGACCTCGGATGCGACCACCGCAAATCCGCGGCCGGCCTCGCCGGCGCGTGCGGCCTCGATCGTTGCATTCAGCGCGAGCAGATTGGTCTGTCCGGCAATCGTATTGATCAGCTCGACGACGTCGCCGATGCGGGCAGCGGACTTCGAAAGCTCGCTGACCTGTTCATTGGTCTTGCGGGCCTGTGCCACCGCCTCATTGGCCATCCGGGCGGAATCCTGGACTTGCCTGCTGATCTCGTTGACGGACGCGGAGAGCTCCTCGGTCGCAGATGCCACCGACTGCACATTGGTGCAGGCTTCCTCGGAAGCCGCGGTGACGGACGTGGCGAGGTTCTGGGCTCGGCTCGCCGTGTTGCTGAGCCCGCCGGCGTGACCCTCCAGAGTGCTCGATGCCGTGGACACGGTGTCGACGATCTCGCCGACCACGGCCTCGAAGCGGCCAGTGATCTCGTCGAGCCGCCGGCTGCGTTCCAGTTTCACCTCCGCCTCTTTCGAAGCGATGTCGTCGGCCTGCTTCTTCGCAATCAGGGCGGTCTTGAAGACCTCCAGGGCGTCGGCCATCATGCCTACTTCGGTCTTCTGGCCGCGATAGGGGATCTCCATCGCCAGGTTGCCCTCACCGAGCGCCTGCATCGGCCTGATGATGGAAGCGATGCACCGGGAAATGTCGCGAACGAACCAGCTTCCGATGCCGATGCCGGCGAGAACGGCAAGGACGATGACCGTCGACATCAATTCAAACGCCTCCGCATAGCCATCCGCGGCGATCCTGGTTTCGGCGTCGGCGCCACGATTGTTGAGGTCAATCAGCTTTCGAAGAAATTCGTCCGACTGATTGGCGACGCTCCGGACCGTCTTGTTGAACAGATCGCTCGCCTGCTTGGTCGTATTGCCGTTCCCTGCGCGCAGCACCTCGAGCACACCATCGGCAGCCTTGACGTATTGCTCCCAGCCCCGCGACCAGCTCTCGAACAGGCTGCGCTCCTCGGCCGACGAGATCATCGCCTCATAGGAGCGGCGCGCCGTCGCGATGACGACGAGCGTTGCCTTCATGTTGCGGTCGAGATTGTCCTTCTCCTCAGTCGTATCAGCCGTCATGTAGGCCCGGAGCTGCGCCCGATTGAGGTTGATCGCCGAACGCAACTCGCCGAGCACGCGCACGCTTGGCAGCCAGTTCTTGGCGATCATTTCGGTATGCGTATTGATCGTCTGCATGCCGCGGACGGCCAGCAATCCGACGATGGACATCGCCACCAGCAGCAGCGCAATGACGGCCGCCATCTTTGCTCGAATGGAGAGTTGCGACATCTCGCGTGCCTTTCGTCGTCCCAGCGATTCGTATCGGTCCGCCGCATGATTGCGCCGTCCCCCGCGCGACGGTAACACCCGACCTTCGCAAATTGGTTAACATGCGGGATCTCCAGAATGGGATCTACCAACGTGATGTTCGGGCGTGATGGTCCGAATGCCGTGTTCGGCGCGCATCTCCTGTAGCCAACCGCGGACTACGCGATCTGCGCGCCGGCGTGACGACGCAAAGACGCGTGTCTTCAGGTTCGATCCGATCTGATCAGACAGTATTTTTCGTCAGAGGCTGGAAGTGCGCCGACACACCAGGCATCGACGAGCCTGTGACCGGAGATTCATGAATGCTGCTCTTTGACGCTGCATTTGCAATGCCGCTCGGCAGAGGCAGGCTCGCGTCCGCAGGATGCCTCAAGAAGGCATGGCGGAGGGCGACTGAACCGGGCTCTGCGCCGGCTTGGTGGCGAACAGCCAGCGGTCGACGACAAAATCGGTGACGGCCGCACCCAACCACATGCCACCGAGCACGATCCACGCTGTGAGCGCGAACACCGATGCCCCGGTCACGCCGGCGCCAACGGCGCAGCCGCCCGCCAGCATCGCGCCGAATCCCATCAGGACGGCGCCGATCATGTAACGGCGCATGCCGCGCCCATCCGAGAAGCCTTCGAGATTGAGTTCGCGCGCCAGCGCGGCCGCAACGAACGAGCCGATGAACACACCCGGAATGATGCCGAGATCGAAGCCCGGCTTCAGTTGCGGGCTGGCGAGCACCTGCATCAGCAGCTCCGCCGAAGGACCGCTGAATGTCAGGCTCTTCAGCGGCACCGGCGAGAACGAGGCTTGGCCGAGCTGATAGGTGAGGAGCCAGCCCCCGGCGACCGCCGCGCCCGCGGCCACCGCCGAGCGCAGGATCTTCGGGCCAACCTGAAACTTCGACACGGCGGCGAGCCCGGCCAGGAACCACAGCATGCCGAAGCCGAGCTTCTCGGGCGTACCGCCGCCGAACAGGCTCATGATGTCGCGCGACGGTCCGCCGTCGACGAGCCAAAGATTGGTGAGCCACTCGCGTGCCGGCGCGAGCAGGCCGCGATAGGCGGACTGCGCCGTCACCGCGAAGATGAGGCCGGACAGCAGCGCCCGCAGATTGCCGTTGGCCGAGAGCACCAGCAGACGGCTGGCACAGCCTCTCGCCAGGATCATGCCGCAGCCGAACAGCGTGCCGCCGATCATCGCGCCGGAAATGCTGCCCTGCTGCGCCAGCTGGCGCGCTTCGGAGACGTCGAGCAGGCCCATTGCCACCAGCGCCTGGGTGCCCAGCAGCGCCGAGGCGAAGGTGAGGAGCCACACCGCCAGCCGCGGACCGCCCTGCCCGCGCGCGAACTCGATCGTGGCCGCCCGGAGGCAGAAGCGGCTGCGCTGGGCGAAGAAGCCGAACGCGCCGCCGGCCGCGAGCCCGCACAGCAGCGACACCAGCTCCTCGCCCAGAAGATCGATCAATGCGGTGAGCACAGGCGCTCCCGTCGTTCAGGCCGGCCGCTCAACCTGCCGGGCGGCATCGGCAAGGACGCATGTGCCCGTCACGGGCGCAGGTAGGCGTATCCACTCTGCTGCAGCTCGGTGAGGCGCACGACGCCGCCCTTCTCCGCCACCGCAAAGCCCGGCAAGAGATCGTCGAGCTTCACGCCCTGCGCCTTCATGGTGTTCGCACAGGCCTCGAAGCCGACGCCGGCCTTCATGAGGCGCTCGGCCAGAGCCGAGATGGTCTGGTCGGCCGAAATCGCATGAAAGGCCCGCAAGCCCGGACCGTGGATCACCAGGCGAATGTCTGCGCGTCCAGGTCCTCCGGTGCCATCGACGTGGTTCTGGAGGTTGCCGAGAACGAACAGGGCGCGGTCCTGATCGGCGAGATGATAGGCGACGCGCTGGCGCGGAGATTCCGTCGCCGCGCGTGCGCTGCTGACACCGAAGATTCCAAACAGGCTGGCAAGACCAGCTTGCATCAAAGATCGACGTTCCATGGTGGCTCCTAGCGCGCGGCTGCAATGAATCCTGCGATGCGATCAGCGGCATCCTCGGCGGCGAGATCGCGAAAGAAGTGATCTGCGTCGTCAATCGTCTCCAGTCGGACACGGCTGCCGGCGCGTGAGGCCAGCGGCGCGAACGACGCTGCCACGTCCGGCACCGTCTTGTCTTGCGCTGCCGCAAGCACCAGAACCGGCAGGCTCACATCGGCGATCAGCGCCGCCGTATCCTGGCGCCGGTCGGCGCGATAGAATGCTGCGAATGCGCGCGCCGTCACCTTGGCATCGCGGCAATAGATGAAGCCCGGCACCGACATCCAATCACCGCCGCGCCCGGCGGCGATCGCAGCCTCGGCCTTGTCGAGCAGCGGCGCCAATCGCTGGCCGTAGCTCTCCGCATAGGCGTCTCTCAAGCCGGTCTCGATGCTCGCCGTCGCCGGCGCCAGGAGGATCGCACCGTCGACCGCGGCCTTGGGATTGGCGGCTAGATAGCGCGCGACCTGATTGGCGCCGCGCGAATGTCCGAGGACGAAGACGTGCGACGACGTCTTGCGCGCTTCGCTCAGCCAGGCGGTGATCTCCACGACCGCATCGTCCGTCACATAGTCATGGGGTTTGGCACAATCGTACATGCCGGTGCGGCGATCGAGACCGAGCACGAGATTGTGCGCGAGCGAGGCGATGCCCCGCTCGGCCAACGCCTTGGACAGGCCCTGGATGGTCTCCATGTCCTTGTGCGCGAGCGTGCCGTGCGTCATCAGCACCAGCGGCACATCCGGTCCAGACTGCGCCGGCAGTCGGAGCGTGCCGAGCGCCGTACGCCCGCCGATCGTGAGTTCGCGCGGCTCCTCGGCCGCGAATGCGATCGACGCAATGAACGAGACGACAAGAGCGAGCCACCACCGCATCGCAAATTCCTCAGGGACGCACGATCGTCCAGTTCTTCTCGGACAGCTCCAGCAGGGTCGCGACCCCGGTCTTGACGACCGTGACACCATCGAGCAGAGGCGGCCGCCGTCCCTCCTTGCTCGCGAGCGTCTCCAAGGTATTGCCGCAGGCGATGAAGCTCACATTGGGCATCGACTTGGCGAAGCCGAGCACCCGCTCCTTCACCGGCGAGCGGTCGGCCAGCAGCATGTCGAGGCCGCCATTGAACGCGACGATCACGATCTCGACCTCCGCGCCCTCGCCCGAATAGTGGCGGGAGACATTCGCGGCGACGTCGAGCACCGCGCGCATCTTGGCCGGATCCTCGTCGCTGATCTGCAACGCAAGCCTATGTGGCTCGGCTGCAGCGGCGATGGATGCAACCCCGCTTCCGGCCAGGGCGACGGATGCGGCCGCCAACAGCATCTCGCGGCGGCTGCATCCGGCAATCCTCACTCGACGCCTCGCGGCTTGCCGTCCTTTTCTTCCGGCGTGACGTCGACCGCCGTCGCGCGTCCGGTGATCTTGACCGGCGCGATGCAGTTCTTCATGCAGGGATCCTTCTGCCAGAACGCCTTCTCGCTCGTGGCCCGGTCATCCATGATGAACCCGCCCTCGTTCGGCATCTTGATCGTGGCGAGATTGCTGTTGCTCAGCTCGAAGTTCTGATCGGTGATCACGTCGTTCAGATAGAGCACATAGGCGACCAGCGCATAGTACTCGTCGACCTTCAGCGACTGCGGGCTGCCGAACGGCATCGCGTGGCGGACGTAGTCGAACAGCGTCGAGGCATAGGGCCAGTAGGAGCCGACCGTCTTGACCGGATTGTCTGATGTCAGCGATCCCTTACCGCCGGCAAGCACCGGCCAGCGGCCGGCGCCCTCGCCGAATTCGCCATGGCAACTGGCGCAATTGTCCATGAACAGCTTCTCGCCCTGGGCGACGGTGCCCTTGCCGACGGGCAGCCCCTGTCCGTCCGGACGCACGTCGATATCCCAGCCGCGAATCTCCTCGGCGCTCGGAGCTCGGCCGATGTTGAAGCGCTGCGGCGCCTTTACATCAATCTTGGCCTCAGTCTTCTCGCCCGGGCCGCCGGCGAATGCCACCGAGCCCGCAAGGGTTGCGAGCGCTGCGGCGGCAATGATGAGCTTAGGCGACCTCGACATTCTCGACCTCACCGTTTGCCTGCACGTGCCAGGTCTGGATGCCATTGTTGTGATAGATGGAATTGTAGCCGCGCACCTTGCGCAGTTCGGCCTTGGACGGCTGGACGTAGCCGGTCTCGTCCTGGACCCGCGACTGCAAGAGCAGCGGCTCGCCGTTCCAGTCGAACTCGTAGTAGAAGCGCGTCAGCGCCTTGTCGAGCACCGGGCCGTCGATCCGCGCCGGCCACCAGTTGCGGCCGCCATCGAGCGAGACGTCGACGCGCTTGACCTTGCCGTTGCCCGACCACGCCAGGCCCGACACGATCGTAAAGCCCTTGCCATGCTTGATCGGCGCCTGCGGGCTCGGGCTTGTGATCACCGACTTCGCATCCATCGCCCAGGTGAAGCGTCGCGCCTTGCCGTTCGGCAAGAGATCCGTGTACTTCGAGGTCTCCTCGCGGGTGTGCCAGGGCTGGTCGCCGACCTTGATGCGGCGCAGCCATTTGACCCAGAGATTGCCCTGCCATCCGGGTACGACCAGGCGCATCGGATAGCCCTGCTCGGGATACAGCGCCTCGCCGTTCATCTTGTAGGCGATGATGCAGTCGTCGAGCGCCTTCTCGATCGGCAGGCTGCGATCCATCGACGCGGAGTCGGCGCCCTCCACCAGCAGCCATTTGCCGTTGGTCTTGACGCCGGCCTCTTCGAGCAGGGTGCGCAGCGAGACGCCGGTATATTGCACGCAGTGGATCATGCCATGCGTGAACTGGCAGCCATTGAGCTGGGCGCCGCGCCACTCCATGCCGGAGTTGGCAGCGCATTCCATGAAGTGGATGCGGTTGACGCGCGGATAGCGCTTGAGCTCGTCGAGCGACAGCAGCAGCGGCCGCTCGACCAGGCCGTGGATCATCAGCCGGTGATCGGCCGGATCCACGTCGGCCACGCCGCCGTGATGGCGTTCGAAGCACAGTCCGTTCGGCGTGATGATGCCTTCCAGCTCGTGCAGCGGCGTGAAGCTGACCGAGGATTCGCGCGAAGCCGTCAGCCATTCGACGTCGCGGCGGACGACGTCCTTCTCGAACTTCGACGGCTTGCCGTAGGGCCGGACGGCGACGCCCTCGCCGAGGGTGCGCGTCCATTCCGGCACGTTCGGCGGCTGGTTGGCGGGATTGCCGGCGCCGGCTCGCGCCTGCGAGGCCAGCGCGGTGGCGGCGAGACCGCCGGCCGCAGTCAGGAAACCACGACGCGAGGCGCGTGGGGCTGAGGGAAGTGATTTGTCCTTGGACATCGTCGTCACACTCCGGAGACTTTGACGGCCCGGTTGGGCTCGAGACGAACGGTTTTCTGGCGCTGCAGATAGCTCGACACGACCTCCCAGATCGGCGGCCCCTGCGTGCCTTCGTTGACGCTGGCCCAGCCCGCGACCTGATACTCGCGCGCCGGATCGATCGCGGCGCCGGTCTTGATCAGGCGCATGTCGGAGATGCGCTGTCCCTGCGGCTTGTTGACGTCGATGGCATAGGACATGCCGCCGATGCGGACCATGTCGCCGCCCTGCTGGTAGTAGGGATCGACGTTGAACAGGTTGTCGGCGACGTCCTCGATGATCTCCTTCAGCCGCGTGCCGGTCATGCCCATGCGATAGACGGCGGGATAGGTGATCGCGGTGGCGTTGGTGACGTCCTCGAAGGTGATGTCCTGGCCCGGCATCACGCTTGTACCCCAGCGGAAGCCCGGCGACAGCGCGATCTCGGCATCGCGTTCCTGCAGCAGCGCCTGGCAGATCAGGTCGTCGAACGTGCCGTTGAAATTGCCGCGGCGATACAGCAGCGTCTCGGTCCGTCCCAGCGGGCGGGCAAGATCGGCGGCAAACGGCTTGCGCACCTCGGCGATCTTCGCCGCCATCGCCGGGTCCGGCGTGATCACGTCGGAGAACAGCGGGATCAGCTTGTAACGATAGCCCTTCACCTCGCCGTCCTTGACGTCGAGATCGAGCCGCGAGACGAACTTGCCGGACGACCCCGACGCGATCAGCAGCGTCTTGCCGACCTTGACCGCTTCAGGCAATGCGTCATGGGTGTGACCCGTGAGAATGACGTCGAGACCCTTGACGCGGCTGGCCAGCTTGCGGTCGACGTCGAAGCCGTTGTGTGACAGCAGCACCACGAGGCCGGCGCCGTCCTTGCGCGCCTTGTCGACCTGGGTCTGAACATCCTCCTCGCGCACGCCGAACGACCAGTTCGGAATCATCCAGCGGGGATTGGCGACCGGCGTGTACGGGAAGGCCTGGCCGAGCACCGCGATCTTGACGCCGCCGCGCTCGATCATCGTCGAGGCTTCGAACGCCGGCTCGTTCCATTCGGTGTCGCGGATGTTGAGGCCGAGGAAGGGGAAGCCCAAACCATCGACCGCCTGCTTGACGCGCTCGGTGCCGTAGGTGAACTCCCAATGCCCGGTCATCGCATCCGGCTTCAGCAGCGCCATGCAGTCGATCATGTCCTGGCCGCGGGTCTTCAGCGACGTCCAGGATCCCTGCCAGGTATCGCCGCCGTCGAGCAGCACGACCTTGTCGCCGCGCTCGGCGCGGATGGCCTTGATGACGGTGGCGGCGCGGTCGAGCCCGCCGATCCGCCCGTACGTCTTGGCGAGCGCCTCGAAATCCTCCGAGGTCAGCGCATAGGCCGACGACGAGCCCGGCGCGATGCCGAAGCGGGTGAGGAAATCCTTGCCGGTGACATGCGGCGGCTGGCCCTTGGCGTCACCGACGCCGAGATTGGTCGACGGCTCGCGGAAATACAGCGGCATCAGCTGGCCGTGGATGTCGGTGACATGCACCAAGGTGACGTTGCCGACCGGATCGAACGCCAGCAGCTCCTTCTCGGTCAGCTTCTGCTGAGCAAAGGCGCGGGTCGCACCCGCAAGACCGGAGCCACCCGTCAAGGCAGCCGCCGCCAATGCGACCTGAACGAATTCGCGACGCGATATCATGATGTGTCTTCCTTGTGGCCGCGGCTAGTTGCGGACCGACGGTGTCTCGACGGGAAGCCCGATGCCGCGCCAGGCGACGTAGATTTCGAGCGCGAGGAACTCGTCCGACAGCGGCTTGTAGGGCACGCCACGAACGTCGAACATGCAGCCCTCGAACCGTTCGTGCAGCGGGACCAGGCGCTGATCGCGCAGCCGGTAGGTCGGAAAGCCGTTGGTCTGGCCTTGGCTCAGAAAATCGGCGCGCATGAACTTGCCGTTGTTCTTCTCGTGGCAGGAGGCGCAGGCGAGATCGAGCTGGCCGACCCGCGTGTAGTAGATCTCCTTGCCCTTCTCGAACCACGGCGACATCGGGCCGTCGGTCTTCACCGCCACAGGCATGCCGCGCGACTGATAGCGGACGAAGGTCGTCATGTCCGTCAGCTCCTTGGACTTGAACGGCCAGGGCTGCGCCTTCATGTGCTCGGTGCGGCAGATGTTGATCTGCTGCTCAAGATTGACCGGCTTGTTGAGCTTCTCGCTCCATTTGGGCATGGCCGCGCCGACGCCCTTCATGGTCTTTTCCGCCTCGCCGTGGCAGCTCATGCACGACTTGCCTTCGCCGCCGTCGACCGTCTTCCAGACGTCGGCGGCCCGCTCCACCGCGAGGAAGCCGGGATTCTCCAGATCGTCATCCTGGAGCGCGCGCGTTTCCTTGGTGCGGAACTGATAGCCCGAGATGATGGTCTTGAAGACGTGGCCGGGAGGCGCCGGAATGCCCTTCCGTTCGGCCTCCTGGCCGAACGTCGCGACTGCCGACAGGGCCAGCGCGGCCGACGCCAGGACGGCGAGAGAACCGTAGCGAATGGACATCCGTCACTCCTCCTAGCGATCACACGCTGCCGATCAGGCCTTCAACGCGATCTTCTCTTCGGCCGTCACGACGGAGCCATCGTCATCCGTCCATGCGAACTTGAACGCGCCTTCCTCGTCGATCCTTGCGTCGAACTGGATGTACGGGTTGGCGGAGATCGCCGGCTCCAGCGCGCAGGAGAACACCGGCTTGCCGTTGAACTCGCAGGTGAACTTGTTGATGATCTTGCGTGGGATCGGCTTGCCCTGCGCATCCTTGCGCTGACCCGATTCCATCAGATGCGAGACCAGCGTCTTGATCTGGATGATCTCGCCCTTCTTGGCTTCCTTCGGAAGCTTGATGCGCGGCTTGTCTGCCATGTTCGTCTCTCCCTGTCTCAGCCGCCGCAGCCGCCGATGGTGACCTTGACGGTCTTGCGCTCTGTGAAGAGCGAACCGTCACTCATCTTCGCGACCGCGATCA
Source organism: Bradyrhizobium sp. SZCCHNR1015 (assembly GCF_032489875.1). Classification (NCBI taxonomy): domain Bacteria; kingdom Pseudomonadati; phylum Pseudomonadota; class Alphaproteobacteria; order Hyphomicrobiales; family Nitrobacteraceae; genus Bradyrhizobium; species Bradyrhizobium sp. SZCCHNR1015. Next base: position 159,233 of record NZ_JAUEYW010000003.1, read on the forward strand.
CGTTCTGGGTCTGCGCCAGACGGATACGGATCGACGCCTCGGCCTTGCCGGACATCGGCGTGAACATCAGCGTGGCGACGCCGCCGTTCGGATTGCCGTCGGCCACGAACAGCACTTCCTTGACGTAGTTCTCGGCGGTCATCGGGCTTTCGACCGAGAGCGCGAGCGGCACGGTGTTGCCGTTCTCGGCGATCTCAGGCAGATCGAGCGTGATCTTGCCCTTGGCCGCTTCCTTGCCGCCGGTGAACTTCTTGATCATCTCGGCCGCGTCGTTGCTCGGCTCGGCGTTGGCAGCCATCGGCAGCACCGTCAAAGCGACGAAACCGCCGCCGAGAAGGAACGCCTGTCGTCTGTTGATTGCGCCCATGCATCATCCTCCAGAGGCGGTTATTTCAATGTTTCGAGATAGGCGACGACGTCCTCGACCTGCGCGGCGGTGAGGACGGGTTTGCCGACGAACTCAGGCCTGACGCGATTGAGTCCGTCGTTCTTGTAGAAGGCGGGCATCACCGTGTCGGTGAAGATGCGCTTGGGATCGGCGACGATCAGGCGCAGTTGCGCCGTGTTGTAGCGGGTCGCGACGCCGTCGAGCGACGGACCGAACTCGCCGTGAAACTCTTCCGACTTCAGCGACGACACCTGATGGCAGGCGAGGCAATTGCCCAGCGTCCGCGTCAAGAACACCTTCTTGCCGGCATCGGCATTGCCGGGCGCGCCCGTCAGCGATTTCGGAATGGCATAGTCGACGACATCGAGCCTGATCGGCTCGTCACCTCGCGCGGTTGCCGACAGCAACACGCACAGCAAGGCGGCCGGAATCAAACGGCGCATGTTTCCACCCTGACCGACGAGGCGTCCCCTCGCCTTACGATGACACGACGGACTTACGATCCATCATATTCAAGAATTATGATTTGATAATGTGACTGGTGTCAAGCGTATTTCGATGCCGCAGTGCACTCAACCCTTGGTCGAAGCGAGATAGTCGCGGAATGTGCCGCGCTCATAGGCCCTCTCGCGCACGAAGCGGAACATTGCGAGGAAATGCGGCGGCTTGAGATAGCCCGGCGCGCGCGCCACCTCGCGCGCGAGCGGCTCCTTCGTAGAGACGCCCTCGGCCGATGGCGGAAAGAACTGGAACGTCGGCGTGAAGCGGATCGCGTAGCGCTCGGCGAGCTCCTTCTCGGCGAGCTCCTTGCCGTCGAAGTCGATCACCTTGCGCGCGCCGAGCAGGTTGAGCTGCAGCACTTCGAAATTGGCACGGATGTAGTCCGCGATCTCTTGATCGGCAAAGTTCACCAGATGCGTCTCGCGGCAATACGGGCAGCCGCGCAGCTCCCACATGATCGCAAGCCGTTTGCCTTCCGATGCCGCGCTTTCGAGATCCTCGCGCAGGTCCAGGAAGCTGTTGAGAAACCAGGACTGGTGATAGAGCCCGTCGTCACCCAGCACCGCGTCGGCCTGCGCCGGCGCTGAGGCCAGGCCAACCGCCGCCGCGGCAGGCAGCAGCGCAACCAGATTGCGCCGTGTCATCGTCCGGTTCGTCGTCATCAGCCTGCTCGCGCGCTTTGCCAAGTCACTGGCACCAAGTCCACTTTGCCAAGTCCACGGAATTTCGATACATGATATTCGAATAACAGAATGTGAAAAGGACATTCGATGCTGCGCCGCGCCATGATGCTGTCGCTCGTGCTGTCATGCCTCACGCATGGCGTCCGTGGGCACGCCGAAGGGAACGCGGATGTTGCTGCCTTCATGCACTCGGCGATGGCCAGCCTGCGCACAGCCGCGAGCTATGGCCGCACCGGCAATGTGGGCCTGGCGCAGATCGAGCTCGACGACGCCCGGATCGCCTGGGGCAGGCTCAGCCGGCTCGCCGAGCGCTCCCATGCGCCCTATTCGGCCAGATCCTTTGCAGAGCTGATCGCCACCGGCAACGATCGCCTGAAGCAGGCGGACGAAGCGCTGACCGCAGGTGACGGGGCACGCGCTGCGGCGGCCATTGCCGCGTTGCGCCGGTCGCTTCACGCCCTGAGGCAGGACGCCGGCGTGGTCGAGCTCAGTGATTGCGTGTTCGACCTGTCACCCGTCATGGACGCGTTGCGCAACGCCGCGGCGCGGTTCGCAGCGGGCAAGGCCGAGCCTGGCGAGGTCGTCCAGGCCGGCACAGCGCTGCGCGACCGGCTGCAACGCTGCAACGGCCTCGCCACGCCCGACGTGGCGAGCCAGGCCGAATTCCGCCGCCTGATCGACGGCGCCACGACGAGTGCCAACGAGATCGGCCGCGCTGCGCGCGAGAGCGACGCCGGCCTGGTGCATCGCTATGAGATCGAACTGCAGTCCTTCGTCAATCTATTGGACTTCCGCTTCGGCTGATCAGCCGATGGTGGCGAGCGACGGAAAGCGCTCGAAGATCCATTCCGACATCCGTGGGATCACGCCGGCGAGAAAGGCAGCGCCGGTCAGGACGAGAAAGCCGCCCATCGTCTTCTCGACCAGGGGGAGATGCGGCTTGATGCCCTTGAGCATGGTCATGAACTGCCCCGTAAAGGCAGCGGCGATCAGGAACGGGATGCCGGTCCCGACCGAGTAGGCGGCGAGCAGCAGCGCGCCCTTCCCCACCGTCGCCTCCGCGCCGGCCATCATCAGCACGGCGGCCAGGACCGGCCCCGCGCACGGCGTCCAGCCGAAGGCGAAGGCCAGTCCCATCACGAACGCACCGAGCAGGCCGGCCGGCTTGCGTCCGACGTCGATCGTCGCGCTCCGGTACAGCAGCGGAATCCGGAGCACCCCGAGGAAGTGCAGCCCCATCATGATGATGACGAGGCCGGCGAGGATGCCGAGCTGGCTGAGATGGCCGGCGATGAACCGTCCGAACACCGAGGCGGTGGCGCCGAGACCGACGAACACCAGCGAAAAACCGCCGACGAAGCACAGCGCCGTCAGCACCGTCCGCCGCCGCTGGGCCATGCTGGTTTCGCCGATCGCGTCGGCCGCCGAGACGCCGGCCATGTAGCACAGGAACGGCGGGACCAGCGGCAGAATGCACGGTGACAGAAACGACAACAGACCCGCGGCCAGCGCGGCGCCCAGCGTGACGTCGAGATCCATCTTTCCTCCCGGTCGGCCAGCGCTGCGTGCCCGGCCTGCCGGGCGGGATTCGGAAATCGCGCACTAGTACATATTCGAATTTAATGATAGATTGGCCGACAAGTCCAGAGAGGATCTCGGCATGACCGGCAGAACTGCATCGCGCGGATTCGCAACGCTCGCAGGAGCGGTGGTGACCGGCATTTGCCTCTCGTCGCCGGCTTTCGCCTCCGAGCTCGTGATGTTCGAACGTCCGGGCTGCGGCTGGTGCGCCCGCTTCAACGCGGAAATCGGTCCGATCTACGACAAGACTGACGAGGGGCGCGCGCTGCCGCTGCGACGGGTCAACCTTGCCAAGCCGCTGCCGACGGACCTGTCCGGTATCGATCCGGGAGCGTTCACCCCGACCTTCGTGGTGGTCGATCAGGGCCGCGAGATCGGACGCATCCGCGGCTATCCCGGCGACGCGTTTTTCTTTGGGATGCTGGGTCGTATAATGAATGCTACAAGCGGGGCGCCGGCCCGCTCCTGACGCCAACCGAGGGATCCCGAATTCATGCCGCTGCCGAACTTGAAGGACATCGAAACCTCTGCCGAGCTCGAGCAGATGATCGAGAAGGCGCGGGAAGCCAGCGAGATGCTGAAGGCGCTGTCCCACGAGTCCCGGCTTTTGCTGCTCTGTATCCTCGCCGAAGGCGAAAAATCCGTCACCGAGCTCGAGCAGTTCCTGGGCGAGCGGCAGTCGACCGTCTCGCAGCAGCTCGCCCGTCTCAGGCTCGACCGGCTGGTCACGACGCGGCGCGACGGCAAGACGATCTACTACAGCCTTGCGAGCGAAGATGTCCGCAAGATCCTGACGGCGATCTACGACGTCTATTGCGAGCCGGTCCGCAAGCGCCGCCGCTGACAGGTTCGCCCTCGCGGTCTCGGGCTTCGCATCGGCGCGCCCTGTAGCGGCGCAAGAGGTCTGGCGTCCCCGCCGTTCCTGGAGCACAATACCGGGAAACCAACGAGGACGTCGGAGAGGAATGCTCGGCCCGTCAGCACTGACGTTCATGTGTGGGCTGCTCGCGGGCGCCGTCCTCGGCGTCGCCGGCCGCGCCGGCCGCTTCTGTACGCTCGCGATGCTGGAGGACGCGTTCTTCGGCGCCGATACCCGCCGGCTCAAATCGTTCGCGCTCGCGGCCGCGGTGGCGCTGGTCGCAACCCAGTTGCTCGCCAGCTTCGGCCTGATCGACCTGTCGCGCTCGATCTATTTGACATCCTCGATTCCGCTCGGCGGCGCCATCATCGGCGGCTTGTTGTTCGGAATCGGGATGGCCCTCGTCGGCACCTGCGGCTTCGGCACGCTGGTCCGGATCGGCGGCGGCGACCTGCGCGCCATCGTCGTGTTCCTGGTGCTGGGCGTGTCGGCCCTAGCCGCGATGCGCGGGCTCACGGGATTCCTGCGCATCTCGCTGATCGAGCCGCTCTCCATCCGCCTGCCCGAGACCATGACCCAGGGCATGGATGCGCTGCTGTCGTCCGCACTCGGCTCATATGCGCGGCCGCTGACCGTATCCGTCGCAGCAGTTGCGCTCGCGGCCTGGGCACTGGCCGACGGGCGCCTCGTGAGATCGCCGCGCCTGCTGCTATCCGGCCTCGCCGTGGGCTTCGCGGTGGCGTTCGGCTGGTTCGCCACCAGCTGGCTCGGCAATGACGATTTCGATCCGGCGCGCGTGGCATCCCTCACCTTCGTTGCCCCGCTCGGCAACACCGTGCTCTACATCGCCACGCTTTCGGGCACGCACGCCGACTTCGCGATCGGCTCGGTCGCCGGCGTGATCCTGGGCTCGTTCGTCGCGGCGATGTTTTCGCGCGTTTTCCGCTGGGAAGCCTGCGACGACGCGCGCGAGCTGAAGCGTCACATGACCGGCGCACTGCTGATGGGCACCGGCGGCATCATGTCGATGGGCTGCACGATCGGACAGGGCCTCTCGGCCTTCTCGACGCTGGCGGTCTCGGCACCGCTGACGATGCTGGCGATCACCTGCGGCGCACGTCTCGGCCTCGAATACACCATGACCGGCGAATGGCGCCCTGCCGTGCGCAACCTGCTGCGTCTGACATCGTGACGAGCGGCTACGCTCGCGCAATGTGCGAACTTGCTCCCACGGCTGGCCAATGACGCTGTGCCGCAGGCAAGCGGACCGTGGATTTCGTCCGTTCCCTCAACGCTTTCAGTTCAACGCAAGCTTCGCAAATTGACTGCCCACTCCCAGTGGCCCGTCTGGAGCGCAGTCCCCCTGATAATCCTCGGATCGTCCGACGCCGCGCTTCACGAGGAAGGCGGCACCGTCCTCCTCAGCTGCACAGCAGCTTACCGGGATGAAACAGGGATGCAGAGGCACAAACCAAAAACTCCCGCAGCCTCATCGGCTACGGGAGTGTCGGTCTCAATGGTTGCGGGGATAGGATTTGAACCTATGACCTTCAGGTTATGAGCCTGACGAGCTACCGGGCTGCTCCACCCCGCGTTAACTTGTGCGTCACCTTCAGGGAAGTGCCGGGCGGTCCTGGCAGACACCTGAGGCGCTGCCGATCCATCCCAAAGGCTTCCTGAGAAGGCTTGAGCCCGTTGGCCTAGCCGGCCGTCGGGTGCGGGCGGTATGTACCAATGCGAGGCCGGTTTGGAAAGGGCTTTCGGGAATTTTTTTGCCGGATTGTGACACCGCTTGTCGCGGGACTCATTTCAGAAATTACATCGATATGACAGACGCTTATGTGGCGGCCTGTTTGCCGGCCGGGACCAGGGGCACGGCGCCGGCTGGGGACAAGGAAAAAGTTCCTCGAAGGGCGGCGGCAGGGACCGACGACGGATCGGCTCCACGCGCGCGCCAGGCGGTGCGAAACCGACGCCGCGCTTGCCAAGGGTTCCGCAACGCGGCAGCTTTAAGCAAACCAGAATGACGGCCCTGCACGCGGCCGCGCTACACGCGAGGAGACGTCCATGGACCAGTCCCTGAAGAGCCCCGCCCTCTCGGCGCTCGACAACGCGTTCCACACGCAGGTCGAAGCCTCACGCAATGCGCCTCCGCCCGCCCTCGCAGCACGGCTGGACGGCCTGAAGCGGCTGCGGGCCATGCTGTCGGAGAATGAGACCCGCCTGGAGCAGGAGATCTCAGCCGATTTCGGCCACCGCTGCGCGGTCGAGACGACGATTGCCGAGACGCTGTTCCTGCAGGCTGAGATCAGGCACACGCTCAAGGCGCTGCCGCGCTGGATGGCGCCGCGACGCATCGCCACCGCGCTGCAGTTCTGGCCGGCGCGCAACCGCCTGATGCCGCAGCCGCTCGGCGTGGTCGGCATCATCGCGCCCTGGAACTACCCGCTGCAGCTGACTCTGGCCCCGGCAATCGGCGCGCTCGCCGCCGGCAACCGGGTCATGATCAAGCCGAGCGAGCTGACGCCGCACTTCTCCGCGCTGCTCAAGGAGCTCATCGCGGCGAATTTCGATCCGGCCCAGCTCACCGTCACCGGCATCGAGGACGGCGTCGCGGAGGCCTTTGCCGGGCTGCCGTTCGATCATCTGGTCTTCACCGGCTCGACCCGCGTCGGCCGCATCGTCGCCGAGGCCGCCGGGCGCAACCTGACCCCGGTGACGCTCGAGCTCGGCGGCAAGTCACCGACCATCGTCGACGCCTCCGCCAACATCGACGAGGCCGCCGAGCGTATCGCCTATGCCAAGCTGCTCAACGCCGGCCAGACCTGCATCGCGCCGGACTACGTGTTCGTGCCCGAGCAGCACGCGGACGCGTTCGCGAGCAAGCTGCACCGGCACATGCTGCGGATGTTCGGCACCAACCCGGCCAATGCCGACTACACGTCGATCATCTCCGAGCGGCACTATGCCCGGCTGGAAGGATTGCTGCGCGACGCGATCGCGCGCGGCGCCAGGACGCTGAGCACGACCAGCCCGGAGGATCCGGCCTGGAAGAAACTGCGGAAGTTTCCGCCGACGATCGTGACGGGTGCGAGCGCGGACATGGCGATCATGCAGGAGGAGATCTTCGGCCCGCTGCTGCCGATCATGCCCTATCGGCAATCCGACGACGTCATCCGCCACATCAATGCCCACGACCGGCCGCTTGCGCTGTACTGGTTTGGCAGCGACGCGGCGGCGCGCGACGCGGTGCTGGCGCGCACCGTCTCCGGCGGGGTCACCATCAACGACTGCCTTCTGCATTTTGCGCAGATGAATCAGCCGATGGGCGGCGTCGGCGCCTCCGGCATCGGCCACTATCACGGCGAATGGGGCTTCAACAGCTTCAGCAAGCTGAAGCCGGTGTTCTACCGCTCGCCCTTCAACCGGATGAAGGATCTCTATCCACCTTACGGCGCCAGCATCGCCCGGATCGAAAAGCTGCTGCGATTCCTGTCCTAGCCAGTCAATCATCATTTCGGGAGCGGACTCCGCGACGATGGTTTCGCCATCCGCGCACGGCGCCGCCCCGGAATGACATTCAAACAACAAGCAAACAACGTCAGGGAGAGATGCGTGACGGACGAGGTCGATTTCATCGTCGTGGGCGGCGGCAGCGGCGGCGCAACGGTTGCCGGCCGCCTGTCGGAGGATCCGGCGACGTCCGTGGCGCTGCTGGACGCCGGCGGACGCAACGACAACTGGATCGTGACCACGCCCTACATGCTGTTCCTGATGGTCGCGGGCCCCGTCAACAACTGGTCCTTCACCACCGTGCCGCAGAAGGGCCTCGACGGGCGCATCGGCTATCAGCCGCGCGGCCGCGGACTCGGCGGCTCCTCGGCGATCAATGCCATGGTCTACATCCGCGGCCATCGCGCCGACTACGATCATTGGGCTTCCCTCGGCAATACCGGCTGGTCGTATGACGACGTGCTGCCCTACTTCAAGCGCGCCGAGAACAATGCCGAGTTCAACGGCGCATATCACGGCCAATCGGGACCGCTGCCGGTCAACCGGCTGCGCACCGACAATCCCGTGCACGACATCTTTCTCCAGGCGGCGCGCGAAGCGCAGTTTCCGGTCCGCGACGACTTCAATGCCGAGACGCAGGAAGGGCTCGGCCTCTATCAGGTCACGCAAGCCAATGGCGAGCGCTGGAGCGCGGCACGGGCCTACATCCAGCCGCACATCGGCAGCCGCAGCAACCTGCGCGTCGAGACCTCGGCCCATGCGTCGATGATCCTGTTCGAGGGCAAGCGCGCCGTCGGCGTCAAGTATCGCCAGGGCAAGGACGTCAAGGAGATCCGCTGCCGCCGCGAAGTGATCCTCGCCTCCGGCGCGTTCCAGACCCCGCAATTGCTGATGCTCTCCGGCGTCGGAGATGCAAGCGCGCTGGCGCGGCTCGGCATCGCCAGCATCCATCATCTGCCCGGCGTCGGACAGAACCTGCAGGACCATCCAGATTTCATCTTCGCTTACACCTCCGACAACCCCAACTTCTCCTCGCTGTCGCCGAAAGGCCTGCGCCGGCTGCTGGCGGGCATCGGCCAATATCGCCGCGAGCGCCGCGGCGTCCTGACCTCGAATTTCGCCGAATGCGGCGGCTTCCTGAAGACGCGGCCTGATCTCGACGTGCCCGACATCCAGCTGCATTTCGGCATGGCCGTCACCGACGATCACGGCCGCAAGCGCCACGGCAACGGCTTCTCCTGCCACTTCTGTCTGCTCCGGCCGAAGAGCCGCGGCACGGTGGGACTGAAGAGTGCCGATCCGCTGGCGCCGCCGTTGATCGATCCGAACTTCCTCGGCGAGGCCGACGATGTCGAGACCATGGTCGCCGGCTACAAGACGACGCTGCGGCTGATGGAGACGCCGGCCATGCGCAGCCTCGCCACGCGTGACCTGTTCACCTCGGATGTCAGGACCGACGACGACATCCGCGCCATCCTGCGAGCCCGCGTCGATACGGTCTATCATCCCGTCGGCACCTGCAAGATGGGCGTCGACGATCCGCTCGCCGTGGTCGATCCCGAATTGAAGGTGCACGGAACGTCCGGCCTGCGCGTGGTCGACGCCTCGATCATGCCGACCCTGATCGGCGGCAACACCAATGCGCCGACGATCATGATCGGCGAGAAGGCCGCCGACATGATCAAGGACGAGCTGAAGGGCTGAGACCGCTCGCCATCGTGGGAAATCGACCTGCGGATCAGCCGGGCCTCACGTCAGCAGGAAGCCGCCGTCCACCGTCACCACGCTGCCGGTCATGTAGCGCGAAGCGTTGGACGCCAGCAGCAGGATCGCGCCGTCGAGGTCGCTCTCATGGCCGACGCGCCGCTGCGGGATGCGCTTGATCAGCTTCTCGCCCGCCGGCGTCTCCCAGACCTCGTGATTGATGTCGGTGTCGATGTAGCCCGGCGCCAGTGCGTTGACGCGGATGCCGCTCGCCGCGAGCTCCAGCGCGAGCGCCTTGGTCGCCTGTACCACGCCGGCCTTGGAGATCGCATAGGGCGAGATGAACTTCACGACGCTGAAGCCGAGCACCGAGGCGATGTTGATGATGTTGCCGCCGGCCTTGCGCGCGGCCATGCGCCGCGCCGCTTCGGTTGCGGCGAAATAGGCGCCCTTGAGATTGGCGCCGATCACGGCGTCCCAATCCGCCTCGCTCTGCTCGACCGCGAGCTTCTCCACGGCGATGCCGGCATTGTTGATCAGCACCGTGACGGGCCCGAGCGCGGCCTCGGCGGCGTCCATGCCCCTGGCGATCGACGCCATGCTCGTCACGTCCATCTCCACGGCGGCAGCGCGACCGCCCCTCGCCCTGATCTCCGCCTCCAGCGCCTTGAGCTTGCCGGTCTGGCGTGCCGCGAGCGCGACGGCGGCGCCATGCGCCGATAGAACCCGGGCGAACTGCCGCCCGAGACCCTGGCTCGCGCCGGTGATCAGGATCACCTCGCGGCTGACGTCGAACAGCTCGGACATGGTTCCTCCCACGATTTGCTCATTTGTTGCGGCGCATTGATACAGACGATTTGAAGCAGCGCAAACCGGAATCGTTTACCGGGCGCGGCCTACAACCGCGGCGGAGCAACCATGAACGCTTTCGACCTCGCCGCTTGTGCCGCACTGATGGTTGCCGTCTACAGCGGCTTCTCGACCGGGCTGTTGCGCAGCGCCATCACGATTCTGGCCTATCTGCTCGCGATGCCGCTGGCGATGGGGGCGGTCGCAGCGATGAGCCCGCAGCTGCAAGACGCGCACGGCACTCCGCTGGCCCAGAACTGGCTGCAGTTCTTCGCCGCCTTCGTCGTGATCGGCATGGCGCTGGGCAAGATCGGTCGCATCCTGCTCGACGAGGCGATAGGTTCCGAGGCCGGCTTTGGCGACCGGCTCGGCGGCGCGCTGCTGGGTGCGGTCCGCACCGGCATGGTCGCGACCACGCTGGTGCTGGTGTTCGACAGGATCGTTCCTCCCGAGCGCCAGCCGCGCTTCCTCGACGGATCACGCCTGCGTCCGATGCTCTCGCTCGCAGGCGCAAAGGGATTCCGCTCGCTGCCTCCGGAGGTCGCAAGCCTGATCGACCGGCTGAAGCAGGAACGGCGCATCTGACCGACCCGGCGGCGCCTCTCCCGTCATAGCGAGCCATGCAATTCGGCACAGGCCGGCTGCTCTTATCAGCGGCAATGCCGTTGGCTAGAATGCGCCCATCTTCCTTTCAGCCTCACTGACATATCGGAGTGATCAATCGTGGATCTCGGGATCAAGGGCCGCCGCGCCATCGTCTGTGCCTCCAGCAAGGGTTTGGGCCGGGCCTGCGCCATCGCGCTCGCCAATGAGGGCGTGCATATCACGATCACGGCGCGCGGCGCCGAGGCGCTGGCCAAGACCGCGGCCGAGATCCGCGCGGCCAACCCCGGCATCACCGTGACGGAAGTGGCGGGCGACATCACCACGCCGGAAGGCCGCGCCGCGGTGCTGAAGGCCTGCCCGGACCCGGACATCCTGATCAACAACGCCGGCGGCCCGCCGCCCGGCGATTTCCGCAACTGGACCCGCGACGACTGGATCAAGGCGCTCGACGCCAACATGCTGACGCCGATCGAGCTGATCAAGGCGACCGTCGACGGCATGATGGCGCGCAAGTTCGGCCGCATCGTCAACATCACCTCGGCCGCGGTGAAGGCGCCGATCGACATTCTCGGCCTCTCCAACGGCGCCCGCGCCGGCCTCACCGGCTTCGTCGCCGGCCTGTCGCGCAAGACCGTGATCAACAACGTCACCATCAATGCGCTGCTGCCGGGGCCGTTCGAGACCGACCGCCTGCTCTCCACGGCAAAGGGCGAAGCCGAAAAGCGCGGCGTCACGCCGGAGCAGATCCTGGCCGACCGCGCCAAGACCAATCCCGCCGGCCGCTTCGGCGATCCCGAAGAGTTCGGCCTCGCCTGCGCCTTCCTGTGCGGCGCCAAGGCCGGCTACATCACCGGGCAGAACATTTTGCTCGACGGCGGCGCGTTTCCGGGCACGCTTTAAGCGGCGTATTGCGGGAAACGTTGGAGTGCAGAGGTCTCTCGCGACTCGCTCGCTCTGCGCCTCTCCCCGCGTGCGGGGAGAGGTCGGATCGCATCGCCAGATGCGATCCGGGTGAAGGGGGTACAGGCCTCACCACGAACACTCCCCGAGCGTTTGCCCTCTGACACCTCCCGTGCGGCTGCCCCCATTGGCGCTAACTTACCATTTTGCTGCCGGAAATGGATGATTCCTCGGTCGAGTGACTGACGAATCGCTTTCGAACGCCGAATGGCTGCGCACTATCGCTCGGTTGGGCGGCGCTGACCTGCTTGAGCATGAGGCTCGGGAATTTGGGGCTTTCAAACGAGCCCGCAAGGTCGAATGTGCCGTGGATCAGCTGCGGCTGGTGCTCGCGTATTGTTGGGGGACGCGCGGGCTGCGATTGACCGCCGCATGGGCTGAGGCGATGGGACTTGCTTCATTGTCGAATGTCGCGCTTCTCAAGCGGCTACGCAACTCGGCGGATTGGCTCGAACAACTGGTCAGCCGGCTGCTCGTTGGGAGCGCAGGTGAGACCTGCCTGGCCGCGGCGAAAGGCCGACCGGTCCGTCTTGTGGATGCCACGGCGGTGGCAAAAGCCGGCCGCAATGATCGCGAATCCGGCGGCGTATGGCGGATACATTCAGCTTTCGATCTGGCGAGCGAACGCTTTACCGCCTTCGAACTGACGGATGAGAGCGAGGGCGAGGTCATCGATCGCGCCGGTGTCGTGCCGGGCGAAATTCGCGTCGGCGATCGTGCCTATCTGCAGCCCGATCGGGTCGCCAAGGTGCTTGCTGAAAGCGCTGATATCGTAGTGCGCGCCAAATGGAATGGCGCTCGTTGGCTCGACGCCGACGCGAACCGTCTCGATCTCATTGCTCTGCTAAAAAAGTCGCGTGGCAAGGGACTGGTTGATCGGCCCGTCTGGATCAAGGCTTCGGCGAAAGAGCCTATCGCATTACGTCTGGTGGCGATCCGAAAGCCGAAGCAGGCGCGCGATGCCACGATCGAAAAGATCACGCGCCGGGCACGAGACATGGGCCGCAAGCTGCAGCCCGAGACGTTGGTCGCGGCCGAATGGGTCATCATCATCACCTCGCTCGATCGCGATGAATATCCACTTCCAGCAATCAGCAGCCTCTATCGATTGCGGTGGCGCATCGAGATCGCCTTCAAGCATCTCAAGAGCAGTATCGGCCTCGCGCGACCACCGGGCGAGGATCCCAGGAGTGCGAGAGCGCACATCCTCTGTCATCTTCTGCTGGCGCTGCTGACCGAGCCGCTCATCGCGGAACATCTCGGTGACTCTCCCCGCCGGGAGGCCGCGTGAAGAACGGCGTCTGGCGCCTATTGCGCTTGATCGTCGAGGCCCTCGTCGACGCCGTCATCCCCAAACCCGACGTGCAAACGTTGCGGGCCGCTGCGCGGAACATTCAACGCCATCTCCGAGAGCCGCCAAGAAAACGAGAATACCAAGCGTTAATTTGGTAAGTTAGCGCCAATGGCGGCTGCCCCTCACCCCACCCCTCTCCCCGTGAAGAACGGGGAGAGGGAGCGCACCGGCGTCGCGGAGAGCGCTCGACTCTTAGCTGGAAAGCCTGCGGTCACTATTGCGTAGTAGTTACCTGCCCTGATCTGCAAAGACCTACCGCTTCGTGATCTCGTCCTCGTCGCGCTGGCTCGGGCTCGACGAATCCGCCGTGGTGCGGCCTTCGGTCCAGTCGATGCCGAACGCATCGAGGCCCTCGGCCAGCAGGTCGCCGAGCATCGGCTCGCCCAGCAGATAGCGCGCGGTGTGGCGGTCGCGCTGGCCGGCGGCCTCGCGGCGCAGCTCGTCCCACTCGTCGATATCGCCGTCGCCGCGACCGAGCCGCATCAAGGCGACGAGATCGGTCTGCTCGTCCTCGGTCATCGCGTTGATGAAGCCGGTGATCTCGCGCACCACGGGATCATCGCCGCTGTCCTGGAGCACGTCGACCATGTCGTCATCGGCGGCATTCGAGCCGGAATCCTCATCGGTCGCCTGCTCCTTGACGTCGAACTCGCGCGCCTTTTCGATCAGGAAGGCAACCTTCTCGGGCGATATCGTCAGCTCTGGCATGGCGTTCTCCTCATGGACGGACTGCAGCAACGCCTGTTCCGGGCAGTTGATCCATTGCGCCGGAACAAGCCGCGCGGCATCGTTACCGGCATCAAGAATAAGACGAGGAAGCGCGCATGTCTTGGACGATCGGCCGGGTCAGGATCACCAAATTCGTCGAGCTGGAGACCGTCGGCGGCACCCGCTTCATCCTGCCGCAGGCAACACCCGAGACGATCCGCGAGCTGTCCTGGCTCACGCCCGATTTTGCGACCGATGAAGGTCGGCTGAAGATGTCGATCCACACCCTGGTGCTGGAAACACCGACGATGCGGATCGTGGTCGACACCGGGCTCGGCAACGACAAGCAGGGCCGCAGCGTGCCAATCTGGAACAACCGGACCATGCCCTTCCTCGAGACGATAAGCGCGGCCGGCTTTCCGCCTGAGAGCATCGACATGGTGATCTGCACGCATCTCCACGTCGACCACGTCGGCTGGAATACGAAGCTGGTCGACGGCCGCTGGGGGCCGACCTTTCCCAATGCGCGCTATGTCTTCGGCCGCGCGGAATATGAGCATTGGCGCGATCACAGCGAGGCCGCCGACGAGACCGCGACCTTCGCCGATTCCGTCCAGCCGATCGTCGCGGCCGGACGCGCGGAGCTCGTCGGAAGCGAGGATGTGATCACCGACGAAATCACGCTGATCCCGACGCCGGGGCACAGCCCGGGTCATGTCAGCCTGCACATCCGCTCGGAGGGAGCGGAGGCCGTGCTGACCGGGGACGTCGCCCACCATCCCTGCCAGATGGCGCATCTCGATTGGAGTTCGACGGTCGATTCCGATCCGGCGCAGGCGGCCGCCACGCGCCGGGCGCTGTTCTCGCGCTTCGCCGACACTGAGGCGCTGGTGATCGGCGGCCATTTCGATGCCGGCCATATCCGGCGCAACGGCGCCACCTTCCGCTTCCAGGCAGTGCCGGGCCGCGGCAGCGCATAGCCCGCGAGGTTGAATTTCGCCCCGCCATGCTCCATGACAGGGCTCTGGAATACCAAGGAATTGAGGGAGAGAAACCAATGAAGCTTGTTCGCTACGGCGAGAAGGGCGCGGAAAAGCCGGGCCTGATCGATGCATCCGGCCAGCTGCGCGACCTGTCCGCGCATGTGAAGGACCTCGACGGTGCGGCCTATGCGCCGGAGTCCCTGAAGAAGCTCGCCGCGCTCGATCCGGCCTCCCTGCCCGCCGTCGCCGGCAAGCCGCGGCTCGGCGCCCCCGTGACCGGCATCTCGAAATTCGTCGCGATCGGCCTCAACTACTCCGACCACGCCAAGGAGACCGGCAACCCGATCCCGGCCGAGCCGATCTTCTTCCTGAAGGCCAACACCGCGCTGTGCGGTCCCTATGACCAGGTCGAGAAGCCGCGCGGCTCCACCAAGCTCGACTGGGAGGTCGAGATCGCCGCGATCATCGGCACCCGCGCCAAATACGTCTCGGAGGCCGAGGCGCTCAACCACGTCGCCGGCTACACCATCTGCAACGACGTCTCCGAGCGCAACTTCCAGATCGAGCGCCTGGGCCAGTGGACCAAGGGCAAGTCGCACGACACGTTCGGTCCGGTCGGCCCGTGGCTCGTCACCAAGGACGAGATCCCGGACGTGCAGAACCTGTCGATGTGGCTCGACGTCAACGGCCAGCGCCGCCAGACCGGCACCACCGCGACGATGATCTTCTCGATGGCCAAGTGCATCTCCTACGTCTCGCAGTTCATGACGCTGCTGCCCGGCGACATCGTCACCACCGGCACGCCTCCCGGCGTCGGCATGGGAATGAAGCCGCCGACCTTCCTCAACGTCGGCGACGTCGTCACGCTCGGCATCGAGCGCCTCGGCGAGCAGCGCCAGGAGATCATCGAGGTCTGAGCCCAGAACACCGTCATTGCGAGCGAAGCGAAGCAATCCAGGGCGTCACGCGCGGCTCTGGATTGCTTCGTCGCTTCGCTCCTCGCAATGACGGATAACAATCCGCATCGAGCCAACAGGAAGACGCCGATGAAACTCACCTTCTCGCCAGCCTCGCCGTTCGCCCGCAAGGTGCGCATCGCCGCCATCGAGCTCGGCCTGATCGATCAAATCGAGTTCGCGCCTGCAGCCGTGGTGCCGGGCCAGGCCAACGAGGAATATTCGAAGATCACGCCGCTGAAGAAGCTGCCGGTGCTGATCCTCGACAATGGCGACGTCATCCTGGATTCCTACGTGATCGTCGAATATCTCGACGAGCTCGCCGGCGGCAACAAGCTGATCCCCGCCTCCGGCCCGTCGCGCTGGAAGGTCAAGAGCGAGCATTCGATGCTGCAGGGCATGCTCGATTCCATGCTGCTGTGCCGCTACGAGGCGTTGGTGCGCCCGGAGGGTCTGCGCTGGCGGGCCTGGTCCGACGACCACTGGAACAGAGCCTGGATGGGCATGGCGCGCTTCAATGCGCAGAGCGACCTGATGACGCGCCCGTTCGACGTCGCCGCGATCGGCCTCGTCTGCGTGCTCGGCTATGCCGATTTCCGCTTCGCCGATTGCGGCTGGCGCAAGGCGTTTCCGGCGCTCGACGCGTTCCATAACAAGATGCTCGAACGCGAATCGGTGAAGATCTCGGTGCCGCCGGCGGCTTGATCCCCGAACAGGAGCTGCCGTGACGCTGTCATTCTCGGTTGCAGACACGACCATTCATCGCATCATCGAGCAGGAAACCACGTTCCTGCCGGCGCGCGAGATGTTTCCGGAGCTGACGCCGGAGATGCTGGCGGCAGAGCGCAGCGCGCTGCAGGCGGCCGGCGCGCTCGATGCGCAGGACACGCTGATCCTGTGCTTTCAGTCCTACGTGGTGAGGACGCCTCATCACACCATCCTGATCGACAGCTGCATCGGCAACGACAAGCCGCGCGCGCGGCCGGTCTGGAACATGAAGAGCGACGACAGCTATATGCGGGCGCTCGCAGCCGCCGGCGTCTCGGTCGACGACATCGACGTCGTGATGTGCACCCATCTGCACACCGATCATGTCGGCTGGAACACGCGGCTCGACAATGGCCGCTGGGTGCCGACCTTTCCGAATGCGCGCTACGTCTTCGCGCAGCGCGAATATGACTACTGGGTGGCGCAGAACGCCAAGGCCGAGGTGCCTCCATTCGCCGACAGCGTGCTGCCGGTGGTCGAGGCCAAGCGCGCCGACATCGTCGGCGACGAATTCTCGATCGGCGATCATATCCGCCTGCTGCCGACGCCGGGGCATACGCCCGGCCATGTCGCAATCGCCGTGGGCAAGGGCCGAGACGACGCGGTGTTCGCCGGCGACCTGATCCACACGCCGTTGCAGCTCGGGCTTCCCGAACTGTCACCGAAGTTCGACGTCGACCCGAAACAGGCGGCTGTCACGCGACGAACGTTCCTGGAGCGTTATTGCGACACCGCGACGCTGTGCTGCACGGCGCATTTCCCGTCGCCCTCGGTCGGCCGCATCAGGCGCAAGGGCAGTGCCTTCGCCTGCGAGGCGGTCTGACGCCCGAGCCTGGCGTCCGCCGCGCGCTTTCGCATCAATCGAACAGGCTCGGCGTATAGTTCACGGCGGCGCCTTCGATCGCCAGCATCTTCAGCTTGGTCTCGACACCGCCATTGGCGGAGAAGCCGCCCGGCTTGTTGCCCGCCGCCAGCACGCGATGGCAGGGCACCACGATCGGGCACGGGTTGCGCCCCAGTGCCTGGCCGACCTCGCGTGACAGCTCGACTCCGCCGAGCTGCTTGGCGATATCGCCGTAGGTCAGGGTCCGGCCCGGCGGGATCCGGCGCGCAATCTCGTAGACGCCGCGCTGGAACGCGCTGACGCCGTCGAGATCGAGGTCGACATCGCTGAGATCATCCGGCTCTCCGGCAAGCAGCGCCGTGATCCGCGTGATGGTGCGCCGCACATGCGGCGGCGGGTCGGCCTCGCCGATGCCGTCGTAACGCTGCTGCATCCGGATGCGGATCTGCGCGACGCCGCCCATCGGCAGTTGCACCGCATTGATGCCGCGCGCTCCCCATGCGATCGCGCAAGGGCCGATCGCGGTTTCGAAAATCGCAAAGCTGTGCTCTGACATGACGGACTCCATCGCCGCTCTGCCCCGTATCATCTGCCAGTCAAATTAGGCTTGGAGAATGTTGCGATCCACCCGGATTCTGCCAATGTCGACAGCGGAAGCGCCGTGATGCCCATCGGCAGGCCGAAAGGATGGGAGCACGGCACAGGGGCAGCCCGGCGCAAAGAGCGGGCGCCTCATCCGTGGAAACCAAGGCGAGGGAGAAGGCCATGAAGCTGACGCCGGAGCAGATTGCATTCTTCAATCGCGAGGGCTGGCTGTTCCTGCCCGAGCTGTTCGGCCCGGAGGAGACCGCGTTCCTCGCCCGCGAGGCGGAGGCGATCTATGCCGCCGACAGGCCCGAGGTCTGGCGCGAGAAGAGCGGCGCGCCGCGCACGGCGTTTGCCGCCCACCTCTACAACGGCGCCTTCCGCGTGCTGGCCGCGCATCCGCGCATGATCGAGCCGATCGAGCAG
>NZ_JAUEYW010000003.1:182500-453858 GCF_032489875.1 Bradyrhizobium sp. SZCCHNR1015
GGGTTTGGTAAGACGGTAAGTCCCCCTAGCCCATCCAGTGCTCTACCCCCTGAGGTATTCGTCCGAGGCGATACCTAAATATCTTTCGCGGAGAACCAGCTATTTCCCAGTTTGATTGGCCTTTCACCCCTAACCACAAGTCATCGGAGCCTTTTTCAACAGGCACCCGTTCGGTCCTCCAGTGAGTGTTACCTCACCTTCAACCTGCTCATGGCTAGATCACTAGGTTTCGGGTCTAATACAACGAACTTGACGCCCTATTCAGACTCGCTTTCGCTACGCCTACGCCTATCGGCTTAAGCTTGCTCGTTAAATTAAGTCGCTGGCCCATAATACAAAAGGTACGACGTCACCCAGAACGCATCTTGGGCTCCGTCTGTTTGTAGGTGTCCGGTTTCAGGTCTATTTCACTCCCCTCGTCGGGGTGCTTTTCACCTTTCCCTCACGGTACTGGTTCACTATCGGTCGCTGAGGAGTACTTAGGCTTGGAGGGTGGTCCCCCCATGTTCAGACAGGATTGCACGTGTCCCGCCTTACTCGAGCATGAATGTTCGCATTACCCATACGGGGCTATCACCCTCTGAGGCCCTGCTTTCCTGACAGGTTCTGGTTGGCTTACATTCATGACTGGCCTGGTCCGCGTTCGCTCGCCACTACTAGCGGAGTCTCGGTTGATGTCCTTTCCTCCAGGTACTTAGATGTTTCAGTTCCCTGGGTTTGCTTGAAACCTCCTATGTATTCAGAAGTCTCATACCTTCTCTTGATAACCGGAAATCCAAAACCTCACGGCCTTGAATTCTCTCGGTCTCCCAATCGAACACCAAGACTCGAGGTCTTGGAGTTCCGGCTATCGAAGGTGGGTTTCCCCATTCGGAAATCCGCGGATCAAAGCTTCTTCGCAGCTCCCCACGGCTTATCGCAGCGTAGCACGTCCTTCATCGCCTCTCAGCGCCAAGGCATCCACCGAACACCCTTAAGGCACTTGATTGCTCTCATTATCAATGCCCACACACTCGGCAGAATGTTCACTGCTCTCACCTGCCCCGAAGGACCGGCGTTAGAGACAGCGAGGACACTGATTAGAAAGACCAGCTTGCTTCTTAAGATCGAACCGATCGCCGTGCGGTCAAGCGCAGCGAACAGAGTCATTTACAACAGACAGGATGCTTCACAGCTTCCAGCCTGCGCCGAAATGACCCGGAGATAGTGAAGGCGTCGGTGCAAAGTCGAACGCTGACCGCTTGCGCGGTGGCGCTCATTGCACGACCCAACTCGGATCGATCTCCTCTTCACGATGTCAGATAACCCGCAGTTGCCTGTAGTCCCGGTGAGGACCAGACAATGCGAAATGTTGTCTCGCGGACGAATTTGAACACGCTAACGATAGCCCGCCTCCGCCCAAGTGGGCTCCGGCGCGGCAGCCTTCGCTGCACTCTGGCTTGCCGAGCCGAAGCAGGCGTAGCCTGCGAAGGCTGGTGGAGCCTGTCGGGATCGAACCGACGACCTCATGCTTGCAAAGCACGCGCTCTCCCAGCTGAGCTAAGGCCCCATACTCGGAAAGACGAATGCAGCAGCGCGATCGTCGAGACGATAACTAGCCGAAGCTCGCGTTGACCAGTCCGCCTTCGCCCAACTGGGCTACGGCGCGACAGCCTTCGCGCATCTTCTGGCTTGCCGAGCCGAAGCGCCGTGAGGCGCGAAGGCTGGTGGGCCTGGGAAGACTTGAACTTCCGACCTCACGCTTATCAAGCGCGCGCTCTAACCAACTGAGCTACAAGCCCTAACGCTCGAAGCTCGTCACTGCCCTACCCCTAGAGGCCAAGCCTACAGAGCAAAAGCAGCAACCGCGCAGCCCCAGGCAGCGTGTTCGTCCGCGAAGAAAGAGAAACGAAGACGGCGAAATCCCGCCAATGGAGCTCAAGCAAGATCTGGCGATCTTGATGGCCCCTGATGTTTCTAAAACAGCTCGATAGCTGACAGGTCCGAAGACCAGTCGATCCGAAGATCATGCTGAAGAGCCATCCTTAGAAAGGAGGTGATCCAGCCGCAGGTTCCCCTACGGCTACCTTGTTACGACTTCACCCCAGTCGCTGACCCTACCGTGGTCGGCTGCCTCCATTGCTGGTTAGCGCACCGCCTTCAGGTAAAGCCAACTCCCATGGTGTGACGGGCGGTGTGTACAAGGCCCGGGAACGTATTCACCGTGGCGTGCTGATCCACGATTACTAGCGATTCCAACTTCATGGGCTCGAGTTGCAGAGCCCAATCCGAACTGAGACGGCTTTTTGAGATTTGCGAAGGGTTGCCCCTTAGCTTCCCACTGTCACCGCCATTGTAGCACGTGTGTAGCCCAGCCCGTAAGGGCCATGAGGACTTGACGTCATCCCCACCTTCCTCGCGGCTTATCACCGGCAGTCTCCTTAGAGTGCTCAACTAAATGGTAGCAACTAAGGACGGGGGTTGCGCTCGTTGCGGGACTTAACCCAACATCTCACGACACGAGCTGACGACAGCCATGCAGCACCTGTGTTTCGGGCTCCGAAGAGAAGGTCACGTCTCTGCGACCGGTCCCAAACATGTCAAGGGCTGGTAAGGTTCTGCGCGTTGCGTCGAATTAAACCACATGCTCCACCGCTTGTGCGGGCCCCCGTCAATTCCTTTGAGTTTTAATCTTGCGACCGTACTCCCCAGGCGGAATGCTTAAAGCGTTAGCTGCGCCACTAGTGAGTAAACCCACTAACGGCTGGCATTCATCGTTTACGGCGTGGACTACCAGGGTATCTAATCCTGTTTGCTCCCCACGCTTTCGTGCCTCAGCGTCAGTATCGGGCCAGTGAGCCGCCTTCGCCACTGGTGTTCTTGCGAATATCTACGAATTTCACCTCTACACTCGCAGTTCCACTCACCTCTCCCGAACTCAAGATCTTCAGTATCAAAGGCAGTTCTGGAGTTGAGCTCCAGGATTTCACCCCTGACTTAAAGACCCGCCTACGCACCCTTTACGCCCAGTGATTCCGAGCAACGCTAGCCCCCTTCGTATTACCGCGGCTGCTGGCACGAAGTTAGCCGGGGCTTATTCTTGCGGTACCGTCATTATCTTCCCGCACAAAAGAGCTTTACAACCCTAGGGCCTTCATCACTCACGCGGCATGGCTGGATCAGGGTTGCCCCCATTGTCCAATATTCCCCACTGCTGCCTCCCGTAGGAGTTTGGGCCGTGTCTCAGTCCCAATGTGGCTGATCATCCTCTCAGACCAGCTACTGATCGTCGCCTTGGTGGGCCATTACCCCACCAACTAGCTAATCAGACGCGGGCCGATCTTTCGGCGATAAATCTTTCCCCGTAAGGGCTTATCCGGTATTAGCACAAGTTTCCCTGTGTTGTTCCGAACCAAAAGGTACGTTCCCACGCGTTACTCACCCGTCTGCCGCTGACGTATTGCTACGCCCGCTCGACTTGCATGTGTTAAGCCTGCCGCCAGCGTTCGCTCTGAGCCAGGATCAAACTCTCAAGTTGAACTTGAAGCTTTGAACCGGCTGATCACAACGTTTGACGAGGTCCCACCAATCGATCTCCACGCTTCACAGCGCGAAAACCATGGTGTTACCTTTGAAACATTGTCCGCCGAAGTCTTCTCGTCCGATCTCAGAACCAAAAGCCGAAGCCCTCAATCCCGAGACCCGCAAGGACTCCGCCGTCCACGTTTCTCTTTCTTCATCTTCACTTGTCAAACAGCCCGGGACCTCGGTCCCACCCTCATGTGGAGGGGTCGCCCACCCTTTTTCGACGTCGATGAGCAACCGGGTTTTACCGGTTGTGCATCACTCAACGAAAGTGAGGAGCAATATTGGCGCGAATGCTCGCCTCGGTGTGTCCCGAAGCGGCGCCGCGCTCAGTGATCGGGTTTATAGGGGGGGCCGATCGGGGTGTCAACGCCCAATGTCAACAAATCGTCGCATCGAATCATTTTTTTCCGGACAGCAGGAGAACCCCGATTTCTTGCGGACTTCGTGCCCCACTTGGGCCACAATCCTGCGACGATTTGTTAAGCATCGACCTGGGTTGATTTGGGTCCAGCGGGGACTGCCATCGATTCAAGGATGATCCAGATCAAGGAAGCGGCGAGCCCTTCGCCTGATACGGCCGAGACGACATCGAGAGATCCTGAAGAACAATAGCGGTTCGTGGAGTCCGGCTTTCGGGCCAGAGAGTCTCGAACCGACAGAAGCGCGCCATCATTCCGAGCCGTTTGTCTTGGACGTTAAGCCAACCGGCAGCTGAGTGATCTCGGTGCTGACTTTGAACTTGGGGGACGAAGGTTGAGCCATCGGACGTCACGCGGGGGGTACGGACGCGAGATCGGCATGATCGATCTCGGTCATGAGCCGCCGCTATCGGTCGATGGCTCCGAAGCCGCGGTGATCGATCGCCGCCGCGTCTCCGTGCAATGGTTCTCCGGTACGATTCTGACTGGTCTGTGCGGCGCAGCCCTCATCGGCGGCGCCGTTTTTGCGTCGCTCGATGGCGAAATGACCTTCGCGCGCATGCCGGAGCGGATGGAAAGCGCGCTGCGCGGCGCCTTCGGCGCCAACGACCGCGTCGCCACCTTGCGCAAGAGCGACCGCCTGCCCCCGCCGAGCGAAGCCGCCGCAGCGCGCAACGTGGTGCGCATATCGACCGTGACCCGCGCGGGTTCGCGCGAGCTGATCCGGGTCCGTCCCTACGTCCGGATCTCGGGCAACCTGTCGATGGCGACCAGCGATCTGTCCGCCAAGATCCCGCCCTTCAACGCCCAGCGCCTGCTGAGCGACACCGACAACGACAAGACGGGGTCCGGCGAGGATCCGAACAATCCCGAGGCCGTCGAGCCCGACGCCGAGGTCTCATTCGTGACCAAGGATCTCGCCGCCGTGCTCCCCAAGGCGAAGATCGCGACCTCGGTGGCGCTCGACGAAATCGTCATGCGGGTCCGTGATGCGGCGAACTGGCGCGGCAACAATGGCGGCGTGCGCTACGCCTCACTTGCCAATGCCGCCGCCGACGCGGCCGGCGCGCAGGCCGTCCAAGGCGGCGACCTGAAACTGTCCTATGCCAATGACGGCACCTCGCCCGATCCTTACGCCGGCTTCGAGACCCGGGTGGTGCCGGAAAATGTCACCTTGCTGCCCAAGACCAAGGACCAGATCACCGGCGGCAATCCGCTCGGCGAGCGGGTTCACCTGGTCAAGAAGGGCGATACCGTCGCCTCGATCCTGCGCGACCAGGGCGCGACGCCCGACGAAGCCAAGGCGATCGCCGCCCAGCTCGGCCCGCGCGGCCGTGACGGCGGCCTGAAGGAAGGCGAGAAACTGCGCATCCTGATGGCGCCATCCAGCCCTGCCCCCGGCGCCCGGCTGCAGCCGTTCCGCGTCATCGTCGCCAACGACACCATGATCGAGGCGGTCGCCGCGCTTTCGGACCTCGGACGATACGTCGCCGTCGACGCGCAGAGCATGAACACGGTCACCGAGACCGCCGACAACACCAACGACGAGGAGGATGACGGCACCGGTGTCCGCCTCTATCAGAGCATCTACGAGACGGCGATGCGCAACAAGGTGCCCACGCCGGTCATCGAGGACATGATCCGCATCTACTCCTACGACGTCGATTTCCAGCGCAAGGTGCAGCCCGGGGATTCGTTCGACGTCTTCTATGCCGGCGACGACGACGACAAACCCGGCAACAACGACAAGACCGAGGTGCTGTTCACCTCCCTGACGGTCGGCGGCGAGACCAAGAAATACTACCGGTTCCAGACCCCCGACGACAGCGTCGTCGACTATTACGACGAGACCGGCAAGAGCGCGAAGAAGTTCCTGGTGCGCAAGCCGGTCAACAACGCGATCATGCGCTCCGGCTTCGGCGGCCGCCGCCATCCGATCCTCGGCTTCGTCAAGATGCACACCGGCGTCGACTGGGCCACCGCCTATGGCACCCCCATTTTCGCGTCCGGCAACGGCGTGCTCGAGAAGGTCGGCCAGGAAGGCGGCTACGGCAAATACATCCGCATCAAGCACAACAACGGCTACGAGACCGCCTACGGCCACATGTCGGCCTTTGCCAAGGGCATGGAGCCCGGCAAGCGCGTGCGCCAGGGCCAGGTCATCGGTTTCGTCGGCTCGACCGGCATGTCGACCGGCCCGCACGTCCATTACGAGATCCTGGTCAACGGCCGCTTCGTCGACCCGATGCGCGTGAAGCTGCCGCGCGGCCGGTCGCTGGAAGGCCCGATCATGGCGAGCTTCGAGAAGGAGCGCGACCGCGTCGACCAGATGATGACCAGCCGCGGCCCCGGTGCGTCGCGCATCTCCGATGCCGGCCCGATCCAGGTGAATCGGTAGCCCTGCCCCTCAGCATGCTCCAAACGCAAACGGCCCGCGCTTGGCGCGGGCCGTTGCCGTTTGAGTGCTGCGGATGTTCGAGATCAGTTCAGCTTGCGCTTCGGGATCGGCGCCTCGAACGTCGCGATCTCCGCCGTACGATGCGCCTTGCCGTTGAAGGTCAGCACATTGCCTTCCGACGAGATGGCGACGTTGTCGCCATCCTTGATGTCGCCGGCGAGAATCATCTCGGCGAGCGGATCCTGCACGCTGCGCTGTATCACCCGCTTCAAGGGACGGGCACCGTAGGCCGGATCCCAGCCCTTGGCGGCGAGCCAGTCGCGCGCGTCGCCATCGAGCGACAGCGTGATCTTGCGCTCCTCAAGGAGCTTCTGGAGCCGGGCGAACTGGATCTCGACGATCCGGCCCATCTCGCTCTTCTGCAGGCGATGGAACAGGATGATCTCGTCGACGCGGTTGAGGAACTCGGGTCGGAAATGGCTCCGCACCGTACCCATCACCAATTCGCGGACCTCGGACGTATCCTCGCCCTCCGGCTGGTTGACCAGGAACTCGGAGCCGAGATTCGACGTCATGATGATCAGCGTGTTGCGGAAGTCGACGGTGCGGCCCTGGCCGTCGGTCAGACGGCCGTCGTCGAGCACCTGAAGCAGCACGTTGAAGACATCCGGATGCGCCTTCTCGATCTCGTCGAACAGGACGACCTGGTACGGCCGGCGGCGCACGGCCTCGGTCAGCGCCCCGCCCTCATCATAGCCGACATAGCCGGGAGGCGCGCCGATCAGCCGCGACACCGAATGCTTCTCCATGTACTCGGACATGTCGAGCCGGACCATCGCGGTCTCGTCGTTGAACAGATACTCGGCGAGCGCCTTGGTCAGCTCGGTCTTGCCGACGCCGGTGGGGCCTAAGAACATGAACGAGCCCATCGGCCGGTGCGGGTCCTGCAGGCCGGCGCGCGAGCGCCGCACGGCGGTCGCAACCGCATGCACGGCCTCGAACTGGCCGACGACGCGCTTGCCGAGCGAGTCCTCCATGCGCAGCAGCTTGTCCTTCTCGCCCTCGAGCATCTTGTCGACCGGCACGCCGGTCCAGCGCGAGACCACCTGCGCGATGTGGTTGGCGGTGACCGCCTCCTCCATCATCTCGCCGGCATTCTCCTTGGCCTCGATGTCGGCGAGCTGCTTCTCCAGCTCGGGGATGCGGCCATAGGCCAGCTCGCCCGCCTTCTGGTACTCGCCGCGGCGCTGCGCGTTGGCAAGCTCGATGCGCAGGCCGTCCAGCTCGCTCTTGAGCTTCTGCGCGTTCGACAGCTTGTCCTTCTCGGCGCTCCATTTCGACGTCAGCGCCGCCGACTTCTCCTCGAGATCGGCGAGCTCCTTCTCCAGCGCCTGCAGCCGCGTCTTGGAGCCGAGATCGCTCTCCTTCTTCAAGGCCTCCTGCTCGATCTTGAGCCGGATGATCTCGCGGTCGAGCGAGTCCAGCTCCTCGGGCTTGCTGTCGACCTGCATCTTCAGCCGCGCCGCCGCCTCGTCCATCAGGTCGATGGCCTTGTCCGGCAGGAAGCGGTCGGTGATGTAGCGGTTCGACAAGGTCGCGGACGCCACCAGCGCGGAGTCGGTGATGCGCACGCCGTGATGCTGCTCGTATTTGTCCTTCAGGCCGCGCAGGATCGAGATGGTGTCCTCGACCGTGGGCTCGGTGACGTAGACCGGTTGGAACCTGCGCGCGAGCGCCGCGTCCTTCTCGACATGCTTCTGATACTCGTCGAGCGTGGTCGCGCCGATGCAGTGCAGCTCACCGCGGGCGAGCGCGGGCTTCAGCAGGTTCGACGCATCCATGGCACCGTCGGCCTTGCCGGCGCCGATCAGGGTGTGCATCTCGTCGATGAACAGCACGAAGGTGCCTTCAGCGGCCGTGACCTCCTGCAGCACGGATTTCAGCCGCTCCTCGAACTCGCCGCGATATTTCGCGCCCGCAATCAGTGCGCCCAGATCGAGCGACAGCAGCCGCTTGTCCTTCAGGCTCTCCGGCACGTCGCCATTGACGATGCGCAGCGCGAGGCCCTCGACGATCGCGGTCTTGCCGACGCCGGGCTCGCCGATCAGCACGGGATTGTTCTTGGTGCGCCGTGACAGCACTTGAATCGTACGGCGGATCTCCTCGTCGCGGCCGATCACCGGATCGAGCTTGCCGTCGCGCGCCGCCTGGGTCAGGTCGCGGGCATATTTCTTCAAGGCATCATAGGCGTTCTCGGCGGTCGCCGAGTCGGCCGTGCGCCCCTTGCGCAGGCTCTCGATCGCCGCGTTGAGATTCTGCGCGGTGACGCCGCCCTTGGCGAGGATGCCGCCGGTCTCGCTGTTCTTCTCCAGCGTCAGCCCGAGCAGCAGGCGCTCCACCGTGACGAAACTGTCGCCGGCCTTCTCGGCCGCCTTTTCCGCCGCGTCGAAGGCGCGCGCCAGCTCGGGCGACAGATAGATCTGCCCGGCGCCGCTGCCCGACACTTTCGGCAGCTTGCCCAGTGCGTCCTCGGTCGCCTTCAAAATCGCGCGCGAATTGCCGCCGGCGCGATCGATCAGACCGCCCGCGAGGCCTTCGCTATCGTCGAGCAGAACCTTCAGCAGATGCAGCGGCGAAAACTGCTGATGGCCGTCGCGCATCGCCAGCGATTGCGCCGATTGGATGAAGCCCCGCGCGCGCTCGGTATATTTGTCGATATTCATGATGTTTCCCTCAGCCTGCTGTGACGCCCCGAAGGCACGGCTTCAGCATCTTCATTGGGTTTCGGACCGCGCACGTTGACGTCCATCAACGCCGCAACCATTGACGTCGCCGGCTTGCGCCCGGCTTGAGTGGAAATGTGGGAAGGCGGTGCGAAAACGGAAGGGGCCGCTTCACAAATTCGTGTGCCCTGGCCGCGACCATGGGAATCTCCTATGAGGCGGCATGAGCCAGACCCCTCCCGCGCGCATCGCCGGCCTGTGCCGCTATCCGGTCAAGGGCCTTACCCCGGAACCACTGCAAACGGCCCCGTTACGGGTCGGCGAAACGCTGCCGGCCGATCGCCGCTACGCGCTGGAAAACGGCCCAACCGGCTTCGATCCGGCGGCGCCGGTGTGGAAGCCGAAAACGGCGTATCTGATGCTGATGCGCAATGAGCGCCTGGCCGGGTTCAAGACGCACTTCGGCGACGCGACCAACATCCTCACCATCCGCAAGGACGGCGCGATCGTCGCCCAAGGCGACCTCGAAAGCGCCGACGGCCGCGCCGCCATCGAGGCGTTCTTCGCGCGCGAGTTTGCCGACGAGCTGCGCGGCCCGGTCAGGCTGCTGTCGGGCGGTGGCTACGCCTTTACGGATCTGGCGCGCAAGGTGGTCTCAATCATCAACCTCGCCTCGATCGCGGAGATCGAGACCTTGGTCGGCGCGACCGTGCATCCGCTGCGCTTCCGCGCCAATGTCTACGTCGCCGGCTGGCCGGCCTGGCACGAGACCTCGCTGATGGGCGAAACGCTGCGGATCGGTTCGGCGCGGCTCAAGGTCGTCAAGACCACCACCCGCTGCGCCGCCGTCAACGTCGACCCGGACACCGCCGCCCGCGACCTCGACATCCCGCCGGCGCTCATGGCCCGGCGCGGCAACAATGAATGCGG
Source organism: Bradyrhizobium sp. SZCCHNR1015 (assembly GCF_032489875.1). Lineage (NCBI taxonomy): Bacteria > Pseudomonadati > Pseudomonadota > Alphaproteobacteria > Hyphomicrobiales > Nitrobacteraceae > Bradyrhizobium > Bradyrhizobium sp. SZCCHNR1015. The sequence goes on from NZ_JAUEYW010000003.1 coordinate 192,538, forward strand.
CATCTACGCCGAGGTGATCGCAGCCGGCGACATCGCGGTCGGCGACGAACTCGCGGTCGAGCAGCTGCGGCTGGTGTAGTTCGAGCACTCACTGCATCGACGGTGCGCCCCCTCTCCCGCTTGCGGGGGAGGGCCGGGGTGGGGGCGCCACACGCGAAAATCTTCGTGAGGACAGACTTCCCCGACCCGCATCGCCTCTCCGATGCGACCTCCCCCGCAAGCGGGGGAGGCGCAGAGCGCGCGAGCCGCGAGGGCTCACCTCATCAGTTCAAGTTCGCGAGCTCTCAGTTCGGCATCACATAGGCATACACGCGGCCGCGCGACACCGCGCTCTCGCGGACGCGGTTGCCGTTGTTGCCGGAGATGACGATCGGATTGCCCTGGGCATCGACGCCCGAGACCACGCCGACATGACCGCCGCCGCGGCGGCTCATCACCGCGATCGCGCCGACCTGCGGGCCGGAGACGCGCTGGCCATAGCTCGCAAACGAGCGCGCCATGTCGGAGCCGGTGCCGCGATGGCCGGTGCGCTCCAGCACCATGTTCATGAAGCGCGCGCACCACAGGCTGCGCCGGCCGGTCGGATTGCCGCTGCCGATGTAGCTGCGCGCCGCGGAGACGACGCTGCTGCCGCCACCGAAGCCGCCGGACGAGGCCATGCCGTCGGACGCCGTGCCCGGCATCATGACGCTGGCCTGCGCATCGGCAACGCCGCTCACCTGCACCCGCGCCACGCCGCGCTCCCAGCGCGACAGCCGGGCGACGGAACGCCGGTGGTGATGATGCCTTGCGTAGTGATGGCCGCCGTGGCTGCGGTGGGCATGATGCCCCGAGCCGTGATGCGGACGGGCCGATGCCGGTGTTGCGGTGACGGCGACGACTGCCGCACCCATGGTCAGCGCAACGATGTGAAGCGACCGGCGAAGGGTAGACACAACCATACTCAATCCTTCTGTTACTTCCCCCAGTACCCTGACTTGGCACCCCCTGGTCCTCAGCGCGGCCCCTCTGCAAGCCGCCAGCGGAGGTCCGTAAAATGTTGCGCTGTGACGAAACCATGACCATCGACGGCAAAAGCCTGGCGACGAGAGGGTGATTCCGAGTCTATGTTACGGCGAAAACAAGGCCGTCGATCGGGACGTTGTCGCGTATCGCGCGACTCGTCATCATCAGGCACGCGACACGGGAGGAGCTGACGATGCCCCATGCAACGGCCAAAGATGGCGTTCGCCTCTATTTTGAAGAGGCCGGCGTGGGCACGCCGCTGATCTTCCTGCACGAGTTCGCCGCCGACCACACCAATTGGGAGCCGCAACTGCGCTACTTCGCGCGGCGCCACCGCTGCATCGCCTACTCCGCGCGCGGCTACACGCCCTCGGACGTGCCGGCCGCGCCCGACGCCTATAGCCACGTGCATTTCTACACCGACGCGATCGCCGTGCTCGACCACCTCGGCATCGACAGCGCCCATTTCGTCGGCCTGTCGATGGGCTCGTACTCCGCGCTGCAGGTGGCGCTGAACGCACCGGATCGCATCCGCTCGATGGTGCTGGCCGGCGTCGGCTCGGGCTCCAGCCTCGAGCATCTCGAGGCCTTCCGCGCCCAGTGCCGCGCCACCGCCGAGCAGTTCGAGACACTCGGCTCGGCCGAGACCGCCAAGGTCACCCGCGAGGCCCCCGGCCGCATTCCTTTCCTCATCAAGGACCCGCGCGGCCATGCCGACTTCTACGCCGCGCTCGCCCGCCACGACGCGCGCGGCTCGGCCAACACCATGCGCGGCTTCCAGGGCAGCAGGCCATCGATCTACACCATGACGGACGCCATCCGCCGCGTTACAACCCCGGCCCTGATCATCTGCGGCGACGAGGACGACGCCTGCATCGCGCCGAGTTTGTTTCTCAAGCAGCATCTGCCGGCGTCCGGGCTAACGTTCTTCCCGAAGTCCGGACATGTGTTGAACCTGGAGGAGCCGGCGCTGTTCAACGCATCCGTCGAGCGCTTTATCGCCCTGGTCGAGGCCGGCCGCTGGGGACCGCGCGATCCAAGGTCGATGGCAGGATAAGGAGGCATGCTGCTGCTCCGACTACATCTGTCATTGCCCGCGCACTGGATCGCACGGTCAAGCCGGGCGATGACAGCGTGTTTTGCAGCAGCCACTTTGCGTCCAAACGTCCCTCAAATCGCCGCCTCCTCCAGCCGCTGCCGCAGCAGCGGCACGGCGAAGTCGACGAAGGCGCGCAGCTTCAGCGGCAGCCGGGTCTGGCCGTCATAGACGAGATGCACCGGGCGCGGCGCCGGCTCGAAGGCTTCGAGCACGAGCTGAAGTCGGCCGCTGCGGACATGATCGACGACTTGATAGGACAACGCCCGCACCAAGCCCGCTCCCGACAGGCCGGCTTCGATCGCCGCATCGATCGTGTTGACGCCGAGGCGCGCGCGGAAGCTGGCGGGGATCTCGGCGCCGTCGACTTCGAACGGCCAGGTGCCGGGCACCGACACGCTCTGGAACGAGATCACGCCGTGCCGTGCCAGATCCTCCGGCCGCGCCGGGCAGCCATTGGCGGCGAGATAATCCGGGCTGGCGCAGATGACGTGGCGGACGCTGCCGAGCCGGGTGGCGATCAAACTCGAATCCGGCAACTGGCCGATGCGCAGGGCGACGTCGACCTGGTCGTCGAGAAAGTGCGCGACACGATCGGTCATCACGAGATCGACCGCCACGTCCGGAAAGGCGCCAAGGAAGCGCGTCACCACAGGCAGCGCATGCAGCCGGCCGAACATGATCGGCGCCGTCACCACGAGATCGCCCTTGGGCTCGGAGTATTCGCCGCTGGCGACACGCTCGGCCTCGGCGACCTGTTCCAGGATCGCGCGCGCCGCTGCGACATAGGACCGACCCGCCGGCGTCAGCTCCAGGCCCTTCGCCGAGCGGATCAGAAGCGAAGCCTTCAGATGCGCTTCGAGCTCGGCCACCTTGCGGCTGACCGTCGCGAGCGGCAGCCCGAGCGTCCGGCTGGCCTTCGACAGACTCCCGGCCTCGGCTGCGGCCAACAGCACCGCCATGGCGTCCAGACGATCCAACGTATCTTTCCAAAAAATGGGAGGCCTCTTCTCGAATCTAGCGACTCGCGCCCGATTTTGGAAGGCATAGAACCAGGGTGACGGGCGGCCAACGAGTCCCGACCGCCCGAGACCAGGAGCTTCCCCATGACCACCCAGACCCGCTTCCGAACCGCGACCGTCCACGGCCGCAACGTCTTCTACCGCGAGGCCGGCGACCCGACGGCGCCGACGATCCTGCTGCTGCATGGCCTGCCGACCAGCAGCCAGATGTTCCGCGACCTGATCCCCGCGCTCGCCGATCGCTTCCATCTGGTAGCGCCCGACTACATCGGATTCGGCCATTCCGACGCGCCGTCGCGTGCAGAGTTCGACTACACCTTCGACAACCTCGCCCGGCATGTCGCGGGTCTCGTCGACGTGCTCGGGCTCGAGTCCTACATTCTCTACATGCAGGACTATGGCGGGCCGGTCGGCTTCCGCCTGTTCACGCAGCGGCCGGAGCGCGTGAGAGGCTTCATCCTCCAGAATACCAATGCCTATATAGAGGGGGTCGGCGAGGCGCCGAAGAAGGTGCTGCTGCCGTTGTGGGAGACGCGCACGCCGGAGACCGAGGCGCTTGCTCGCGAGCTGCTGAGCCTCGACGGCACCAAGTTCCAATGGCTGGTCGGCGCCAAGGATCCCGAGGCCGTCAATCCCGACAACTGGACTCTCGACCAGGCGCTGCTCGACCGTCCGGGCACGCAGGACTACCAGCTCGATCTGCTGGAGAACTACAAGACCAACGTCGCGCGCTATCCGGAGTGGCAGGCGGCCTTCCGCGCCCACAGCCCGAAGACGCTGATCGTCTGGGGCCAGCACGATCCGTTCTTCATCCCGCCCGGCGCCCGCGCCTATCTCAACGACCTAGCCGACGTAAAGCTGGTGTGGCTCGACGCGGGACACTTCGTGCTCGACGAGAACACGCCGAAGGTCGCAGCCGAGATCAAGGCGGTGTTCGCGGGCGAGAGAGCGCGCGCATCATCTGCGGCCTAATCCAACAGGGATCGTCACACCACGGAGTGCTGGCAAGCGCGACAGCCGAGGCTCGAGTCGCGCTCTCGCCACGCCGGTCGCTGTGTCCTCCGAGAGGCCGCGGCGTACTGGATGCCCGCTTGCGCGGGCATGACAGCCGAGGCTCCCCACCCTCCTCCGTCATCGCGAGCACCAGCGAAGCGATCCAGGGGCCATACGGAACGGCGTCACGCGTGGCCCCTGGATTGCTTCGTCGCTTGCGCTCCTCGCAATGACGCCCGAAAGCTCCGGCGTCCTCCTACTCGCCGATGATCTTGATCAGCACGCGCTTGCGCCGCCCGCCGTCGAACTCGCCGTAGAAGATCTGCTCCCACGGGCCAAAGTCGAGCTTGGCTTGCGTGATCGCGACCACGACCTCGCGGCCCATGATCTGGCGCTTCATGTGGGCGTCGGCATTGTCCTCGCCGGTGCGGTTGTGGCGATAGCCCGCCACCGGCTCGTGCGGGGCGAGTTCCTCCAGCCATTGCTCATAGTCGTGATGCAGCCCGCTCTCGTCGTCATTGATGAAGACCGACGCCGTGATGTGCATGGCGTTGACGAGCACGAGGCCCTCGCGCACGCCGCTCTCCTTCAGCGCCGCCTCGACCTCACCCGTGATGTTGATGAAGGCCCGCCGGCCCGGCGTCTGGAACCAAAGTTCCTTGCGGAACGATTTCATCGGAACAATTCCAATCTCGTTTGCCATGGCTGCTGATACAGCATGATCGTGTCGGTCCTCGAGTGTGCCGCAGCTCACAGCGCGCAGTTCCGACTTCGCCCACACTGGACACGATGGGGTGCATACTGCAAGCCACGAGGCACAGTCTCGCTCCGTCATACAATCCAAGATTGAACCGAACGTTGCGCGGACAGACTTAACTGCATTGCCGATCTCATTTCGACGATGACAACGACAGCGTGGCGGCTCGCCTTTGGGCGACGACCGTGCAGACCTGATCCGGCTGCAGCCGCTCAATCTCATCGCACGAGAAGCTCGACTTCTGCAGGCCCGGCGCCGATCGCAGCGAGTCGCCATCCAGAGGAGAGAGACAATGAGTTTGCTGCGTATCAATCTGTTTGGCGGTCTTGAAATCAGACGGGTCTCGGGCGAGCAGGTCGTCATCCCAAGCCGCAAGGCGGCAACGCTCCTGGGCTATCTCGCCCTCACCTCTCCGCACGGCATTTCACGCAGCAAGCTGGCCGCGCTCCTGTGGGAAGGCCGCTTCGGCGACAATGCGCGCGCAAACCTGCGCCAGGCGCTGTTGACGCTGCGCCGGGTGCTGCCGCAATGCGCCGACGTCATCTCGGCGGAGCGCGACGACATCCGCATCCATCCGAACGCCGTCACCACCGACGTGCAGGAGTTCGAGCTGCTGCTGCAACTCGGCGATCTGGAGACCATGGCCCGCGCCGCCGCGCTGTTCCGCGGCGAATTGCTCGACGGCATCAGCTCGACGTCCTGCGCGTTCGAGGCGTGGCTCTCCGCCGAGCGTCAACGCTTGAAGACGCGAGCGATCCGGGCGATCGCGGGTCTGCTCGACGTCGGCGGCCGGGAACATGTGGAGATCGCCACGACGTTCTCATTGCGTGTGCTGGCCGCCGATCCGCTGCAGGAGGACGTCCACCGCACCTTGATGCGCTGCTACGCGCAGCAGGGCCGCCGTGCCGACGCCCTGCGTCAATATGACTTCTGCCGCACCATCCTGCGCAAGCAGGTCGGCGCCACGCCGGAGAGCGAAACCGAATCCCTGCAGCGTGAGATCAGGCGCATGCTCCGCGTCTGACGATCGGCGCGACCTTGCTCCATGCGTTCCACACATGATCGATTTTGACGGCACTTTCACGCCCTGCTTGACACTTGCATCACGGCCACACGCGCAACATCGCCCTCGATCGACGTCGCGCAGCAACTACTCCTGATGAGGTCAAGCGGCGCGCCGCTCGAAGATCAGACAACGAGCGAGGAGACTCAACATGAGTGGCATGCAGCAGTCGACTGAAGACTATGGTCAATTGAATCCCGAAGGGATCTTCGGCTCCGTTCTCGGCAGGTTTGCCGGACAAGCGATCGGACGCCTGATCGGCGGCAAGACCGGCCGCGACTTTGGCGGCGCCATCGGCGGAATCGCCGGCGGGTTCGCGCCGTTCTCGGCCGGCCCCGGCACCGAGCAGCCGTCGGAGATGGAGCTGCAGGGCTTCTGGAGCGTGCTCAAGAAGATCGGACAGGGCGTCCAGACCGGACTCAACGTCGGCCACAACCTCGGCATCTTCAGCGCCGGCCCGCAGGCCGCACCCGCCGCCGCACAGCCGACCGACATGGAGCTGCAGGGCTTCTGGAGCGTGCTCAAGAAGATCGGTCAGGGCGTCCAGACCGGCCTCAATGTCGGCCACAACCTCGGCATCTTCAGCGCCGGCCCGCAGGCAGCCCCCGCCGCGGCGCAGCCGACCGACATGGAGCTGCAGGGCTTCTGGAGCGTGCTCAAGAAGATCGGTCAGGGCGTCCAGACCGGTATCAATGTCGGCCACAACCTCGGCATCTTCAACGTCGATCCGCAGGCCGCGGCCGCCACGGCGCAGCCGACCGACATGGAGCTGCAGGGCTTCTGGAGCGTGCTCAAGAAGATCGGCCAGGGCGTCCAGACCGGCCTCGATGTCGGCCACAACCTCGGCATCTTCAGCGCCGGCCCGCAGGCCGCCGCGGCGGCGCAGCCGACCGACATGGAGCTGCAGAGCTTCTGGAGCGTGCTCAAGAAGATCGGCCAGGGCGTCCAGACCGGCCTCGATGTCGGCCACAACCTCGGCATCTTCAGCGCCGGCCCGCAGGCCGCCGCGGCGGCGCAGCCGACCGACATGGAGCTGCAGAGCTTCTGGAGCGTGCTCAAGAAGATCGGCCAGGGCGTCCAGACCGGCCTCGATGTCGGCCACAACCTCGGCATCTTCAGCGCCGGCCCGCAGGCCGCCGCGGCGGCGCAGCCGACCGACATGGAGCTGCAGGGCTTCTGGAGCGTGCTCAAGAAGATCGGACAGGGCGCGCAGACCGGCCTCAACATCGGGCATACGCTCGGCATCTTCGCCACCGGCCAGCCCACCGGCACGATGCACTAGGACGACCGATTGGAAGCAACGATCCGCGACATTCGCAACGCGGATGCAAGCGAGTGAGACGGTGGGCGCACCGAAGGTCCGCCCACCGCCGACCTGACATGGAGGGAGCGAGGCATGGCGGATCCGAACTCGGAGCAGGAATTCATCGTGCAGGGCGAGCCGGTCAAGTCCGGCCAGCTTGCTGATCATCTGAGCCGTGAGCCCGGCGTGAAGCGCATCGGTCAGGTCGCCCCCGACGTCGTCATCCTGTCGATGACGAAGAGCCAGGCCGATCGCCTCCGATCGACTTTCAGCACGATCGTGGTCGAGCCGAACGCTCCACTGAAACCCTTTGGCGCCGGCTGACTCCAGCCGCGCCCCCGACGATGTCACGAGCGAGGATGAAGGAGCCCGCAGATGGCCGCACGAAGCAAACCCGAAATCTCTGATCAGAAGGATGCGGCCGGCACGGCCGTCAACGGCACCGGAGCGCAGCCGGGAGCGGAGCAGCCCTCGGCCGAGGCCGCTGCCGCACCGCAGGCCGCGGCAGCGGCGACCGCCGCATCAGCCCCTGCCGCGCAAGGGACCGGTCGCAGCGACGGCGGCAAGGCGGCGCCAGCGACGAGGCAACCCGGCGCAACGATCTCGCAGCGACGGGCGCAGTACATCCTGGCCCCGCGCCAGCAGACGGGGCTTGCGACCTTCAGCGCCGACTTCATCGTCCAGCAACTGACAAACACTCCCGACATCGACGTGGTGAAGACGATTCAGCCGCCGCGGCTGCTCGGATTCCAGAGCGCCGACCCGGGACAGGCGCCGCTCGGCCCCATGGTGCTGGCCCGCATGACGCCCGACAAGGCCGAATTGCTCAAGGCCCAGGCCGGAGCGCGGCTCGCGGTCGAGCACGATGCGCCGCTCACCTACATGCTCGATCCGACCGTTCCGCAGACTCCGGCGCCGCACCAGCTTCCCAATCCCGGCGTTCTCATTCCCATGGCCGACGGCTTCTCGACGACGATCGAAGTGGTCGGCGAGAGCGGACCGTTGCCCGAGACGGAAGTCTACGTGTTCGGCAGCGTGTGGCCGGTTCAGGGCGTCACCGACGCCAGCGGCCGTGTCACGCTCAAGATTCAGGGCGAAACGCCCGACACCATCCGCTCGATCCTGATCAAGCCGCGGGTCGATTACTGGACCTTCTGGCTCGACCGTCCGCAACTGACCCCCGACAGCGTAAATCGCATTGCCGCGAAGACGCTGGGCGCCTACCTGCGCGGCTTTCCCGGCCAGCAATTGCTGGGATGGGGCCAGCGCGCGATGGGCCTCGATCGTGTTCCCCTCGCCTACAATGGCGCGGGCGTGAAGATCGCGGTGATCGATTCCGGCGCAGCACCAACGCATCGCAATCTGCACGGCGTCACGATCGGTAAGAGCATCGTCGGCAATGATCCCGCGAGCTGGACCATCGATACCATCGGTCACGGCTCGCATTGCGCCGGGATCATCGCCGGCGGCCCGGTCGGCAGCGGCGGCGGCATTCGCGGCTTCGCTCCGGCGGCCGAAATCCATGTCTGCCGGATCTTCCCGGGCGGCCGGTTCAGCGATCTCGTCTCGGCGCTCGACTACTGCATGGAGAACGGCATCGACGTCGCCAATATGAGCCTGGGCGGCGGCGAGCCGTCGCAGATCATCGAGGAGCGGATCCTGCGGGCCAAGCAGATGGGCCTCGCCTGTATCGTCGCTGCGGGAAATTCGTCGGGGCCGGTCCAGTTTCCTGGCTCGACGCCGCATTGCCTGTCGGTCGCCGCGATGGGCAAATGGGGCGAGTTTCCCGAGGACAGCTTCCACGCCCAGCAGGCGCTGGACGGCTTCCGCAGCAGCGACGGATATTTTCCGGCGAAGTTCAGCTGCTTCGGGCCGGAGATCGACGTCTGCGCGCCCGGCGTCGGCATCGTGTCCTCGCTGCCGGCCGATGGATTCGGGGCGTGGGACGGCACCTCGATGGCGACGCCGCATGTCACCGGCCTCGCTGCGCTGGTGCTGGCGCATCATCCCGACTTCAAGGGCCCGTTCGCGACGCGCGACGCGCGACGCGTGGAGCGGCTGTTCCAGATCCTGAAGGAGACGTCGACGCCGCTGCAGTTCGGCGACCCCAATCGTGCGGGAGCCGGGCTGCCGAACGCGATGCGCGCCCTCGGCCTGGAAGCGGCCGTCGCCTCCGCGCCCGCGGCCGATCCCTCGCTCGACGTCCTTCGTCGTCTGCTGGGACTGGCGCGCGGCGAAGCGCAGAACGCCGCGACGTCTCCGACGCTGGCGCCGCAGGCGCCCAATGGCAAGCCCAACGGATCCGGCTCGGTTGCCAGGGGCCCGGCAACGACGACCGGCGAGTGGTCGAGCCCGGCCGCCGGTGATCCCAGTCCGGCGCAGATCCGCGACATGATGCACAAGGTCGGCTTGCTGTAGATTGCCGACGAGGCAGCAGCGACCAAGCCGCATCAGACGTTGTACGACGGGCAGTTTGCGCATGAGCTTCATGCACGAACTGCCCGTCATGTTAGTTGTCATTAGATATGCGACCACCGTGTGAATGAGTTAAGTCCAGAGGGATTGAAGGCGCGCAATCCTCGCCGGATCACCGCGGCGGTCTGCGCTATCAAGCCGCCGCAGCCAGAATCTCTGCCCACGCCTCCGGCGTGACTGCGTAGGGACCAACGGCGCCGCTATGGAATTTGCGCCATAGCGACGGGCGGATCAGCGACGCGCCGAGCGCAGCGATGACGGGAACGAGCGCAAGCGGATCGCCCGCGACTGGCGTCAGTTCCTCGGTTGATCCGGCGTAGTCGCCGCGTGCCGCAATCGCATCGATCGCTTCGCGCAACACCGCGATCCGCGCCCCCGTCTGCTCGGCGGCGCCAAGGATCGCCAGCAGCGTCTGACGGGTCCGCACGCCGGCGGCCCCGGCCGGACATTCCCCAGTCGCAGCACCAATGGCCGCATCGATCATCGCCGCAACGAGATCCACACCCGCAGCGAAGGCGTTGGCAGGTTCGACCAGCCGGGGATTGACATCAATGATGACCGGTCCGCCATCGGCGATGATCACATCCATCGACAGCCCACCGTGCCAATCCAGCAACGCGACCAGCCGCGACAGCATGACCGCCAGACCGGGCAGCACGATGCTCTGCTTCAGCGACGCTCCGCCACCGACGCCCTCGCGCACGCGAAGGCAGGCATGATGCGCAACCAGCCGGCCGCGGTTGGCAACGGCCTGCACCATTGCGAGCGGCCCTGCCACCTGAGCCTGGGCAATCAACGCCGAGCCGTCACCAAGTCCAAGCTCGCGCGCGGCTGCATTGAGCTCGGCGGCGTTTCGCGCCCTGCGGACGCCCGAGCTTGCCGTGCTGACGGGGCGCTTCAGAAAAACGGGATAGGCTGCGACGTCACGGAGATCCTCGATCCGCGAGACCATCGTCGTAGGCGGCTGTGGCACGCTTGCGGCTTCGAGCGTATGAAAGGCCGATATCTTGTCCTGAACCCGCGCGAGACTTTTGAACGGCGGCACGATCGTCGCGACCCGGAGCTGCGGCAATCTTGCCGAGAGCACCGTCACCTGTTCCTGCGTGGGAAACAGCAGATCGACCTTTCGCTCGGCTGCAATGCGTTCTGCCGCGGCGAGCCATCCGAACGGATCGCGTCCGAACCGCGGCACGGCGTGAACAGCCCGCACATGCCGGGTGAAGCGCGACAGGCAGATCCGCGTCGAGGACAGGATCTCGACCTCATGTCCGAGCGCGCCGAGGCGCCCGGCGACCTGACGCGACGTGAGGCCTGATCCTTCCGACAGCAGGACGCGCATCCCAGATCGCCTCACGTTCCTGAAGAGAAGAAGTGTCGGAGATCGCGAAAGGTGGCATCGAACCGCGGCCAAATCAATGTTTGTGCTTGGCTCGCGGTCTCGGCGAGCCTTGAGCCGCGTCCATCAGCGATGATTAATCGCGGCGCATCGGTTCGGAGAGTCCGGGATCGACCTGCCAACGCCGCGTGATGTTGGTGACAGGGAGAATGCACGTGATGTCCGCACGACGGGCAGATCGCGCATGACGCTCATGCACGAATTACCCGTCATGTTAGTTCGTCGCACGAAAGTCCTTGCGCCGTCGGGCAAATCAGGCGCAGATTTCCGCGCGTCCCGCCTCACAGCAAGAGGGGCGTATCGCGGTCGTCACGAACGCTGAGTGTGGGATGCGATGGGCGTGTCGGATTGCGCGTGGGATTGCCCGCGCGGACGAACAATTCCGATGCGCACGGTCAAGTCGCGCGGTCCTGGCATCCCGACGCTGATGTCAAGTTCGTTGTGGTGCTCTGCATCACGCGGACGATGGTGGCCAGAAAGCCCGGCGCACCAGGGAGAACGCGAAGCAGCCGTCAGACCATCGCGCAGGGAGGGCCGGGTGATCTCGGCTGAACCTGTGGTTCCTGCCGCCTGCATTTTTTTCGCAGGCGGGCCATGGGTGCGGCCAGCATCCGGCCTTCCCTGCGCCTCTGCGTTATCCGGAGGCGACGCGTGACGCAAAGCTCGGGCGCGGATGCGCCGCGAGGATAAGGCAGCATGTCTCAGACTAACCGCTCTTTGAAAAGTGGAAACCGCCAACCCCAAGCTCGTCATGGCCGGGCTTGTCCCGGCCATCCACGTCGCTCCGCAAATACGATTTACATTGTGATCGTATCGAAGAGATCGTCCCAATCTGGATTAGTTGCAATGATCAGCCCGACCTTCCAGGCACGTGACCAATGCTTGATGTTGTGCTCGCGCTGGATCGCGCTCTGAATGTCGTCGAAGACTTCGAAGTAAACGAGCCGCTTCAAACCATATCGCTTAGTGACGCCGTCGACGAGGCCAGATCGGTGCTGATACACCCGGCGCACGAGATCACTGGTCACACCGACGTACAGCGTGCCATTCGGACGATTGGTCATGAAATACACGTAGCCGCTCGCCATGTCGTCATACTGCAAGACGTGAATGGCCGGGACAAGCCCGGCCATGACGTGGGGAGAGAGCGAGGACCAAACTTCGGCAGCACCCCGGGGCTGCACTCGGTTCCCTACCGCCGCTCACCCCTGCTCAGCAGAAACACCCCCTGCTCGCCGAACATGTTCCAGAACCACCAAGGCATGGCGACGCGCAGGGGACGGCCGTAACTATCGAGGGCGACGGCGCGCTCCATCTTGACGCCGATCTCGTCGCAGAGCTGCACGAAGTCCTTGATGGTGCAGAAATGAATGTTCGGCGTGTCGTACCAGGTGAAGGGCAGATTGTCGGTGCGTGGCATGTGGCCGCCGACCAGCAGTTGCAGCCGCAGCCGCCAGAAGCCGAAATTCGGGAAGGTGACGATGGCGCGACGGCCGATGCGCAGCAGGTTCTCCAGCACGACCTTGGGCTGCCGCGTCGCCTGCAGGGTCTGCGACAGGATCACGTAGTCGAACGCGTCGTCCGGATAATCGACGAGATCCGTATCGGCGTCGCCCTGCACCACCGCGAGCCCCTTGGCGACGCAATGGTTGACGCCCTCGCGGGACAGCTCGATGCCGCGGCCGTCGATGCCGCGGCTTTCCAGCAGTTGCAGCAGATCGCCATCGCCGCAGCCGATGTCGAGCACCTTGGAGCCGCGCTCGACCATGCCGGCGACCAGCAGATGATCAGGCCGATAGGCCAGCACCTCGCCGCCAGTGAAGCCGTTCAGCGGCAGCACACCCTGCATGCTCATGGCTCAGTCTCCCTTCGCATGGGCAAGCCCGCGCGCCTTGCCGGCGGAATCGAGAAACGCGCTGGCGATCTCGAAGAACTCGGGGACATCGAGCAGGAACGCGTCGTGGCCCCGGTCGGTCTCGATCTCGGCGAACGACACCCGCGCGCTGGAGGCGTTGAGCGCATGCACCAGCGCGCGCGACTCCGCAGTCGGAAACAGCCAGTCGCTGGTGAACGACACCACGCAAAAACGGGTCTTGATGCCGCGAAACGCCGCCGCCAGCACGCCGTCATGGTCGCCGGCGATGTCGAAATAATCCATCGCCCGCGTCAGATAGAGATAGGAGTTGGCGTCGAAGCGCTCGACGAAGGACGATCCCTGGTAGCGCAGGTAGCTCTCGACCTGGAAATCGGCGTCGAAGGAGAACGTCGGCAGCTCGCGGTCCTGCATGCGGCGGCCGAACTTGCGATGCAAGGCGGCGTCGGAGAGGTAGGTGATGTGCGCAGCCATGCGCGCCACAGCCAGGCCGCGATGCGGATGCGTGCCCTTGTCGGCGTAACGGCCGTGATCCCAGTCGGGATCGGCCATCACGGCCTGGCGGCCAAGCTCGTGGAAGGCGATGTTCTGCGCCGAGTGGCGCGTCGCGCAGGCGATCGCGAGATTGGCGAACACGCGCTGCGGATAGGCCACCGTCCATTGCAGCGCCTGCATGCCGCCCATCGAGCCGCCGACCACGGCGAACAGCGTGTCGATGCCGAGATGATCGATCAGCATCGCCTGCGCCCGCACCATGTCGGGGATGGTGATGATCGGGAAATCGAGCCCCCACACCTTGCCGGTGGCGGGGTTCAGCGAGGCCGGCCCGGTCGAGCCCATGCAGCCGCCGATCACGTTGGAGCAGATGATGAAATAGCGACTGGGATCGAGCGGGCGGCCGGGACCGACCAGCGTCTCCCACCAGCCGGGCTTGCCGGTGACGGGATGGCGGTTGGCGACGTGCTGGTCGCCGGTCAGCGCGTGGCAGACCAGCACCGCGTTCGACCGGTCGGCATTGAGCTCGCCGTAGGTCTGGTAGGCGATCTGGAACGGCGACAGGTCGACGCCGCAATCGAGCCTGAGCGGCTTGTCGGCGCCGAACTGCGCCACCGGCGAGCTCGGATGATCGACCTCGTGCGAGCGCTCGTCGGGCGCGACCGTGCGCAACGCGGATGTAGGCGTCGCGGATTTGGACGTCGCAGATTTGGACTTCGGCGTCAGACCTGTCATGTCTCTCACCCCAGCCATCCGGCCAGGGCTCCCGAACCACGTGACACATCAGGCCATGAAAAACCCGGCCTGAACTGGGGTTCGGCCGGGATCGATAACGTCCCCGGCCTGTTTAGCGAGTTTTTTAACGTGGCTGCAAGCCGGCCGGCTCAAATGACCACGGAACGGGCAGAAACTAGTCCCGCGGGCGCTATTCGTCAAGGCAAGCTGGGGTTGACCGTTGGTCGGGCGCTCTGCCGCAGGTCAGCCAAGCCTGGATGGCGCAAGGTAAACTTGCTGTTGCGCAGGTCCGCGGCATCGGAGAGAACGGCATCCGTTCCTTTGGCCGCAGGTTTTCCCGTGGCCTCGCGAAGAGTGACACGGACCATGTCGAACCCGCCGCCCGCCCCGCCCTCGCTCGCCGATCTGCGCAAGGAGATCGATGCCATCGATGAGCAGGTCCATCAGTTGCTGATGAACAGGGCCGACATCATCGACCGGCTGATCAAGGTCAAGAAGACCCAGGAGGTCGGCTCGGCGTTCAGGCCCGCGCGCGAGGCCGACATGATGCGCCGCCTGGTGCAGCGCCATCGCGGCATCCTGCCGCTCGACACCGTCGAGGGGATCTGGCGCGTGATCGTCTCGACCTTCACCTATGTGCAGGCGCCGTTCTCGGTTCATGCCGACGTGTCGGTCGGCGAATCCGCGATGCGCGATTCCGCCAGGTTCCATTTCGGATTCGTGGTGCCCTACGTGCCGCATTTCAGCGCGCAAGCCGCGGTCGAGGCTGTGGCGCGCTCGAAGGGCGATCTCGCGCTGGTGTCGACGACCTCCGGCCATACGCCGTGGTGGATCACGCTCGAGCCCGTGGGCGCGCCAAAGATCATCGCGCGGATGCCGTTCATCGAGCGCGCCGACCATCCCGCCGCGCTGCCGGTGTTCGCGGTGTCGCGCGTCGCCGACGATGCGCTGGTGCTCGAGGTCGAGACCTGGAGCATCCGCGTCTCCGGCTGGAATGCGCAGGTGTCGCGGGCGCTGTCGCCGCTCGCCGACGTCATCGCGGTGCCCGATACCGCCTTCGACGGCGCCGCACTGCTGGTATCGATCGAGTCGCCGTCGAACCTCGACAAGATCAGGGCTGCCCTGATCGCGGCGGGCGCCTCGGTACGCTCCGCCGCCCTCGTCGGCGGCCATGCGAAACGCTATACGGTTCCGAGCTGAGACGCCCCGCGCCAGTGATGATTTTCCGGAGTTGACGATGAACCGCCCCGTGCCGAACCCCGGCATCCTCGATATCGCGCCCTATACACCGGGCAAGAGTCCCCAGCCGGAGCCGGGCCGCAAGGTTTTCAAACTGTCGGCCAATGAGACCCCGTTCGGCCCCTCGCCGAGGGCGATCGAGGCATTCAAGAGTGCGGCCACTCACCTGGAAGATTATCCGGAAGGGACTTCACGGGTGCTGCGCCAGGCGATCGGCCGCGCCTACGGCCTCGATCCCGACCGCATCGTCTGCGGCGCCGGCTCCGACGAGATCCTCAATCTGCTGGCACACACCTTTCTCGGCCAAGGCGACGAGGCGATCTCCACCGCCCACGGCTTCCTGGTCTATCCGATCGCGACCATGGCCTGCGGCGCCAGGAACGTGGTTGCCGCGGAGACGGAATATCGCACCGACGTCGACGCCATCCTTGCCGCGGTGACGCCGCGCACCAAGCTGGTCTGGCTCGCCAACCCGAACAACCCGACCGGCACCTACATCCCGTTCGACGAGGTCAAGCGGCTGCGCGCCGGTCTGCCCTCCCATGTCGTGCTGGTGCTCGACGCCGCCTATGCAGACTATGTCTCGCGCAATGACTACGAGTTCGGGCTCGAGCTGGTCGCCACGACGGAGAACACCGTGGTCACCCATACGTTCTCGAAGATCCACGGGCTCGCGGCGCTCCGCGTCGGCTGGATGTTCGGCCCGGCGCATATCGTCGATGCGATCAACCGCATCCGCGGGCCGTTCAACGTTTCCTCACCGGCGATGCTCGCGGCGGTCGCCGCGATCGAGGACACCGCGCATCAGCAGATGTCGAAGACGCACACGGAAACGTGGCGCAACTGGCTGACCGAGGAGATCGGCAAGCTTGGGCTGAAGGTGACGCCGAGTGTCACCAATTTCATCCTGATCCACTTCCCGACCGACAAGGGCAAGACCGCGGTCGAGGCCGACGAATTCCTGACCCGGCGCGGCCTCGTGCTGCGCGCGCTCGCCAACTACAAGCTGCCGAACGCGTTGCGCATGACGATCGGCACCGAGGAGGCCAATCGTCTGGTCGTGGAGGCTCTCAGCGAATTCATGAGGGCGACATGAGCGTCGCGGGGCGATTCGAACGCGTCGCGCTGATCGGCTTCGGCCTGATCGGCGGCTCGATCGCGCGCGCGGCGCGGCTGCAGGGCGTGGCCGGCGAGATCGTCACCACGGCGCGCTCGGAGAAGACGCGCGCGCGTGTCGCCGAGCTCGGCGTCGTCGACCGCGTCGTCGCGAGCAATGAAGAGGCGGTCAAGGACGCCGATCTCGTCATCCTCTGCATTCCCGTCGGCGCCTGCGGTCCGGTTGCGGCCGAGATCGCGCCGCATCTGAAGCCGGGCGCCGTCGTCTCCGACGTTGGCTCGGTGAAAGGCGCGATCGTGCGCGACATGGCGCCGCATCTTCCGGCGAACGTCCACTTCGTGCCGGCCCATCCCGTGGCCGGCACCGAGAATTCCGGGCCCGATTCCGGCTTCGCCGAGCTGTTCATCAACCGCTGGTGCATCCTGACGCCGCCCGACGGCGTCGATGCCGGCGCGATCGATCGTCTGCGTGCATTCTGGACGGCGCTCGGCGCCAAGGTCGAGATCATGACGCCGGACCATCACGACCGCGTGCTCGCGATCACCAGCCACCTACCGCATCTGATCGCCTACACCATCGTCGGCACCGCCGACGAGCTGGCGCAGGTGACCGAGTCCGAGGTGATCAAATTCTCCGCCGGCGGCTTCCGCGACTTCACCCGCATCGCCGCCTCCGATCCGACGATGTGGCGCGACATCTTCCTGAGCAACAAGGATGCCGTGCTCGACATGCTCGGCACCTTCACCGAGGACCTGTCGAAGCTGACGCGGGCGATCCGGCGCGGCGACGGCGAGGCGCTGTTCGATCACTTCACCCGCACGCGCGCGATCCGCCGCGGCATCGTCGATATCGGCCAGGATTCGGCGGCGCCGGATTTCGGCCGGCCGCTGCCGCAGTTGAAGAAGAGCTGAGGTCAGAACAGCGGCGGGACACGGGCGACCTTGAACGGACCGAGCACGACGACGCCGTCGGAGAACCGCAGCGGGAAGGTCCGCGCCTTGCGGCCTTCGAGGGTGGCCTCCTTGCCGAGCGCATTGATGCCAAGTGCGACGCCGACATTGGCGTTCTGCTTGACGACCTTGCCGAGGCCGGGAATGGCGCGGTCGAGCGCACCGAGCAGGTTGTTGACGTCCTGCGACTTCACACCGGGCGCCACGCGGTCGAGCGTTCCCTGCGGCACGCCGTTCTCGAGCATCTTGTCGAGGCCGAGCGCCGGGATGACCTTTTCGATCCCGGCGACCGTCATCTGCACCTCGCCATCGATGTTGCCGTTGGCGGTCAGGCTGAGCGTGCCCGAGGCAACGGCGAGCAACTCGCCCTGCTGGATGCGCGATTGGACGATCTCGACATGACCGCCGGCGGCCTGGATCTCGCGAAACCGCTCCGGCCAGGGTTTGGGCCGGAAGTCCTTCAGACCGGTGACGCGGGCCTGGATGTCGGCATTGAACGGTTCGGCCAGCAGCGGATGACCGCCCTGGATGCTGCCGTTTTCGATCTGCAGCGCAGTCTCCAGCACCGGATGATCCGACGGCGTGCCCTCGGCGAGACGGCCGTGCAATTCGGCATGATCGGCGCGCGCTGCGGGCACGGCGGTGTTGCCCTCGATGCGGTCGATGGTCGGTTGTTCGAACACGAGGTCGGCGCGCTGCGGCGGCCCCGGGAGGCCGCGGACGCTGGCCTCGCCGACGCGCCAGTTCACGGAGAACGACGCCGGTCCACGACCATCGGCAATCGTCGCGGGTCCCTTGAACTCCGCGATGATCCGCTTCGGGTCCCAAACCTGGGCGACGACGAGGATCTCGTCGAGCTTCGCATTCATCAAGGGCGTACCGGCCGCCTGCGAAAACAGCGCCACGCTTGGATCCGTGCAGCGGACCTCGAGCCGGAACGGGAAGCCCGCGACCGAGCGCTTCGCGCAGTCATAGACGCGTCCCGATTTTGCTTCGCGCGCACGCCAGGCGTCGGCCTGGACATCCACTTGCGAAGCGGCGAAGAACCAGAATGCGCTCCACGCAACAGCGGCGATCAGGAGCAGGACGGGAGCGATGAAAAGCCCCCAGCGAGAGCGCCTGCGCGGCGGTTGCGGCGAACGAGACATGCAGGACACCCTTTGGGCAGCAATTTTGGCAATTCGGCGATCACGGATTGTGTATCTAAATTAACAATTCGCGAGCACCGTACTTAGGCTTCCGCATTGATGTCCGCAATGACCCTCTCCGAACCCGACCTTCCCGATGGCGACCTCTGGGTGTTCGGCTATGGCTCGCTGATGTGGCGGCCCGGATTCGCCTTTCTCGAGCAGGTGCCGGCGCGGCTGATCGGCGAGCATCGCGCGCTCTGTGTGTATTCGTTCGTCCACCGCGGAACGCCGGAGAAGCCGGGCCTCGTCCTCGGTCTCGATCGCGGCGGCGCGTGTCGCGGCATTGCGTTTCGGGTCGCAGCAGACAAGCGCGACGAGACCATCGCCTACTTGCGGGCGCGTGAGCAGGTGACCTCGGTCTATCGCGAAGTGACGCGCTCGGTTTGGCTTGAAAACGAAGCGCGCGAGCGGGTGAGCGCATTGGTCTACGTGGTCGATCGCGGCCATGTGCAATATGCAGGCCGGCTGTCGCCGCAGGAGCAGTTGCGCCATGTGCGCCAGGGTCACGGCCAGTCCGGCGCCAATCGCGACTACGTGATCTCGACCGTGAAGGCGATCGAGGCGCAGGGCTTTCGCGATACGCAGTTGCATCGGCTGGCGACGATGCTGCACGATGACGGCCACTCGCTGCATCCTGCGCCAGGCAAGACATAGCCCTCAAGCCTTCACCGGCGCCCGCACCCGGCCAAACAACTGCGCCTGTTCCGCCTGCCCCGCGGCGACGAGCCGGCCGGTCGCCTCTTCGATGACACCCTGAATCCGCGCCATGAACTCATCGCGCGGCAGGCCAGGCGGCAGCGGATCGAGAAACTCCACGACGAGCGTGCCCGGATAGCGCAGAAATGTGCGGCGTGGCCAAAACAAACCCGAATTCAGGGCCACCGGCAGGCAGGGTACGCCGCAATCCGTGTAGATCAAACCGACGCCGCCCTTGTAGTCCGGCGGTGCGCCCGCCGGGCGCCGGGTGCCTTCCGGGAAGATCACGAACTGACGGCCATGCTTCACCTCCTCCGCCGCCCGCCGCATCACCTGCTTCAACGCGCGGGCGCCGGAGCTGCGGTCGATCGCGATCATGTCCGCCTTGACGAGATACTGTCCGAACAAGGGAATGCGCAGCAGCTCGCGCTTGAGAACGAAGAATGGCGCATCGAAGAAATGCAGCAGCGAGATCGTCTCCCACATCGACTGATGCTTGGCGGCGACGATCAGCGGCCCCTTCGGGATCTTCTCGACGCCGCGATATTCGACGCGGATGTTGCAGACGACGCGCATCAACACGATGTTGCTCTGCGCCCACCAGTTGGCGACGCGCAGCAGCGCCTTGCGGGGCATCGCCAGGGTCGGCAACGCGATCAGCGCCCAGAGCACGAAGTTCGGGTAGAAAAGGATGTTGAACAGCAGCGAACGCAGGAAGATCGAGACCATCAGAAACCCAGTTCAATTGGC
The DNA here is from genome assembly GCF_032489875.1 of Bradyrhizobium sp. SZCCHNR1015. Classification (NCBI taxonomy): domain Bacteria; kingdom Pseudomonadati; phylum Pseudomonadota; class Alphaproteobacteria; order Hyphomicrobiales; family Nitrobacteraceae; genus Bradyrhizobium; species Bradyrhizobium sp. SZCCHNR1015. The sequence goes on from NZ_JAUEYW010000003.1 coordinate 212,693, forward strand.
TTGCGCCGTCGTCGGTCGGCGCGACACCGAGCCGGTTGGCGGATCGACCTCGGGCGCGAGATCGAGGCCGAGATCGGCCAGCCGCAGCCGCATCTCGGCGGCGACATATTTGGCGTATTCGGACAGCAGAAGTCGCACCGTCGGCGCGCTGGTCCACCACGGCTCGTCGCGCCATTTCTCGCCGACAACGGCATAGGGAATGAGATCCATGCTTGGCATCGCATGCGAGAGTTCGACGATGGCCCGGGGCATGTGATAGTTCGACGTCACCACGATCAGCGACTTGAAGCCGCGCTCGCTGGCCCATCGCCGCGTCTGCGCGGCGTTGCTGCGGGTGTTGATCGCCGAATAATCCAGATCGACGCAGCAGTTGATGAATGATCGCGCCTCGGGCAGCGACCGGGTGATGTCGCTGGCCTCGTTGGTCGGATGCACGCCGGAGATCAGCAGCCGCCGGCCATAGCCTCCCGCCAGGAGTTCCACCGCGTCCGATACGCGTGACGAGCCGCCGGTCAGGACCACGATTCCGTCCGCCTTGCGCTCGGGCTGGATCTCGGCGCCCCGTAATTGCGAGAGGAAGCCGACGAAGCCGACCGCCGCGACGAAGAAACCGACCCCGAGCGTCGCCACGGCGCCCGCGACCGTCCGCCACACCGCCACGGTGAGCGGCAGCTTTCGCCTGCTATGGTCGGTCTCCGGCTCCATGCAACGCCTGGCTTGTCCTTGCCTGCCTGCGCGCGGCGCCATGCCGTCGCGCGATCCCGTCGTTCAAGTCCGGGAACGCAGGCAGGTTTCGCCGGCCTCCCGATCACGTTCGCTCGCCGCCGATCCTGGCGCGCGACCTCCGCCGTGTTCGTGACCCAGCTCACCCCGTCCTGCCTCATCCCGGCGCAGACGATTTTAGGCGGTTTTCGGGCCAAGTGAAATCCGCAACGAGACGGCTGGGGATAGAAGCCGCCATCAGTCGATGCTCGCCAGCGTCGTGAACAGGGTCCGGCGTGCGGCCCAGCCGGTCACCGCGGCGATCACCACGGCCTGCAGCGCGATCGCGACATAGCCGAGCGGGCGCAGCGAGAACGTCCCCAGCAACGCCGCGAACTGATCGCCGACGGGGGTGCCGGAGAACCAGTTGGCGATCGACTCCGAGAACCCGAATCCGAGCATCGCAAGGCCGCCGCCGATCACGCCCCCCTCCAGTCCGAGCTGCAGGAAGTGCCGCAGGAAGTGATTGGCGATGTAGCGGTCACCGGCGCCGACGAAGTGCAGCACCTCGACGATCGGCCGGTTCGCGGCCATCGCGCCGCGGGTCGCGAACGACACCGAGATGATGGTGGCCGCGATCACCAGCACGAGGATGCCGAAGCCTGCAAACAGGGTCGCGCCGGTCATCGAGCGCATCCGCTCGATCCAGGCGCGATGGTCGTCCACGCTGGCGGTCGGCGCAACCTGGGTCACGCGGGTGCGCAGGGCGTTGAGATCGAAGCTGGTGCCGGGCTGGACGCGCGCAATGATCACGCGCGGCACCGGAAGCTCGTCGAACGACAGGCCGCTGCCGAGCCACGGCTCCAGCAGCTTGCTGGATTCCTCCTTGGTAAAGGGCCGGACCTCGACGATGCCCGACTGCCCCCGCATCGCGTCCGTCACCAGGGCAATGTCACGCTCGATGTCGCGGCCGGTCTTGGGACGGACCTGGACCGTGATCTCGCTCGCCACCTCCGACTGCCACTCGGCCGCGGACTCGCTGACCAGCAGCACGCCGCCGGTCGTGATCGAGGCCAGGAAGGTCATGATCGCGACCACGGCGACCAGCGCGCGGCCCGCGATCGAGGCGCGCGGCACGATCGGCGACACGATGCGGGCCTGCGCCGGCAGTTGCGGGCGGTCGTCGCCGAGATCGACCAGAAGGCCGCGATCGTCTACGCTACTCATAGATGTGCAATCGTCCCTGATGCAGCACCAGCCGGCGGGCCTCGTATTGGTCCATCAGCGTGATGTCATGGGTTGCGATGATCACCGCCGTGCCCGAGCGGTTCAGCTCGATGAATAGCCGCAGAAGGCGGCGACCCAGTGTCGGATCGACGTTGCCGGTCGGCTCGTCCGCGAGCAGCAGTTGCGGCCGCGAGATCACGGCGCGCGCGATCGCCGCGCGCTGCTTCTCGCCGCCCGACAGGATCGGCGGCAGCGCATCCATGCGCTCGCCGAGGCCGACCCATTTCAGGAGGTCGATGACCTCCTTGCGGTAGCTCGACTCGTCGCGGCCCATGACCCGAAACGGCAGCGCCACGTTCTCGTAGGTCGTCATGTGGTCGAGCAGCCGGAAATCCTGCAGCACGATGCCGATGCGCTTGCGCAGATCGGCGATCTCCTCCTTGCTGAGCAGCGAGATGTCGTAGCCGAACAGATTGACCAGGCCGCGGGTCGGCCGCAGCGACAGGAACAGCAGCTTCAGCAGCGAGGTCTTGCCGGCGCCCGACGGGCCGGTGAGAAACTGGAAGGAATGGGCCGGAACCTGGAAACTGAGGTCGCGGAGGATCTCCGGCCCCAGTCCATAGCGCAGCCCAACATTTTCGAACCGAACCAAAGCGTCAGCTCCGTTCGACCGCGTGCGCGGCAGACCCGCACGCTCCAAGCTCAGCGGTACGATGGCCCGATTGAGCGCCCGTTATGGTTTCCGGTTCGTTAACGGTCGCCGTGTACCATTGGCGCGATTGAGTTCCGAAGTTCGTCGACATGGCGGTCCTTGTAGCACGAACTGTCGGAAACAAAGCGGCAATGGCCGTTGGAGAACCGGCGCGATGTTCATCGTTTGCCCTCATTGTACGACATCTTATGCCATCGACTTGGCAACCCTGGGTATGGCCGGCCGCAGCGTACGCTGTTCCCGTTGCAAGGAGGTCTGGCTGGCGCGACCGGAGGATGCGGTCGAGGCGCCCGCCCCCATACCTGCCATGGCGGAGGCCGGCGCGGCCGCCGCGCCGCGTGACGCCGCCGACGAGTGGGAAGCCCTCGCCCGCCAGGAAGACGACGACGACGGACGCCAGCCCGAGGTGGAAAGTCCGCCGCTGGCCGCCGGCTGGCCCGAGGAAGCGCTCGCCGAGCCCGAGGACGACACCGAAGAGGCCGAGCAGCCGGTGCAGAGCGGGGCTTCGCGCCTCGCCGGTCTCCGCACGCTCATCAGGCGCCCGAAATTGCCGGATGTCCCAGGCAATAGGCTGTTGAACCTGCCGGTGCTGACGGCCGCCATGGCGGCGCTCACGATTGCGCTGGTGGTGTGGCGCGCCGACGTCGTCAGGCTGCTGCCGCAGACGGCGTCGTTCTACAAGCTGGTCGGGCTCGAGGTGAACCTGCGCGGCCTGAGCTTCAAGGACGTGAAGGTCGCGACCGAAACCGTCGACGGCAAGCCGGTGCTGGTGATCGAGGGGACGATCGTCAGCCTGACGAAGAAACCGGTCGACCTGCCGCGGCTGCGCTTCAGCGTCCGTGACGCGCAGGGCACCGAGATCTACGCCTGGAACACCCTGCTCGAGCAGACCGCGCTCAAGCCCGGTGAGCGCACGACGTTCAAGTCGCGGCTCGCCTCGCCCCCTCCCGAAGGCCGCAATATCAATATACGGTTCTTCAACCGGCGCGATCTCGCCGCCGGCAGTGCATGATGGTTCCGGTCTCGTGGGTCGCCCGCGGGGCCCACGACACGGAGACGAAACGACATGTCGCGCGTGCTGATCGCCGACGACGAAGATTCGATGCGGACCTTGGTCGCGCGCGCCATTGCCATGGATGGACATGAGATCGTGACGGCGCAGGACGGTGCCGAGGCACTCGACATCCTGACGCGCGAGGCCGGCGCCTTCGACCTGTTGCTGACCGACATCCAGATGCCCATCATGGACGGCATCGCGCTGGCACTGTCGGCGGCGCGCGATTTTCCCGACCTGACCATCCTGCTGATGACCGGCTTTGCCCATCAGCGCGAGCGGGCGTCGAATCTCAGCGCAATCGCTCACGACGTCATCACCAAGCCGTTCTCGGTCGCCGACATCCGCACCGCGGTGGCCGATGCGCTGGCGTCGAAGGCGGCGAAGGCGTAGGCGCCTGCGCGAAGCGTCGCCTGCCAGACGCCGGATGGCTCGCGCATTGGGATCTGCCCTTAGCTGCGATCCGTGGTCTTCCTGCATTCCTTCGCTGCCGTCCCTGCGAACGCAGGGCCCCATAACCACCAGCGGCTGTTGAAACACGACGCTGGTCCCCCCCCATCGTGTGCAATGACATCGTCCTGTGGCTATGGGTCCCGGGTCGGCACCACGCCGTCGCTTCGCGCCGTCGTGGCTTGCCCGGGACGACAGTTACATTTTGGCGCACGCCTGCATTCCCGCGGCGTATCTCGCCCGAGCTCTGCCGGTCGTCGTCGCCCTCATCAGGTCGGAGGGCGCAGGGAATGCCGGGTGAAGGCCTCACCCATGGCCCGCCTGCGAAAAAAATGCAGGCGGCAGGTACCACAGGTTCAGCCGAACATCCGGCATTCCCTGCGCGACGGGCTTACGCTTACTTCGCGCTCTCCCCGGGGACCGGCTTGATTGCCCCCGTCATCAACGCAGCGCGTCAAGCGCTGGCGTCGACTTGACCTCGGCACCGGGAGGTCAGGACCACACGACTTCACGTCCGCAAGCTGCCGTTCGTCCGCGTAGCAAGCTACGCTGCGGCACCTCGCGGCCATCGCCTCCCCGCCTCGCGTGTCGTGACGATCGCGCGCAACGCCCCTCCGAGTGAGGCGGGATGCGTGGGAACATCGTCCTGATTTGCCCGACGACACAAGGCCGCAACGGTGCGGCAAACTGGCTCGACGGGCAGTTCACGCAGAGCTGTCATGAGCAGATTGCCCGTCGGGCAGTCATCGCCCCTCACCGCGCAGGCGCGCGGCCGGAGCTATTCCACGCGCGCACCGAACAGCGCCACGAACCTGTCGATGTCGTGCTCACGCAGGCCGAACAGCCAATAGCGCACGGGAATCTCCGGCGTTCCGATCCGCACGAGCCGCCCCGACGCCAGCCACGGCTGCGCGGCGCGATCCGACACGAAGCCGATATGGCGGCCGCCAAGCAGCGCCGAGATCACCGCCGTGCTCGACGACAGCTTGAGGACGGGATGCGCCACACGCTCGGGCTCGACCCGGTGAGAGACGAGCGCCGCGGTCAGCGTCTGCGTCAGTTCGCCGTGCTCCCACAACAAGGGCGCCTGCTCGGCCAGCGACTTCCAGCTCAGATCGGCCGGCACTTGCTGCGCCCGCTCGGGATGAGCGCATAGCACCAGTCGGTCGGCGAACACGGCGACCTGGCGGAACTGCGGGTGGCTCGGCATGGCGCTGGTCACCCCCGCATCCGCCGTTCCCCGCATCACATAAGCCGCTACCTCGTTGACGCTGCCGCGGACGAGATCGACACCGAATGCGCCGGGACCATTGTCCCGCGCCAGAAGATGCGGCATCCAGAAGTCGTAGGCGCTGGCGGTGCATGCCACCAGCGCGGACGGTGAGGCGGGACGCCGGCCTTCGACGCGGCGCATCGTCAGCTCGATGTCACGCAGGATCCGCTCGGCCTCGTTCAACAGCACCTGTCCGGCCTCGGTCAGCATCAGCCTGCGCCCGGAGCGGTCGAACAGCGGGACGTCGAGCTTCTCCTCCAGCTTCTTGATCGAGACGCTGACCGCCGATTGCGTGAGGCCCAGCCGCTCGGCAGCATGGGTGAAGCTGCCAAAATGAGCGGCTTCGAGGAAGATCCTCATTTGCTCGAAGGTCATGGACTCTCCTGGGCCTCGGCGACGTCCGGCTCGCCGCCGAATGCGCTCCCACGGACAAATTCGAACCAGTTCCCGAGCCGGCCTGCCGTCAAACCAGTCACTCCCATCGCTTTCGATGAATTCGTTTCATCCTCGCAGGGACCAGCATCAAAAGCGGCGCCGCATCATTCATACACTTCAGTGCGCATGAACTGAATGAATAAGTAGTTCCGATCTGCTTTCGCCGCAGGCACTTCAGGACGTTTTATCGATCAATCACGCCGCTATTTTCAGCACCGACCGCATACGCCTGCACGCGACCCGGTTTGGCAAGACGCTTGCTAATTACTTCGCACGAAGGCTTTCGAGCGAGGACAGCGAGGATATGCCGCCTGCACCTTCTGCGACACCCACCGACGAGGCACCGATCCATGATCGTGCTCCGCGCGCCTCCTTCGCAGCATGCGGGGTCGCGTGATGGAGTTCGGCATCTGGCTTCCCGTCTATGGCGGCTGGCTGCGTTCGCTGGACGCACCGACCGGCCCTGACGTTGCCGCCTGTCTCGCGATCGCCCAGCAGGCCGAAGCGCTCGGGTTCGACTTCCTTTACGCCTCGGAGAACCTGCTCAACTGCATCCATGGCCCGAGCGAGAGCGTCGCCGACGCCTGGAGCATTCTGGCGGCGATCGCCGCCGTCACCAGCAAGGTCGGGCTTTGCGGCGCCATCAAGCCCGGCTTCCGCTCGCCGTTCCTCGTCGCCCGGATGCTCGACACGCTGTCGAAGATCGCGGAGCGCAGGCTCGGCATGAATATCGTCTGCGGCTGGTGGAAGGAGGAGTTCGACCTGTCCGGCGTCGACTGGCTGGATCATGACGGACGTTACGACCGCGCCGGCGAGTTCCTGCGCACGCTCTATGGCCTGTTTCAGCCGCCTGCCGAAATTGCCGGGACGGACGCTCCGCCTGGAGAGGCGCAGCCGGTCGAGCTCAAGCAGCCACCGACCTATGGCCTGGACCAGAACGCCCTGCCGGAGGTGTGGATCGCCGGCCACTCCGGCCGCGCCATGCAGATGGCCGCGGAATGGGGCCATTGCCTGTTCCTCAATGGCATGGGCGACGAGGAGCTGAAACGGCGCATCGAGGCGGTGCGTCAGGAGGCCAACAGCTGGGGCCGGACGATCCTGATCGCGGCGAATGCCTACGTCATCGCGACCGAGACGACCGAGCAGGCAAGGCAGCGCTGGAAGACGGTCGTAGGTCGCCGCAATTCACAGACGATCGACTTCTTCCGCAAGGTGATCGGCAGCTCCGGTGCCGCCGCCTGGGCCGCGCTCGGCGAGGAACAGATGGTCGATTCCAACGCCGGCTTCGAGCTCGGCCTGATCGGTTCCTTCGAGGACATCCGCAACCGCATCCCCCAGCTGCAGGCCTTGGGCCTCGATCGCATCGTCTGTCAGTTCGACGACCCGATGCGTGACGCCGGTCCGTTCATGAAGCAGGTGATCCGCCCGCTCAGGGACAATCGCACACTCGCTTTCGAAGGTCAGATGTCATGAGCGCGCTCGAAGCCACGATCACTTCCGCCGGCGACATACGACAGGGCTTCAAGGACGTGTTCAGCCAGCTCGCATCCGGCGTCTGCATCGTGACGTTCCGGCGCGGCGGACAGCTCCATGGCTTCACAGCCACCTCGGTCACGTCGGTCTCGTTGCAGCCGCCACGGGTGTTGTTCTGCGTCGCGCAGAACAGCCAGAGTTACGCCTGCCTCGGCGTCGGTATGAGCGTTGGGATTTCCGTCCTCAGCGCCGGCCAACGGGCATTGTCCGATCGCTTCGCGAGCAAGCTCGCACCCGGCTCCTATGATGACGTGGCGACGATCGAAGGCGCCGGCCAGGCGCCGCTGATCGCGGGCGCTCTCGGACAGTTGGGCACTGCCATCGTCGACCTGATCCCGTCCGGTGACCACGCCATCGTGCTCTGCAATGTGACCTCCGCCCATGCGGGCGGCGGCGCGCCGCTGCTCTACCACGCCCGCAACTATCACACGCTTCACCAGAGTTCCTGAACCCCGGAGAAATCGCAATGGACAAATCGATCTTTGCCGCGATGCCGAGCCTGACGCCGACCCTCGGGTATGCGTCGATGATCGGACTAGGCCTGTTCTCACTCGCCCTGTCCTATGCCGTGAAGACCCTCCTCGTTCGAAACACTCACGACTTCATCATCGCCGACCGCCGAGTCGGCTTCGGTTTCGGCGTCGGTTCGGTGATCGCCGTCTGGACCTGGGCCATGGCGGTGATGATGAGCTCGGCGATGACGTATCAATGGGGCCTCTCCGGCCTGTTCTGGTTCGTGGTGCCCAACGGCTTCGCGGTCATGGCGATGATCCCGTTCGCCCGCATCCTGCGCAAGAACATGCCGGAGGGCTACACGATCTCCGAGTTCATCGAGTACCGGTTCGGCAGGTCGAAAGCCGCGACCGCAATCGTCACCGTGACGATGATCTTCGGAATCATCCTGGAGATCCTGATCAATCTCAAGGGCACCTCCGTCGTCGTCTCGACGGTGTTCGGGATCGACTGGAAGGTGGCGACCGTCGTCGGCATCATCTGCGTGCTCGCCTATTCATACTTCGGAGGCTTGTGGACGAGCGTGATGACCGGAACGCTCAACACGCTGATGATCACCGTGCCGGCGGCGATTGTCGTGGCCGCGGTGTATGCCGCGATCCCGGGCGGATCGGAAGCGGTCTTCAACGCCGCCGGCGCGGCCGATGCCCGCAACCTGTCGGTGCTGCGTCCCGATGCCGCCGCGGGCTTCGGCATCACGCTTGCGTTCGGCCTCCTCGCGGCAACGGTCTCGGACCAGACATTCTGGCAGAAGGTCTGGGCCATCAAGAGCCGCGACGTCGGCCGCGTGTTCCTCTGGTCGGGCGCGCTGTTCTATCCGATCCCGATCTGCCTGGGCATGCTCGGCCTGGTCGGCATCGCCTATGGCCTCAAGCCGGCCGATTTCGGCGGCGACATCGTCGCGGTCGGCCCCTACATCGTCTCCCATATCGGCCTCGGTCTGACCCTGGTCCTGCTTTACGTGCTCGTCATCCTTGCCGCCTGCTACTCGACCATCGACGGCGCCAGTGCCGCGCTGTCCTCGGTCGTCGCCGTCGACATCGTCAAGCGCTACTTCCCGCAGACCTCCGAGAGCAGCCTGTTCGTGATCACCAAACTTTCGGTCCTGCTCGGCGGCATCATCGCGACCCTCATCGTGCTCTCCGGCCTCGACTTCACGACATTGGTGCTGACGACCTATGCGCTGAAGACCTCGATCCTGCTGCCGCTGGTGCTGTCCATCCTGTGGCCGAAGACCAACATGATCGGCTTCGTCGGCGGCATCGCGCTGGCGATCGGCGTGGGCATGCCGATCTACGCCACGGCCGGCGAGCTGATCGGAACGCTGTCGATCGTCGCGATCAGCGGGCTGACCGTCGTCATCGCGGGTCTGATCGGCGGCGAGAACTTCGACCTCACCGGCCTGCAGCGTATCGGCGACGAGGTCTCTGCCCCGGCCGAATAGCTGCGCGAGGCGCGCCGGTCCTCGGCGCGCCCGTCCCTCTGACATCCCAAAGGAGCCAACCATGTACGTCCTGATCACCATCGTCGGCATTCTCGTCACCCTGTTCTTCCTCGCTGGATTCTGGCGCGGCCTGCAGAACGCCATCGCCGAATATCGCAGCGGCGCCGCCGAGCCGACCGACGTGCCCGACTATGGCTATGGCGGGCTGGCAGCGATCTCGGTGATCGCGTCCGCCGTCATCATTGCCGGCGTCGGCTTCACCCCCGCGATGATCTATGCCGGCCCGCTGCTTGCGCTGGTGACGGCGGCTGGATGCGGGCTCGCCTTCTTCGTCGAGCAGAAGAGCGCCTGATCACCGACCACCCGAAGTTCATGACGGACTGGACGAGTTTCGGACGCAAGGAGAGCATTGCATGACGACGACCACGAGGAAGAAGGCTCATCTTCTGGGATTCATCCAGCACGGCGTGAACAGTCACGCCACCGGAATGTGGCGCCACGTCAAGGACAAGATCGGCTGGGATTTCGCCCGGCCGGAATACTGGCAGCACATGGCCCGCACGATGGAACGCGGGATGTTCGATGCCATGTTCATCGCCGATGAGCTCGCGCCCTACAACACACACGAGGACAGCTCCGACGCGATCGTGAAATGGGCTGTGCAGTGCCCGACCCACGAGCCGTCGACGATTGTGCCGATCATCACCACCGCGACCAAGCATCTCGGCGTCGGCGTCACCCTGTCGACGGCGTTCGAGCATCCCTATTCGATGTGCCGCAGGCTCTCGAGCCTGGATCACCTCTCGGGCGGCCGCGTCGCCTGGAACATCGTGTCGTCCTACTCCAAGAGCGAATGGGATGCCTATGGTCACACCATGACCGAGCGCAGCGGCCGCTACGACCGGCTCGAGGAATACATGGAGGTCTGCTACCAGCTGTGGGATTCCTGGGAGCCGGATGCGATCATCGCCGACAAGGTGTCCGGCATCTATGCTGATCCCGCCAAGATCAAGGTCGTGAACCACGAGGGCAAGTACTACAAGTGCCATGGCCGGCATTTTTGCGCGCCCTCCCCGCAGGGACGGCCGGTGCTATGGCAGGCCGGCTCATCCAACCAGGGCCGCGACTTCGCCGCCAAGCATGCCGAGGCGATCTTCGCCGTGCATCCGAACGTCGACCGCATGAGGCAATATGCCGGCGATCTGAACGAGCGGCTCGCCGGCAAGTTCGATCGCAAGCCGGGTTCGGTGAAGCTGATCTACGGCCTGCAGACCGTGGTCGCGGAAACACGCTCGGAGGCGCAGGAGAAGTACGCGCGAATCAAGGAGTGCATTCCGCCGGAGGGCGCGCTGGCCTGGATGTCCGGCCATTTCGGGCTGGATTTCTCCAAGTTCGACGGCAATGCCATCGTGCAGAACATCGAGGTGCCGGGCATTCAGGGTCTGTTCGAGTCGATCATCTACGCCAAGGGCGGCGCGCCGGTGACCGTGAAGGAGGCGGCGATGATCTACGCGCAGGGCATGGGCATGCCGGTCGCGGTCGGCACCGCCAAGGACATCGCCGACCAGATCGAGCACTACATGGATGACGGCGGCGCCGACGGCTTCATGCTGGCGGCGACCTACACGCCCGGCTGCTTCGAGGAGTTCGCCGATCTCGTCGTTCCCGAGTTGCAGCGGCGCGGCCGGTTCAGGACGCGATATACGGGTACGACCTTGCGGGAGAATCTGCTGGAAGATGGAGTCTGGTGAGCCCCGCCACCGGGCCGCCCTTCGAGATGCCAGCTTCCGTCATGCTGAAGAGTGCGGCTTGCGGCGCGTCTCGAAGGCCCCTGCTCAACGGCGCGCGGCTCAAGCGCTCAGCGCGCGCATCTCCGCATGCAGATCCGACTTGCCCTCGAAGCCGATGCCGGGGAGGTCGGGCATGGTGATGTGGCCGTCGATCACCTTCACGCCGTCGGGGAAGCCGCCATAGGGCTGGAACAGGTCGGGGTAGCTCTCATTGCCGCCGAGGCCGAGGCCGGCGGCGATGTTGAGCGACATCTGGTGGCCGCCATGCGGGATGCAACGCGACGGCGACCAGCCATAGGTCCTGAGCACGTCGAGCGTGCGCAGATATTCGCACAGGCCGTAGGACAGCGCGCAGTCGAACTGCAGCCAGTCGCGGTCGGGGCGCATGCCGCCATAGCGGATCAGGTTGCGGGCGTCGTGGTGGCTGAACAGGTTCTCGCCGGTCGCCATCGGGCCCGGATAGAAATCGGCGAGCGTCGCCTGCAGATGATAGTCGAGCGGATCGCCCGCCTCCTCGTACCAGAACAGCGGATAGTCGCGCAGCATCTTGGCGTAGGCGACAGCGGTCTCCAGGTCGAAGCGGCCATTGGCATCGACGGCGAGTTGGTTGCTCGGGCCGATCTCGGCGAGCACGGCCTCGATGCGTTCGCGGTCCTCATCGATCGGCGCGCCGCCGATCTTCATCTTCACGACGGTGTAGCCGCGCTCGAGATAGCCGCGCATCTCCCGGCGCAGCGCCGAGAGATCCTTGCCGGGATAGTAATAGCCGCCGGCGGCGTAGACGAACACGCGCCGATCGGCCTTGCGGTTGTGGCGCTCCGCGAGCAGACGGAACAGCGGCTTGTCGGCGATCTTGGCAACCGCGTCCCAGATCGCCATGTCCAACGTGCCGACCGCGACCGAGCGCTCGCCGTGACCGCCGGGCTTCTCGTTGATCATCATCGCCGCCCAGGCCTTGTCGGGATCGATGTTGTCCTTCGTGGCATCGAGCAGCGATTTGGGATCGGCTTCAAGGAGTCGCGCGCGAAAACGCTCGCGGATCAGGCCGCCCTGGCCGTAGCGGCCGTTGGAGTTGAAGCCGTAGCCGACGACAGGACGCCCGTTGCGCTCGACATTGGTGATGACGGCAACGAGGCTCGACGTCATCTTGGTGAAATCGATATAGGCATTGCGGATCGGCGATGAGATCGGCTTCGTCACCTCGCGGACGTCGACGATACGAACGGTCATGGTCAATCTCCTGATCGTGGTCGCGAGCGCCGCGTCAGAGCGAGGCGCCGGCGCAGATGGTGATGGTCTGTCCGGTGATGGCAGCCGCTTCCGGCGACAGCAGGAAGGCGGTGAGCGCGGCCACTTCGCCTGGATCGACGTAGCGGCCCATCGGCGGCAGCACCGGCGCGGTGCCGGCGCGGCTGGGGTCGCGCAGGAACGGCGTGTCCGTGGCGGCTGGCGCGATGACGTTGACGGTGACTTGGCGCGGCGCCAGCTCGATCGCCCAGGAGCGCGCGAGACCGGTGAGTGCCGCCTTGGTCGCGGCGTACTGGCTGCGGCCGGCCGCGCCGTTGGCGGTGCGGCTGCCGATCAGCACGATCCGCCCGCCCTCGCGCATATCAGGCGCCAGCGCGTTGGCCAACGCTTCAGCCGCGCCAACATGGACGCGCCACATGCCCTCACTGTCGTCAGGTGCGAGCTCGCCAAGCCGGCCGACCCGCATGTAGCCTGCGGCATGGACGAGCGCGGTGACCGTACCAACCTCAGCCAGGACCTCGATGAGCACAGGCGTGTCCGACAGATCAGCCTGCAAGCTCGCAAAACGCGGATGCGACAGCGCCGAGGCTGCACGGTCGATGCCGGTTACGCGCCAGCCGCCGGCAAGCAGGCGCTCGGCAACCGCGCGGCCGATGCCGGAGCTGGCTCCGGTCACCACGGCATGGCCGCGATCGGTGCTGCTGTCGTGGCTCTCCACCGTCATCCCTTGTACGCAGCCGCCTCGGCCTTCACCTTCACGGCGTCGAAATTGTTGATCTTGTCGATCAGCTCGTTGGTGTAGAGCGCATTGTAGTCCTTGATGTCCAGCCCGTTCATCGCGGCCTCGGTGCGGAACTCCTGCTCGTTGATCGCGCCCATCTTCGTATCGGCATAGGGCGGCGCGTAGAGCTTGATCCGGCGGCTGATCGACTGCAGCACGGCCTTGACCGCCGCGTCCTCGCTGGCACCGCGCGGCGCCGTCTCCGGGTACATCTTGAGAAAGGCCCTGGCGCCGGCGGTCGGATTGGCGAGCAGGAATTGCGACGCCTTGCACACCGAGCGGCCAAAGCCAACCAGGAGATCCCTGTCCTTCTCGAACGTCTGCGGCATCGCCATCAAGAACTGACCGCCGACCATCGGGATCGTGGTCGGACGCGGCAGATAGGCCAGCTCGATGCCAGCCGCCTCGATCTGGCCGAAGCCCGTATCGAAATAGGCGAGCGCATCGATCACGCCGCGCTGCAGGGCGACGCCCGCCGGCGTGCCGTTGCCGACCGCGACCCAGCTCACATCCTTGTCCGGATCGAGGCCGAGCGCCTTCAGCACGTTCTTGGTCACCGGATATTCGGTGGCGCCGAAGTCGGACACGCCGATCTTCTTGCCCTTGAGGTCCGTGTAGCTCTTGAGCGCGGAGCCGGGCGGGACGGCGATGTCCCATTTGTACGGATAAGTATATTGATAGAACAGTTTCGCGCCACCCCATTCGCCCTTGGCGAGCAGCGGCAGCGCCGTCGACGGCACGCCGACGCCGATGGTGACGGAGCCGCGGTCGGTCGCGACCTGGACGTTGGCATTGGTGCCGAGCGCCTGGACATCGAGCGAGAACCCTTCCTGCGCGTTGTAGCCGAGCGCCTCGCCGATCACGCAATTGATGATGGTGGCGTTGAGCGCCTTGAGCCCGACACCGAAGCGAATCTTCTTGGCGTCCGCCGCCATCAGGCCGGCCGGGGCGCCGCTCACCAGCAGCGCCGCGCTGGCGCTGCTCTTCAGGAATGACCTGCGCGAAACCATCCTACGTTCCCTCCCTGTTGTCCTATTTTCTCCGATTGGCGCCCCAGTGCACGACCTTGGCCTCGCACCAGCGCACGATCCCGTGCAGCACGATGCCGAGCACGCCGAGAATGATCAGCGCGGCGAACACGCCTGCGACATCGGAGACGGCTTGCGCCTGGGTGATGACCACCCCCATGCCGCGCTGAGCGCCCAAGAACTCGGCGACGATCGCGCCGAGCAGCGCGTACACCACCGCCATGTCGAGGCCAGCGAAGATGAAGGGGGCGGCATTCGGCAGCTTGACGATGCGATAGGTCTCGAGCCGCGACGCCGACAGCGAGCGCATCAGGTCGACGCGCTCCGGCTCTACGGCGCGCAGCCCGGTGAAGCTGTTGATCAGCACCGGGAAGAACGACAGCAGCGCCGAGATCGCGATCTTGGAGCCGTCGCCGAAACCGAACCAGATCACGATCAGCGGTGCGATCGCCACCTTCGGCAAGCTCTGCAGCGCGAACGCATAGGGCATCACCAGCCGTTCGATGGCCTCGACCTCGGCCATCAGCGAGCCGATGACGAGGCCGAGCCCGACGCCGATGGCGCAGCCGACAGCGGCGTTGCTGAGAGTGCTCCACAGCGGCAGGTAGTAGCCGAGCGGACTGGCCGGGCTGACCGCGAGCCCCGACCAAAGCGCGCGGACCACCGCTTCGGGCTTCGGCAGGATGTAGGACGGGATGTTCAGCAGGTTGACCGCGGCGATCCAGCTCAGGATCAGCACCGCGAGACCGGTCCAGGCGATCGGCGATCCCAGGCTGATGCCGCGGCGTGGACTCGCTGGCTTCTGCGACATGGCTGACACGGCGACGTTGGCAAGATCAGTCATGGCCATGCTCCTGCGCATTGAGCAGCCCGCGGACCTCCCTGGCGAGCCGCGCATAGTCCGGATGCAGCACGATGTCGTCGAACGACCGCGGCCGCGGAATGGGAACGGCGAGATCGGCCAGGATGCGGCCGGGACGCGCCGACATCACGATGACGCGGTCGGCGAGGAAGATGGCTTCCGAGATCGAGTGGGTGATCAGCAGGATGGTCTTGCGGTTCTCCTGCCAGATGCGCTGCAGCTCGAGGTTCAGACGCTCGCGGGTCAGCGCGTCGAGCGCGCCGAACGGCTCGTCCATCAGCAGGATCTCGGGATCGCGCGCCAGGGCGCGGCAGATCCCGGCGCGCTGCTGCATGCCGCCGGACAGCTCATAGGGATATTTGTCGCCGAAATCGCCGAGACCGGTGACGGCGAGCAGACGTTCGATGCGATCGCCGGCCGGCGCATGTTTGCCGCCGACGCGCAAGGGCAGCCCGACATTGTCGCGCACCGTCATCCACGGCAGCAGGTTGGCGGCCTGGAACACGACGCCGACCTTGCGCGAGGGACCGGCGACGGGCTCGCCATCGAGCAGCAGCCGGCCATCGCTGTAGCCGTCGAGACCGGCGAGCAGACGCAACAACGTGCTCTTGCCGCAGCCGGACGGGCCGACCACGCACACGAACTCGCCCGGCTTGATATCCAGCGAGACGCGGCTCAACGCATGCACCGCCGCACCGGAGGCCGAGACATAGGTCTTCGAGACCTGGTCGATCGCGATCAGCACATCGTCGGGCGTGTCAGCAGCGCGCCGTTGCGCATCGTCGACATCCATCATCAGCATGAGCGTCCACCCGGTCTCTTGTTTTTATGATCACAGGCAGCGGCCGTCACCGGCCGTCGCCTCTCGTTGCTCAGGCTGCAGCCTGCACCGTCAGCCCGGCCGCGGCCACTGCGGCGCGGATCGCGGCCATCTCCTCGGCGCTCGGCGCATGCGTCGGCGGCCGCACGGTGGCATCGCGGATCACGCCGGCGACCTGCATCGCCGCCTTCATGCGGCCATGCGCCTCTCCGGTCGGCTCGCCGCCGCCATACACCGCGTCCTTCAACGGATCGATCATGGCCTGCAACTTCATCGCCAGCTTGAGATCACCGGCCGTCACCGCGGCGAACAGATCGTAGATGAGATCCGGAATCAGCGACGCGAAGCCGACCAACGCGCCGTCGACGCCCTGCACCATCGACGCCAGCAGGTATTCGTCGTGGCAGGTCAAGAGCGCCTTGTCCGGGGCCGCCGCGCGGATTGCCTTGAGGTCGCGGGCATATTTGTTCATCTCGCGGGTGCCGATCTTGAACGCCTGGACGTGGTCGAGCCGGGCGAGCTCGGCGAGCAGCTCGGAGGAGAACGAGGCGCGGGTCCAGGCCGGATAGACGTGCACGATCAGCGGCAGCCTGGTCGCCTCGCCGATAGCGTTGAAATAGTCCAGGCAGTGCTCGCGCTTGAAGCCGAAGCGCAGCCAGTGATGCGGCGGCATGATGTCGAGCGCGGTGGCGCCGGCCTCCTTGGCCATCAGCGCATGCTCGATGCCGTCCTTGATGCCTTCGCAGACGACGGAGGAGATCGTCGGGCAGATGCCGGTCAGCGCCCTGGCGACGATGCGCGTCACCTCCGCGCGCTCTCTTGCGGTGAGGCTGAACACCTCGCCGGTGTGGCCGTTGGTCATGATGCCGACAATGCCGCGGCGCCTGCCGAGCCACGCCGCATAGCGCGTCAGCTCGGCCTCGTCGATCGAGTGATCGGCGTTGAAGGGGACGGCGATCGCCGGGATGATCCCCTTGAAGTTGGTCATGACGTTCATGTCGGGCTCCTGATGAGTTCTGGTGTCATCGGCTGGAAACGGTGGCGGTGGCGCCGCCCATGGCTTCGAGCGCGCGCGACAATTGCGCCGCGGCGCGCAGCAGCGGCGCGACGCCGGTGCGCTCGAACTCATCGGCTGACACGCGCATGGTCGGGGCGGCGACGCTGATCGCTGCGAGCGGCACGCCGTCGCGATCGACGACCGGTGCGGCGAGCACGCACAGTCCCGGTGCATTCTCCTGATTCGAGAGCGCGTAGCCGGCGGCCTTCACCTGGCGCAGGCGCTGCAGCAGCGCGTCGAGATCCGTGATCGTGGTTTCGGTGCGCTTGATGCGCGGCTGCGCTTCGAGCACCTCGATCTGCGTCTGCACCGGCAGCAGCGACAGGATCGCCTGGCCGACAGCGGTGGAATAGACCGGCGCGCGGCTGCCGATCCGGACGTCGACGCCGAGCCGGACGAGGCCCGCCTGGATGCGCTCGACATAGACGATGTCGCTGCCGTCGAGCACCGCGAGCGAGGCGGCCTCGTTCATCTCGCCGACCAGGCTGCGCAGGATCGGGCGGGCCTGGTCGCGCAACTCCGAGCGAGCGATCGCGTTGAAGCCGAGGTCGAGGCATTTCAACGTCAGGCGGAAGCGCCTGGTGTCGCCGACCTTCTCGACATAGCCGAGCATCACGAGGGTGTTGAGCAAGCGGAAGGTGGTGCCCTTGTCGAGCGTGGCGCGGCGCGCGACGTCGGCGAGCACCAATTCGGGCGCGTCGCTCGTGAAGGCGTTCAGCACCTGAAAACCCTTGGCCAGCGACTGCACGACGCTTTTGCCAGCCTTGCTGTCCTCGTCCACGGGGGAGCTCCGCGTTTCCTGCTTGGCGCCGGGCCTTGACGACCCGCATCTTGTCTTGCTATGGTTCGGATTGCGAACTATAGTTCGAATATTAGAACGCGCCCAGCCGCATCTGTCAAGCGCGCTCGCACGCCGTATGCGCACGGCTTGAAATCCGCACAGCCGGCATGATCTCTCCTGAGGGCCGCGATATCTCGCGGCCTTTTTCAGGAGTCCCGCGTGAGCGTCGCATTCACCAAGGAAGAGAGCGCCGAGACGGCGGCCGAGACGCAGCTGCCCGACCGGCCGGTCTCGCCGCATCCGAACCTCGTCACCGACGCCGGCCTCAAGGCGCTGGAGGCGCAGCTGCTTCAGGCGCAGACGGCCTATGAAGCGGCGCAGAAAATCGAGAACGTGAATGAACGGCGGCGGGAGTCGGCGCTGCCGCTGCGCGACGCACGCTACTTTGCAGCGCGTGTGCGGACCGCGCAGGTGATGCCGGCACCGGCCTCGACCGATCAGATCGCGTTCGGCAGCACCGTGACGTTCAAGCGCGGCGACGGCCGCGTGCAGACCTACACTATCGTCGGCGAGGACGAGGCCGATCCGAAGCGCGGCATGATCTCCTACGTCTCACCGGTGGCGCGGCTGCTGATGGGCAAATCAGTCGGCGACGTCGTCGAGGTGACCGGACAAGAGCTGGAGATTCTCACGATCGCCTGAGGCGATGCCCATCACCCCGGCGGGAAACGATGCTCAAGGTTGGAATCATCTCCGACACTCATGGGCTGCTACGACCGGAGGCCGTGCGACGTCTGGCCGGCGTCGACCACATCATCCACGCCGGCGATATCGGCCGCCCCGACATCGTCGAGCAGCTTCGCTCGATCGCGCCGGTGACTGCGATCCGCGGCAACATCGACACGGCAGACTGGGCGAATGCCTATCCTGCGACCGAGACCATCAGGCTCGGCACACGTGCCGTCCATGTCGTGCATGACGTCCACGATCTCGCGATCGATCCTGCAACGGCGTGTATCGACATCATCGTGTCCGGCCATTCGCATCGCGCGGGCGTCGAGACACGCGACGGCGTGCTCTACCTGAATCCGGGCAGCGCAGGGCCGCGCCGCTTCAGGCTGCCGATCACGCTGGCGACGCTGGATATCTCCTCAGCCAGCCTGTCGCCCGTGATCCACGACCTCGGCAGCAGCTGACGCAAAGCGAAAGGGCGCCCATGGGCGCCCTCCCCGAACTCAGATGAGATCCATCGATCAGAAGCGATCGGCCAGCGCCATGCCGGGATCGCTGAACGAGGGACGGCCGGTCTCGACGTGGCCAGCGACGCGGCGATAGAAGCTGTCGTCGGTGTCGCTGGTGACGACGAAGTCGTACCACAGGCCGGACTTGCGCAGGTGCCAGTACAGCTCGCCGTGGCGTCCGGGTGCCGACACCTTGACGGTCCACGAGGTCGACGGACCGCCATGGCTCGGCCCCGGGAAGAACGTCGGCGCGCCAAAGCCGAAGCCCGGAGCATCGAAGTCGGGCGCCGAGCGGAAGCCGGGCACCGCGCCGAAGCCCACCGGATGGAAGCCGGGCAGCGGACCGAAGCCCGGACATTGCGGCTCCAGCGCGGCCGAGACCGAGGCGGTGACGGCCTGCAACGGCCCGTAGATCTCGTTCGACTTCACCGTGAAGCTCACGCGGGCATGGCCGTCATTGCGCAGCTGCATGTGCAGGCCGCCCTCGAAGACGTTGTAACCGACGAAGATCTCGGGGTTGGCGGCATTCGACGGCCTGACCTTGTCGAGGTCACCCTTGAAGTGACGGTGGAAGCCGTTCGGGCCGAGCACCCAGAGATCATACAGGCCATCGCTGCCGACGCTCCATTCGTCGTCGATCATCTTGCCGGCCTCGACGGTGTAGCGGCGCGGAATGAGATCGAGACGCTGCTTGTCGTAGACGTGGAACACGGCGCCGGCAAAGCCGGTGTTGGCGAACAAGAGCTTCACCTTGCCCGCGGCGGCGTCGACCTTCGCGGTGGCGTGCAGGATGTAGGGCAGCGGGCGCGAATAGCGCGCGCCGCTCTCCTGGAACAGCGGCTGCGGCGTCGCGGGCGCAACCGGCGCCGGCAAGGTCTTCTGATGCGCGTCCGACGCCTGCCAGTTGCTCTGGTCGGGCAGCTCCGGGAAGCGCGGATCGTTGGGGCTGGCGAAATCGAACGCCGAGGTGAGATCGCCGGAGACGGCGCGGTGCCACGGGCTGATCGCCTCGACCTTGATGCCGAAGCGCTTCTCCAGGAAGCGGCCGACCGAGGTGTGGTCGAACACCTGCGAGTTGACCCAGCCGCCCTTGCTCCACGGCGACACCACATACATCGGCACCCGCGCGGAAAGGCCCCAGGGGCGGATGTTGCCGCTGACCGTGTCGGTCGCGGTCAGCACGTTGCCGACGGTGTTGGAGAAATACTCGCCGTCGAGCGGCAGGGTCGCCTTGCCCATCAGCTTGCCGTTGATGTCGTAGGACGGCACCGCGGGGGCCGGCAGATGATCGAAGAAGCCGTCATTCTCGTCGAAGGTCAGGAAGAAGACGGTCTGGCTCCAGACGTCGGGATTGGCCGTCAGCGCTTCCAGCACCTGGTCGGTGAAATTGCCGGCACGGGTCGGGCTGCCGCCGCCGGGATGCTCGGAATTGGCCTGCGTCGGCAGGATCCACGACACCTGCGGCAGGGTGCCGGCCATGACGTCGGCCTTCAGCCGGTCGAGATAGTCCGGGCCGCCGGTCAGGCCGTGCACGTAGTTCGGATCGTTCGGCTGGGCGTGACGGAAGCTGGAGAACGCCAGACAGCCGTGCATTGCGCCGGTCCAGTTGTCGTTCATGTCCTGATAGATGTGCCAGCTCACGCCGGCCTTGTTGAGCAGATCGGGCAGCGTATCCCAGGCGAAGTCGCTGCCGACATATTTGTAGTTGGCCTGCGGCTGCGGCTGGCCGGCGCCCCAATTGTGCGGGTTCGGCCAGCAGCGCAGGTTGTTGGGCTCGGAATCGTTGGTGGTGGAGTTGATGCCCTGGGCGCGCAGCGCCGGGTTGAAGTTGGAGCCGGACCAGAACACGATGCGGTTCGGATCGGTGCCGGTGGTGATGGAAGCGTGGTAGGCGTCGCAGATCGTGAACGCTTCGGCGAGGGCGAACTGGAACGGGATGTCGTCGCGGCCGAAATAGCCCATCGCATAGGGCGTCTTGTACTTCGCCCAATAGCCCATCTTGCCCTGATTCCACGCCGCCTGGCTGTCGCCGAAGGAGTGCGGCGTGCCATAGCCGACCAGCGCGTTGGAGGTCGTGGAGTCGCGGTGATAGGGCGGAATCTCGCGGCTGCCGTCGGACTGGAACCAGACCGGCTTGCCGCTCTCGAGCGGGATCGGGAAGCGGTCGCCGAAGCCGCGCACGCCGCGCAGCGTGCCGAAGTAATGGTCGAACGAGCGGTTCTCCTGCATCAGGATGACGATGTGCTTGACGTCCTGAATGGTGCCGGTCCGGCGCCGTGCCGGAATGGCGAGCGCCTGGCGGATGCTGGCGAAGGCAGCCGCCGCCGTGGCGCCTGCCAAGAAATCGCGACGTGTTGTCATGCTGATACGACCTTTTGAAATCCTGAAGACCATCGTCAGGATTGGCGGGGCGAGCCCGGCCAGCTCCTGCGAACGTCCCTGGCGTATCAGCGCGGCTTGACAGCGCTGTGAAATTTTTATTTACGAAATGA
The DNA here is from genome assembly GCF_032489875.1 of Bradyrhizobium sp. SZCCHNR1015. Classification (NCBI taxonomy): domain Bacteria; kingdom Pseudomonadati; phylum Pseudomonadota; class Alphaproteobacteria; order Hyphomicrobiales; family Nitrobacteraceae; genus Bradyrhizobium; species Bradyrhizobium sp. SZCCHNR1015. Next base: position 234,136 of record NZ_JAUEYW010000003.1, read on the forward strand.
GTCTGAATGAGATTTCCTCAGTATCGGGGCGCAGCGTGACGGAATCGACCTTTCGTTCTGGACCGGGCGTGAACGGCATCCTGGCCCGCGTGCGTGAGCTGCAGAACGAGCTGCCGCCCAAGGCCAGGCAGATCGCGGAGCTGGTCATCGCCCGGCCGGAGCCGTTCATCCACATGTCGATCACCGAGGTCGCGGAAGCCTGCGGCGTCAGCGAGGGGACGATCGTCTCGTTCTGCCGGCGGGTCGGGGTGCGCGGCTTCCAGGAGCTCAAGATCATGCTGGCGCGGGACCTGATCGAGCCTGTCAGGCTGATCCAGGAAGACCTGCATCGCGGCGACGATCCGGCGACGGTCACGGACCACATCTTCGCCGCGCATGCCGCCTCGCTGCAGGAGACGCGGCGGCTGTTGTCGATGGACGCGCTGGCGCAGGCGGCGACGCTGCTGCGGCAGGCGCGGCGGGTCGAGATCTACGGCATCGGCAGCTCGGCGCCGATCGCGCAGGATCTGTCGTATCGGCTGCTGCAGCTCGGGCTGGCGGCCAATGCCATCGTCGACTCCCATGTCCAGGCGGTCAGCGCCGGGATGACCGGGCCCGAGGTCGCGACCGTCACGGTGTCGCATTCCGGCAGCACGGTCGAGACGGTGCTGGCGACCCGGCTGGCGCAGGCGGCGGGCGCGCGCACCATCGGCATCACCCGGCTCGGCAAGTCGCCGCTGGCGGCGCATTGCGAGGTGCTGCTCTACACCGTCGCCAACGAGACGCGCTACCGGCCGGAGGCGATGAGCAGCCGCGTCGCGCAGCTTGCGATCATCGATACGCTGGTCAGCTGCTGCGCGCTGACCGACACCGAGCGCTCGGTCGACAAGCTGCAGCATGCGGCGCGCATCCTGTCCGAGAAGCGCTACTGACGGCGGCACTGAGCGCGCCTCAGTAGTCCTTCAGCAGTCGCTCGATGTAGTCGAGCTCGAGCTGCGGCCGCGACTGATCGCCGAGCCGGCGGCGCAGTTCTTCCAAAATGCGCCGGACGCGTTGCACGTCGATCTCGCCGGGAATCTTCTGCGAGAAATCGTCGATGTCGCGGCCGGGATGCATCGGACGTCCCAGCGGATCGGTCTGCTGCGCGCCCTGCTGGCGGCCGGCGCGCTGGCCCGGGCCGTCGCCGGGCTGGTCGCCATCGCCCTGCTGCATCGCCTCGGCGAGGCTCTGCGCGCCCTTCTTCAGCGCATCGAGCGCCTTGCCCTGCGACTCCACCGCGCCGTCGGCATTGTTGTCGCCGAGCTGGCTGCCGGCATCGCCCATCGCGCTGTCGGCATCGTCGAGCCCGTCGCCAGAATCGCCCTGGTCGCCTTGATCACCGGGCTCGCCCTGCTGGCCGGGCTGGCCCTTCTGGCCTTTCTGACCCTTCTGTCCCTTTTCGCCCTTCTGGCCCATGCCGCGCTTGGCGAGCTGCTCCTGAAGCTGCTTAAGCCGGTCGCGCAGCGCCTGCTGGTCCTGCTGCAGGTCGCTCATGCTCTGGTCCTGGTCGCCCTGCTGACCCTGCCTGTTGCGGTTGCGGCGGGAGTCCTGGCCCTGCTTGAAGGTCTTGTCGCGGAGCTGCTGCTGCTTGCGGATCATGTCGCCGAGCTCGTTGAGCGCCTGCTCCATGTCCTGGTCGCCGCCCTGGTTGGGCTGCGCCATCTGCAAATTCTCCAGCATCTGCTGGAGCTGCTCGAGCAGCTCGCGCGCGCCCTCCTTGTCGCCCTGGCGCGACAACCGCTCCATGCGGTCGATCATGTTCTGCAGGTCCTGCTGGCGCAGCACCTTGGTGTTCTGGTCGAGCGGCCGCTGCGCCATCTGCGGATTGTTGCGCAGCTGCTCGGCGAGCTGGCGCATGTAGTTGTCCATCGCCTTGCGCAGATCCTCGGCGAGCTTCTTGATCTCCTCGTCGCTGGCGCCGCGCTCCAGCGCCTGCTTCAGCGCGTCCTGCGCCGCGCGCAACGCCTTGTCGACGTCACTGATGTTGCCGTCCTCGATCGTCACCGCGAGCGCCCACAGGCTCGCCACGACCTCGCGCAGCGCGTCGTCGGTGCGGGCGGCCTCGAGCTGCCGCGTCACCGCGCGCAGGCCGAGATACTGGCCGAGCTCCGGCGTGAACAGCTCAGGCGCGATCGCCAGCGCGTCGAGCGCGGTGAACACCTCGCCATTGCGGTTGCCGTCGAGCGCCAAAATCCGCCGCTGCTCGATCAGCGCCCGCGCCAAGGGCTTGGTGAACAGCCGCTCCGGCAGCCTGGTCTCGAACGGCTCGCTGGTGCCCTCGTTGCCGGCCTCGTCCTTGGCGGTCAAGGTGAGCGTGACGTCGGCGCCGGCATAGGGGTCCTCGCTGAGGTCCTTGACGGTCTGGCCGACGCCGTTGCGGGTGCGCGCGTTCGGCAGCACCAGCGGAAACTCCGGCGGCTGGAACAGCGGCCGCGCCGCGGGCGTATCAGTCGTCTTGGCGTCCGACTTGGCCTCGGCGGCACGCGCGGCGACCTTGGCGCGGGCTTCGGTGACGCCGTAATCATCCTCGATCTTGTAGGACAGTTTCAGCGAGCCGCGCGCCTGGCGCTCGGGGTCCTTGGCCATGCTGATGACCGGCGGCTTGTCCGGCGTCGCCGAAAACACCCATTGCGGCTGCCCCGACGGCGCGCGCACATGCACGGTGCCGTCGGCCTTGATGGTGTAGTGCTTCTCGGTGGTGCCCTTCGGCGCGGCGTCGCCGGCGGCGACCTCGCTCGCCGCGGCCTCGGCGACGCCGCCACCGGTGATGACATCGAGATTGCCGCCGCTGGAGCGGATGATCAGGGTCGAGCCCGCGGGGACCACGATCGGACCGCTCGCCGGCACCGCGCCTTCCTTGTTGGCGGCGGACAGGATGATCGGCGGCTTCGCCGTATAGAGCGGCGGCTTGATCCAGGCATCGACGCGGATCGCAACCGGCGTCAGCACGCCGTTCCAGTCGAACGCGGAGGCAATGCGCATCGGCCGCTCGTCGCCGGCGGCAAAATAGGTCGCGACCAGCAGCACCACGACCAGCGCGCGCACCGCCCAGGGATCGTGCAGCAACAGCCGCGGCCGCGGCGTGCCGGCGCGGATGCGCTTGACCGAGGCGAGCGTGCGCTCGCGCTGCGCCTGCCACAGCGCCTGCGCGATCGGATCCTTGGTGGTGAGCGTATCGGTCAGCGCGGTGGCCGGGCGATGGGCGATGCCGGAGCCGCGGTCGAGCCGCGACAGGCCCTCCTCGCGGCTCGGCCAGCGGTAGCGCAGCATCGGCACGGCGGCGCCGAGCAAAAGCAGGAGAAACAGCGACACGCCGATCATGCGCGCCGCGAACGGCAGGCCGAGCCACAGCCCGGCCCACGACACGATCAGGAACAGGCCGACGACCATCAACAGCCGCGCCAGATGCGGCCAGCCGCGCTCCCAGGCGATGGCATACTGCGCCCGCTTGAGCGCCTGCGTCAGCTTGAGCCGCGCAAGGCCGTCGGGAGTGCTGCTTGCCGGCGGGGCCGGCTCGTTGCTGAGGCCGCTCAACGATTTCTCCAAGTTGCCCGGATGTTCACCCTATCACAAAGGCATCCATGAGGCACGCGCCGTGCCAAGACTTTCCCACCTGCGCACCCGGTCCACACGGGAGTGTGACCGGGGCGGGTTCCCGGGGAGTTACGGGCGTGGCATCTGGGGCCTCATGGTTCGAGACGCGCCGCGCCCGAGACAGTATCGCGCACATCAGATTTCATCCGGCGCGGCGCTCCTCACCATGAGGAGCGGGCATCGAGCCCGGCGCTGGCACTCAGCGGCCACTCAGCAGACAACTCGCGCCCCTCACCCTGAGGGCCCGCCGCAGGCGGGCGTCTCGAAGGGCGAGGCCCCCGCTGCCGACCACACGCATCTCATGCAAATCCGTTCTCGCGGCGCCTTTGCACCCGAGTTATCCAGAACTTCGTCAACCCTCTCCAAACAGAGGGCGCAGGGAAGGCCAGGTGCCGACTGGCACCTGCGGTCCGCGTGCAACAAATAAGCACGCGGCAGAACCACAGGCTCAGCCGAGATCACCCGGCCTTCCCTGCGCGATGGTGTTACGATTTATACGCGCTCTTCCCGGGGACCGGCTTGTTGGCCCCGTCGCGGACGACACGTCATCGCCCACTTGGCATCAGCACCGGGATGCCAGAACCACGCGACTTCATCGTCGCACCGGGATCGTTCGTCCGCGCGAGCAAGCCCACGCTGCGACCCAATGCGCCCACCGCATCCCGCACCCGACGTCCGTGACGACCGCGAAGCGCCCCCTCAGCGGGACGGGATGCGCGGAGTAGAGCATGATTTCGGATAAAGCGCAATAGGAAATGTCTGAATCAGCCCCGCCAAGGGAAAAACTCTAGCGCAAAATCTCCGGTTGTGGGACGCTACGCAAATAGGGGGAGCGATTGGCACGGATTCGTCACATCGAGATCAGCAATTTCCGCCGCATCCGAGATTTTTCGTGGTGGCCATCGCCGGGCATCAACTGCCTGATGGGTCCGGGCGACGTCGGCAAGTCTTCGATTCTTGACGCGATCGACCTTTGCCTCGGCGCTCGGCGTAACGCTCAATTCACTGATGCCGACTTTCACAATCTTGACGTCGATAAACCGATCACCATCACGATTACGATCGGTGAATTGGACGACGCACTAAAGAATATGGAGGCTTACGGCAACTACCTAAGGGGATGCAACGTCGAGACTCAAACCATTGAAGATGAGCCGGAGAAGAACTGCGAAACAGTTCTTACCGTCCGGTTGACCATTGCCGGCGATTTAGAACCGGTTTGGACGCTTGTGTCGGATCGTGCTTCTGCGCAATCGCGCAACCTCAACTGGGCTGACCGAGTTCGCCTCAGCCCTACTCGCATTGGCAGCCTCTCCGACTCCAATTTGGCTTGGCGGCGTGGTTCTATCTTAAACCGTCTTTCAGAAGAAAGAGCCGACACATCTGCCGCTCTCGCAAAAGCGGCTCGTGCGGCGAGGTCAGCTTTTGGGGATCAAGCGGACGCACAACTTGGCGAAACGCTGGGAATTGTTGCCAAGACAGCTAAGGAACTTGGCATCCCAGTGGGCGATACACTAAAGGCGATGCTCGACGCTCACTCGGTGTCCTTCGGTGGCGGAACTGTGTCGCTACATAGCGAAGAAGGGATTCCGCTCAGAAGCCTAGGCCTTGGCTCAACGCGCTTGTTGATCGCCGGACTTCAGCGCAAGGCCGCCAAGGACGCTACAATCATCCTTGTCGACGAACTTGAACACGGTCTGGAGCCACACCGCATTATTCGATTTGTAGCATCGCTCGGTGCAAAGGAGCCAACGCCGCCACTTCAGGCTTTTCTGACGACCCATTCCCCCGTTGCAGTCCGAGAACTATCCGGGGAGCAGCTTTTTGTCGTCCGTGCTTCCAGCACTAAGAGTACTGCGACGGGGCTCGGCAACGAGGACGCAATTCAAGGCACTATTCGCTCATTCCCCGAGGCTTTTCTGGCGAAGTCCGTCATCGTATGCGAGGGAGCCAGTGAGGTCGGGCTACTGCGAGGGCTGGATAACACCGTGGTAGCCGATGGGGAGCCCTCCTTGACAGCGCGCGGCGTAGCGCTCGTGGACGCGGGGGGCTGTAACCACATTTATAAGCGAGCGAACGCATTTCAGAAGCTTGGATATCGAGTTTGCGTTTTCCGCGATGACGACAAGCAACCAGACCAAGCAACTGAAAACGACTTCATGGTTATAGACGATGTATTCAAATGGCGTGCGGGCCGTGCGCTCGAGGATGAGATATTCCACAGCATCTCAGAGGAAGGGGTATGCAAGCTTTTATCCATCGCCGAGGAGATTCATGGCACAGATCTCATTGGGGATCACATAGCCTCGGAGTCTGCAGGAACGCTCAAGTTAGAAGATTGCAAAAAGAACTTAACGAAAGAGAAGCGGGACATCCTCGCTAGAGCTGCACGAAACAAGAAAAATGGCTGGTTCAAGACTGTAAGCCGGATGGAGAGGGTTGGAGAGGAAGTGATCGCCACGGACAAGGGGCTAGATCAGGAATTTTTCGACATCCTGAACAATATATTTGAATGGATCAAAGTCTCCTAATGAACGGCATTGACCTCCTCGACATCAATCGCGGCACGGTGACGGCTCCGGCGGGCTGCGGCAAAACGCACTTGATCGCAGAGGCGATAACCAAAGCAGGACCCAGCAAGCCGATCCTTGTTCTAACTCATACCAACGCTGGCGTAGCTGCTCTACGCGGCAGACTAGAGAAGGCTGGAGTTCCCGCTACAGCCTATCGACTATCGACTATCGATGGCTGGGCCATGCGGCTTGTCGCTACGTTTCCTAAACGCGCAGAGTGCGATCTTAAAATTCTCAAGCTCAACAATCCTCGGGAAGACTATCCAAACATACGCAAATCTGCTGCCCGTATGCTCAGAGCAGGTCACGGCCTCGACGTCATTTCCGCGACCTACAGTCGAATGCTCGTCGATGAGTATCAGGACTGCAACATTCCACAACATGCAATTGTATACTATATGGCCGCCGCTTTTCCTACTTGCGTATTGGGCGATCCCATGCAGGCAATATTCGACTTCCAAGAGCCTCTGGCTAATTGGGACTCGGTGGTTTGCAAGCATTTCCCAATTGCGGGCGAGCTATCGACTCCATGGCGCTGGAAGAACGTAAATGAGGAAGCGTTCGGTCAATGGCTCCTTGACGCTCGAAAGCAATTGCTCGCGGGAAAGACGATCGACCTCAAAACGGCACACGCAAGCGTATCCTGGATTAAAACGGGCGGGAAAGACGACCATGAACGTCGTCTAGAAGCTTGCCGGGTTAAGCCTCCCAATAGGGACGGATCAGTTCTTATCATCGGAGATAGTAAAAATCCTCAGGCACAACGCCAATTCGCAAGTCAGACACCGGGAGCAACGACGGTCGAAAGCGTCGACCTAAAAGACCTTGTGTCATTCGCGCGTACTTTCGATCTGAAATCCAGGGATGCTCTTGGTAGGGTGGTTTCGTTTGCGGAAAATGTTATGATCAACTTGGGCGGACCCACGCTACTCAGGCGAGTGGAAACCATTAAGGCCGAGAAGAATAGGAAGGCTGCTTCCGCGCTCGAAGCCACCGCAATTCACTTCTCCGAGAACCCGACGTATGCGGGCGTACGTGAACTGCTGGGTGCAATGGGTGAACAAGCTGGCGTCAGAAACCACCGCCCAGGAATTCTAAGAGGCTGCATCAGAGCACTGCAGATGGCAGAGGCTCAGGGCGGCCCGAGCTTTGAGGAAGCAGCAGTCACGGTCAGGGAGCAATCGCGCGCCCTCGGCCGCCCACTTCCTCGCAGGGCAGTAGGTAGCACCTTATTGCTTAAAGGGCTTGAGGCAGACGTCTGTGTTATCCTCAACGCGGCAGAGTTGAATCGCCAAAACTTATATGTCGCAATGACCCGCGGCTCTCGTCGGCTCGTGGTCTGCTCGAACGACAATGTGCTGAAGCCTTGCGAGCGCAAATAGGACACCCACCTCGCAGCCGAATGCATGCCCTTGCAGTTCCAGAGTCCGTTTCGCGGTATTGGCAAATGTCGGTCGATTGCCAGCGTTCCGTCTTCTACGGGCGCCGGACCTCACGGCCAAACCGCGGAGTTACGGTGACAGTGCTGGACTGCAATCTCCCGCACAACACCCTGGGAGTCGGCCACGATGGTTCGGCGAACTCGAACTCCGGGCCCACGGGACGGTCGATCTCGACTCCGAATTGACCGTCAACGACCAGCGCGACAATGGCACCTTCAAGCGCGTTCAGCATATCGACCGCGCCTCGCTCAGGCTCTTAAACTCGCGCGACTGACCGCCTACTATCATGATTGCCGGATCCATAATTCCTCTAAGGAACATTGAGAGAATCATTTTCGTACACCTGTCCAAAGCCAATGGCCTGGCTATGAGTCGTCAAATCGGTCATCAAAACGTGACCATATCCAGATTCATTAGCGCATATGTACCTTTCGTACTGATTCCCGCCAACAACACTAAACGTCGATGCCTGATTGCACACCTGGTCAATCATTCTTATCTGATGTGTCTCGCCGGTCGTTATAAAACCTGCGTTCAGCGTGATCGCGATTTGCGACACCATTTTTCTTTCAGCCAGTTTCGTCTGCTTTGGAGAGTTAAGAGCTGGTGGAGTCGCCGGTTCAAAGAATGCAGAAGCGCGATTAGCAACAATAGTGAAGTGCTCACTGCCGCGCTGCCCGATCCCAAAAATATCAAAGGGGCTCCAACCGTTGTAGGCACCGTTGATAAGTAGAAAATGAGCAAAGGTGTTGTATCCCAAGCAATTCTCTCTTGTCGTCTCTCCGCTTCGAATCGCAACTGTTCTGTATTGGCCCGTTGGTGAGAAACTGCCATCGAAGCCATTCAGATATTCATATCGAAGATTTACTGTTTGCGGAGCATTATTGGTAAAAGTGTAGCATGCGGATTCAGCGAAAGCCTCACTCGAAGCAAAGAAAACAACCAGAGCACTGACAAGAGAAATGGCACGCATAAGCTGACCTCCACTCCTTAAATCATTCATCGAGATTAGATCACAAGTCATCAAGATTGAAAAGATGCAAAAGAATAACCTAAAGATGTAAAAGATCGGTGAGTAGATCGGCGTTCTGCCATCTAATGAGCAACTAAGAACCACAACCAACGGCTTCGGCTTCGGAGAGATCCTCCCCCTGCCAATAAGATGCTACGCGGGCAGGCACGCTTTTTGTTTGCTCCCCCAGGGGCGACGGCCGCGCCAGGAGTAGGTTGGACGCGAAATCAATTACAATCGAAGAACGACCACGCATCTTCGTGTGCAACACTGAGTAGCCTGACGTCCCTAAAACCGACGGAAATACTTACAAATAACTATGTGGAACGACTACATTTGGAAGTGTAGCGCGCTTCAAGAAACCCGATCGTCCTCGCGAAGTCTCTCGACTTACGCCGCCAGCTTTCGCAGACCAGGGCGGCGTCAAGACGAAGCCGAGCGTTGATGGCTACGGCTCAATTTCAGTCGAATGCGCCTCAAAGGGTAGTCGGCTCGCTTATTTCAGCGTCGAAGGCTTCCTCGCCAGCCCTCACGGCCAGACCGGCGCCCCCTCCAGTCCCGCAGTCTCCTCCAGCCCGCACATCAGATTCGCATTCTGCACCGCCTGCCCGGCGGCGCCCTTGCCGAGATTGTCGACGACGCCGAGCGCGATCACCAGATTGCGGTCGGGGTCGGCGGCGTAGCTGACGAAGGCGAGGTTGGAGCCGGTGGCCCATTTGGTCTGCGGCGGCGTGTCGGTGACGCGGACGAAGGCGCTGTCGGCGTAGAAGCGGCGGGCGGCGTCGAAGCACTGCGCCGTCGTGGCGCGGCCGCGGGCGTAGATGGTGGCGAGGATGCCGCGGGTCATCGGCACCAGATGCGGCGTGAACACGAGGCCGGTGGCGCTGCCGCCGCCGAGGCGCGCGATCGTGCTTTCGATCTCCGGCATGTGGACGTGCCTGAGCAGGCCGTAGGGGATCAGGTTCTCGTTGCTCTCGGCGTAGCCGAACTTGCTGTCGCCGCCGCGGCCGGCGCCGGAGATGCCGGTCTTGGCGTCGATCACGATGTTGTCGGGCGAGATCAGTTGCGCGGCGAGCAGCGGCGCCAGCGGGGTCAGCGCCGCCGCCGGGAAGCAGCCGGGATTGGCGATGCGGGTCTTGCCCGCGATCTCGCTCGGCCAGACGTCGGCGAGGCCGTAGGTCCAGCCGTCGGCGTAGCGGTGGTCGCCGCCGATGTCGACGATCTTCACGCTGCCTGGCACGCGCGCCAGCGCCTCCCGCGAGGCGCCGGTGGGAAGCGAGGCGAACAGCACGTCGAGCTGCGGCAGGCGCGCGGGGTCCCACTTCTCGATCACGAGATCGGCGAGCCTGGCCGGCACGCCGGGGAAGCGCTCCGCCAGCCGCTGGCCGGCGCTGCCGTCGCCCGCGGCGTAGACCAGCTCGAACGCCGGATGCCCGGCGACCAGGCGCATCGCCTCGCCGCCGCCAAAACCGGAGATGCCGACGATGCCGATGCGAATGCTCATGGTGGGGTCCTGATGGTGGGGGGAGGATAGTTCAGTGACTTCGAGACGTGATACTGGTTCGCTACACGACGAACAAGGCTGGCCCTACGACCAGGTCGCACACAACCTTATCGACGTAATCTACGATTGATATGAACGACCCCCGGTCGCACCAGGCACCCCAGAAGACTGCCGACCACGCCAGCAATTGCGAGCAGGTGCTCCCATTGCAGCCCGGCATGCCCTGAAGCATTGACGAGCGCCTTGTAGACAATCAAGAACAGCACGGCGCTGAAGACGAACCTTCGGAAAAACTCTCTGACCGGGGAGAAGAGAACTCCGAACATGAGCCCGATCAGAAAGAAAGCCGTCAGCCATTGTGCTGCAAAGGACTCCATTGGAACGCCGTGCTCCCCTCCTCGCTGAGGCCCGGCTGCGCCTTTCCAATTCGCCGCGCCGTGGAAATGGCCGTGTGACCAATCAACTGCGGGATAGGTCGTGCACAGACGGTTTCGCGGAAACGCCTGATCCGGGCTAAACTAAAATCACCATGGTCAATAAGCAAACCAGGCTGCTGCCGTCAGCCCTGCCCCCGAGCGAGACCGAACGCGCCGAATGGCAGCGCTTGAGCCGGGAGCAGCAGATCGCGCGCTATCGCGAGGTGCTGGAGCATCCGGATAGTCTCAGGATCAGCGACGCGACGATGAGCGATATCCTGGCGATGGCGCGGCAGCGGGCCGCAGGCCGTCGTGAGTCGTGATGGCTCAGCGGGCGAGTCGTGGCAGTCGCGACGATCCAGGCTGATCCGCCGAGCGATATGCTCATCAGTTACTCCGTCATGCCCGGGCTTGTCCCGCCTGCGCGGCCGTAGCCGCTTCGGCGCGGCGAAGGCCCGGGCATCCACGTCGTTCCCAGGATGCCGGACGACGTGGATGGCCGGGACAGGCCCGGCCATGACGATGTGGAGACGGATGAGCGTGGACGCGCGAGCTGCGTGCGCGTCAGGCCCCCCCTCACAGCCACGGCGCCGGCGTGTCCATCGCGATCAGCTGCTCGACCTCGATGCGCGGGCGGATCACGGCGGACTGGTCGCCCCTGACCAGCACCTCGGGGACCAAAGCGCGGGTGTTGTAGGTGCAGGCCTGCACGGCGCCGTAGGCGCCTGCGGTCATGATGGCGAGGAGGTCGCCCGGCTTGGGCTCGGGCAACGTGCGGTCGAGCGCGAGGTAGTCGCCGCTTTCGCAGACCGGGCCGACGACGTCGGCCACGAAGGCGGGCGCGTTCGGTGCGGGCTCAAGCACCGGGAGGATGTCGTGATGCGCCTCGTAGAGCGTCGGGCGGATCAAATCGTTCATCGCGGCGTCGATGATGACGAAGTTCTTGGCCTCGCCGTGCTTCACGTAGATTACCTTGGCGACGAGGATGCCGGCATTGCCGACGATCATGCGGCCGGGCTCGAACATCAGGGTGCAGCCGAGATTGTGGCTGACGCGCTTGACCATCGCGGCGTAGGCGGCCGGCTCCGGCGGCACGGCGCGGTCCATGTGATAGGGGATGCCGAGGCCGCCGCCGAAATCGACATGGGAGATGTCGTGGCCGTCGGCGCGCAGGGTCTGCACGAACTCGGTGAGGATGCGGAACGCCGTTTCCATCGGGCCGAGATCGGTGATCTGGCTGCCGATATGGACGTCGACGCCGGTGACCTTGATGCCCGGCATCTTGGCCGCGCGGGCGTAGACGCGGCGGGCGTGGTCCAAGGGAATGCCGAACTTGTTCTCCGACTTGCCGGTCGAGATCTTGGCATGCGTGCCGGCATCGACGTCCGGGTTGACGCGGATGGAGATGCGGGCGGTGTGGCCGGTCTCCACGGCGAGACGCGCCAGCAGGTCGAGCTCGGGCTCGGACTCGATGTTGAGGCAGTGGATGTCGGCCGCGAGCGCGGCGCGCAGCTCGGCCTCGGTCTTGCCGACGCCGGAGAACACGATCTTGCGCGAGGGAATGCCGGCCGAAAGCGCGCGCTTCAGCTCGCCGCCGGAGACGACGTCGGCGCCGGCGCCGAGCTTTGCGAGGGTGCGCAGCACCGACTGGTTGGAATTGGCCTTCATCGCGTAGCAGATCAGCACGTCCTGGCCGGCAAAGGCGTCGGCGAACACGCGGTAGTGCCGCTCCAGGGTGGCGGTGGAGTAGCAGTAGAACGGCGTGCCGACGCGGTCGGCGAGGTCAGAGAGATTGACGTCCTCGGCGTGCAGCACGCCGTCGCGGTAGTCGAAATGGTTCATGGGTCGGGTCCGCGCGCGGGGCTGCGAGATGGGGTGATTGTGGCGGGGAATTGCCGGGAAATGGGTGGGATTGTCAATTGAGGTGCCACCCTCCCCTCGAGGAGGGGGAGGGGCGATCGCCCGCGGAGTTCGCTTGTGGCCGGCTATCTCTCCGGCGTCATGCCCGGGCTTGACCCACGGCTGTCCGGTTCAGCTTCCGCATATTGCGAGGCTCAACTGTTGTGGGTTTTTGGCAAGTTGGGGTGGCCCCGTGAGCAATTGATCGATGGGGCGGCGATGCATGAGGTTGGTGCGGACCAATCTGGCAAAGACCAAGGGGCTTTGGATTGCCTTCTGAAGGTCTTGCGCGAGGCGAAGCAAGAGGAAGGCGATCAGGGCAACGGCGATCTGGATACGAACGGCGTTCTCAGAAGTCCCGAGGAACCTGGTGATCTTGAGGGTCTGCTTGACCCAACGAAAGAACAACTCGATGGCCCAGCGGCGACGATAGAGGTCGGCGATCTCTTGAGCGCTGGCATCGAGGTCGTTCGACAGGATGCGCAGGATCTTTCCCGTTTCCAAGGTGACGCGCACTTCGCGCACCGCAGTCTGCATTGGATTGCGGCGGCTGTAGGCTTGGCGTTGTGGAAGGAAGCCGATGCGGTCGGAGAGGATGTTGCCATCCGCGATGACAGGCAACTCCTCCACGACCCGCAGCGGCGTATTGGATTTGAACCGGGTCACGATTCGACAACCGGCGGCGTCCAGTTGAGCCCACCAAGCATATTCATAATAGCCGAGATCGAAGACGTAGGTTGCTCCCGGCTCGATGGGCATCTGATGCGCTGCAGTATTGTCGTTGACGTTGGCTCCGCTGATTGCCGCATAAATCGGCCGGTCGGCGTCGGCATCATAGATCACATGCACCTTGGCACCGCAGACACCGGTAGAGAACCGTGCCCAGCCAGCGCTGGCTTCTGTCAGCCGTACGCTGGTCGAATCAATCAAATACGTCGTCTCGGCAAGCTTGCGGCGTAACCGGCGATGGGCCTGCTTCATCATGATGGCCAACAGGGCGGCAAACATCTCCGCAGGCCGATTCATATTGGCGTCCGCGAAAGTCGAGCGGCGGACAGGGCCCCCACCCAGGTGATAAAGCCGCGCGGTGTGGCTCGACAGCCCGGTGACAATCTCACGCAGACTGGAAGCCCCCGAAAGCTGACCGTACAGCAGCGCCACAAATTGGTCTTTGGTGGAAAGCCGTCGAATCCGCGCGTCCGTGCCATGCTCGTCCACAAGCGCCTCGAAGCGATGCCAGGGGACCAACTTCAGAATGTCTCGGAATACTGTATTCTGATGCGGCATGGCGGGACCTTCCTGGTGTGTCTCGAACATTTGGCGATGCTCAAGACCGCAGAAGAATCCACGCCATGCACCATGTCCAGTCTGTCTGAACCGGACAGCCGTGGGCTTGACCCGGGCATCCACGTCCGTCCCAGGATGCCACACCACGTGGATGGCCGGGTCAAGCCCGGCCATGACGGTGGAATTAGGCGGGCTCGATCTCGGATGCCCAGCTGGTCAGTTGAGGAAGGCCGCAGCCGCTATTTGCTGTCGAGCAGCGGGTCGAGAATGAAGGGTTTTTTCTGGCCGCGGGTGGCGGCGGGGGCGGCATCAGCGCCGTAGCCGGAGTTGAACAGGCCGGGCTTGTTGGCGGCGTCCGTCGCGGTGTCGGTGGGCGCGGCGGACATCTGCGGCGCCGGCGGGGAGTTGGCCGGCAGGTCCAACGGGCCCTTGCGGCCGCAGGCGGCCAGCAGAAGGGCTGTGGCGCCCAGGACGAGGACGACCCGGGCGGCGGAGGTTGGACGGCGAGCGCGATTCACGTGTGAAATCCCCATGCGGGCGGCACCATACAGAGATTGAACCGGCCTGACGAGTGCGGGAGTGCCACGCCAGGACGATCAAATTGCGGCGATCAAATTTCGGACCGAGCCCTACTTCCGCTGCTTTTCCAGCCGCTTCAGCCAGGCCTTGGCCTGGGAGGCCACGTTCTTCGGGGCGGTGCCGCCGAAGCTGGTGCGGCTCTTCACCGAGGACTCGACCGAGAGCACGCCGAGCACGTCGGCCGTGATCTTGGGCTCGACCTCCTGCATCGCCGTCAGCGGCAGCTCGTGCAGGGCCACGCCCTGCCTGGCGGCGAGCGCGACGATGCGCCCCGTGACGTGATGGGCCTCGCGGAACGGCATCTTCAGGGTGCGCACCAGCCAGTCGGCGAGGTCGGTCGCCGTCGCATAGCCCTCGCCGGCGGCGGCCTTCATGCGGGCCTCGTCCGGCACCAGGTCGAGCGCCATGCCGGTCATGGCGCGGATCGCGAGCGACAGCGCGGCGAACGCCTCCATCGCGCCCTGCTTATCCTCCTGCATGTCCTTCTGATAGGCGAGCGGCAGGCCCTTCATGACGATCAGGAGCGCGTTCAGCGCGCCGATGACGCGGCCGGTCTTGGCGCGGACGAGCTCGGCGGCGTCCGGATTGCGCTTCTGCGGCATGATCGAGGAGCCGGTGGTGAACTTGTCCGACAGCTTGATCAGGCCGACCAGCGGCGAGGTCCAGATCACGATCTCCTCGGCGAAGCGCGACAGGTGCACGGCGCAGATCGAGGCGGCCGACAAGGTCTCCAGCACGAAGTCGCGGTCGGAGACGGCGTCGAGCGAATTGGCCATCGGGCGCTCGAAGCCGAGCGCTTCCGCCGTGGCGTGGCGGTCGATCGGAAACGAGGTGCCGGCGAGCGCGGCAGCGCCCAGCGGGGATTCGTTGAGGCGCTTGCGGGCGTCGAGGAAGCGGCCGCGGTCGCGCCCGGCCATCTCGACATAGGCGAGCAGATGGTGGCCGAAGGTCACCGGCTGGGCGGTCTGCAGATGGGTGAAGCCGGGCATCACCGTGCCGGCATGGTCGAGCGCGCGGGAGGCGAGCGCGTGCTGGTAGGCGGCGAGCGCCGCGTCGATGTCGTCGATCGTGTCGCGGACGAACAGGCGGAAGTCGGTCGCGACCTGGTCGTTGCGCGAGCGCGCGGTGTGCAGCCGGCCGGCGGCGGGGCCGATCAGCTCGGACAGCCGGCTCTCGACATTCATGTGAATGTCTTCCAGCGCCCGCTTGAACTCGAACGAACCCTCGGTGATCTCTGACAAAATCGTGTCTAGACCCTTGCCGATGTTTTTTGCATCAGTCCCGGTGATGATGCCCTGGGCGGCGAGCATGGCGGCGTGCGCCTTGGAAGCGGCGATATCCTGCGCGTAAAGGTGGCGATCGACGTCGATCGAGACGTTGATGTCCTCCATGATCTCGTCGGGACGCTCCGAGAACCGTCCGCCCCACATCGTGTTGCTCATGCCTGAACCGCTTCCAAGACCTTGCTGATCGCCACGGGATGGGACACACCGTCCGGACTCCCGACATTCGCGCCTCTGATAGCCGCAACCGACCCGAGATGACAAACGATAAGCCGGATACGTCCCCTGCCCGCCCCGCTTCCTCGCGGCGAACGCTGCTCGCGGCCGGTGCCGTGGCGGTGGTCGCCGTGGCCGGCATCGCCGCGGCGACCTTTGGCGGATTGCTCAGGGGACGGCCGGCGGGCGACCAGGCCTGTCAGGCGGCGGTCGCCACCGCCAAGCGGATCTCGCCGCTGATCAAGGGCGAGGTGGCGGCGCTGACGGCGGCCACCGTGCCGCTGCGACTGCCGGACCTCGCCTTCGAGGACGGCACGGGGGCAGCGAGGAAGCTGTCGGATTTCCGCGGCAAGACGGTGCTATTGAACCTGTGGGCGACCTGGTGCGTGCCCTGCCGCAAGGAGATGCCGGCGCTGGACGGGCTGCAGGCCAAGCTCGGCAGCGACGCCTTCCAGGTGGTCGCGGTCAACATCGACACCCGCGATCCGGAGAAGCCCAAGGTGTTCCTGAGCGACGCCAAGCTGACCCGGCTCGCCTATTTCAGCGACCCGAAGGCCAAGGTGTTCCAGGATCTGAAGGCGGTCGGCCGCGCGCTCGGCATGCCGACCTCGGTGCTGGTCGATGCCCAGGGCTGCGAGATCGCGACCATCGCGGGACCTGCCGAGTGGGACAGCGCCGACGCGGTCAAGCTGATCCAGGCGGCGACGACGAAGACAGCGGCGGGGCTCTGACACTCAGCGTTTTGCAGGAGGCTATTTCCAGGCCGTCATGGCCGGGCTTGTCC
Source organism: Bradyrhizobium sp. SZCCHNR1015 (assembly GCF_032489875.1). NCBI lineage: Bacteria > Pseudomonadati > Pseudomonadota > Alphaproteobacteria > Hyphomicrobiales > Nitrobacteraceae > Bradyrhizobium > Bradyrhizobium sp. SZCCHNR1015. Next base: position 250,743 of record NZ_JAUEYW010000003.1, read on the forward strand.
CGGCCATCCACGTCGGCCGGCATGCGCAGAACCGCGTGGATGCCTGGGACAAGCCCGGGCATGACGAGTGATCGATTGGCGGGAGGCGGGCCCTTCATTTCCGGCCGGTGGGGACCAGACCGACGGCCCGTCCCGCTCAGGCGGCGATGTTCAGATTGCCGCCGACGCCGGGGCCGGCATTGGCGAGCGACAGCGTCTGCTGGGCGCCGCCGAGCAGCGTCAGCACCGCGTCCTTCTGGGCATTCAGGTTCTGCTTCAGCACCGACGTGGCGACCTGCTGCTGTGTCGCACCCGCCTGCTGCGCCATGACCGCAGCCACCAAGCTCATGTCCATACGCGTACAACCTCTCGTTACGGCGAGGTTAAGCCGTGTCCCTTAACGAAGCGTATCGATGGCGCCCAGCGGCGGTAAAATCAGCGGGTCGGCACCGGCTTGGGGCCGCGATAGTCGTAGAAGCCGCGCTGCGTCTTGCGGCCGAGCCAGCCGGCCTCGACATATTTCACCAACAGCGGGCACGGCCGGTATTTGGAATCCGCCAGCCCCTCGTGCAGCACCTGCATGATGGACAGACAGGTATCGAGGCCGATGAAGTCGGCCAGCTCCAGCGGGCCCATCGGGTGGTGCGCGCCGAGCTTCATCGCCGCGTCGATCGCCTCGACATTCCCCACGCCCTCATACAGCGTGTAGATCGCCTCGTTGATCATCGGCAGCAGCACGCGGTTGACGATGAAGGCCGGGAAATCCTCGGAGACGGCGACCTGCTTGCCGAGCCGGCCGACGAACTCCTTGGCCGCCTCGAAGGTGGCGTCGTCGGTGGCGATGCCGCGGATCAGCTCGACCAGCTCCATCAGCGGCACCGGATTCATGAAATGAATGCCGATGAAGCGCTCGGGCCGGTCGGTGCAGGCGGCGAGCCGGGTGATGGAGATCGACGAGGTGTTGGAGGCGATGATCGCCTCCGGCTTCAGCACCGCGCAGAGATCGTGGAAGATCTTGCGCTTGACGTCCTCCTTCTCGATCGCGGTCTCGATGACGAGATCGCAATCGGCGAGGCCATCGAGGGTTTCGCTGATCGAGATATGGCCGAGCGCCTGGTTGCGGGCGTCCTCGGAGATCACCTTCTTCGCGACCTGGCGGGTCAGATTGCCGTTGATGGTCGCCATGCCCGATTTCAACCGATCGGCGGTGACGTCGTTGAGCACCACGTCGAGCCCGGCCAGCGCGGCAACGTGCGCAATGCCGTTGCCCATCTGTCCTGCGCCGATCACTCCGAGCTTGTTGATCTGAGCCATGTTGTCATCCACCCGAACGGCACGCCTGCTGCGCCCGTCCATGCCCTTGGAAGTGAGAACACCGGCCGCCGCGGTCCCATGCGGCCGGTGTCTTGAGCGTTACTTGCCGAGCTTGGCGAGCGCGTCGGTCAGCTCGGGAACCGCCTGGTAGAGATCCGCCACCAGGCCGTAATCGGCCACCTGGAAGATCGGCGCGTCCTCGTCCTTGTTGATCGCGACGATCACCTTGGAGTCCTTCATGCCGGCCAGATGCTGAATGGCGCCTGAAATGCCGACCGCCACATACAGTTCCGGCGCGACGACCTTGCCGGTCTGGCCGACCTGCCAGTCGTTCGGCGCATAGCCGGCATCGACCGCGGCGCGCGAGGCGCCGACACCGGCGCCGAGCTTGTCGGCGAGCGGCTCGATGTACTTGGCGAAGTTCTCGCGGCTCTGCATCGCGCGTCCGCCGGAGACGATGATCTTGGCCGAGGTCAGCTCGGGACGGTCGCTCTTGGCGACCTCCTCGCCGACGAAGCTCGACAGCGCCGGATCACCGGCGGCCGCCACGCTCTCCACCGACGCGCTGCCACCTTCGCCCGCGGCTGCGAACGTGGAGGTGCGCACGGTGATGACCTTCTTGGCGTCCTTCGACTTCACGGTCTGGATCGCGTTGCCGGCATAGATCGGCCGCTCGAACGTGTCGGGCGCCACGACCTTGATGATCTCCGACACCTGCATCACGTCGAGCAAAGCGGCGATGCGCGGCATCACGTTCTTGAAGCGCGAGGTCGCCGGCGCGACGATCGCGTCGTAGTTCGCGGCGAGCTTGACCACGAGATCCGCGAGCGGCTCGGCGAGATCATGCGCATAGGCAGCATCGTCGGCGAGCAGCACCTTCTTGACGCCGGCGAGCTTGGCGGCGGCGTCGGCCGCGCCCTTGGCGCCCTGACCCGCGACCAGCACGTCGACATCGGCGCCGAGGGCTGCAGCCGCCGTCAGCGCCTTGTTGGTCGCGTCCTTGACGGACGCATTGTCGTGTTCGGCAATCAGCAGCGTGGCCATCAGAGCACCCCCGCCTCGGTCTTGAGTTTGTTGACGAGCTCGGCGACGTCCTTGACCTTGACGCCGGCCTTGCGGCCCGCGGGCTCAGCGGTCTTGATCACCTCGAGCCGCGGCGTGAGATCGACGCCGGTGTCGGCGGCGGTCTTCTCGGCGATCGGCTTCTTCTTCGCCTTCATGATGTTCGGCAGCGACGCGTAGCGCGGCTCGTTGAGGCGGAGATCGGTGGTGACGATCGCCGGTCCCTTCAGCTTCACGGTCTGCAGGCCGCCATCGACCTCGCGGGTAACCTTGAAGTCGGACCCTTCGACCTCGAGCTTGGAGGCGAAGGTCGCCTGCGCCCAGCCGAGCAGCGCCGCCAGCATCTGGCCAGTCTGGTTGCTATCGTCGTCGATCGCCTGCTTGCCGAGGATGATCAGGCCAGGCTGCTCTTCCTGCGCCACGGCCTTGAGGATCTTGGCGACTGCGAGCGGCTCGACATTGCCTTCGGCCTTGACCAGGATGCCGCGGTCGGCGCCCATCGCGAGCGCGGTGCGGATCGTCTCCGAGGCCTGCGCGGGCCCGATCGAGACCACCACCACCTCGGTCGCCTTGCCGGCTTCCTTCAGCCGCAGCGCTTCCTCGACGGCGATCTCGTCGAACGGATTCATCGACATCTTGACGTTGGCGAGTTCAACGCCCGATCCATCGCTCTTGACGCGGACCTTGACGTTGTAATCGACCACCCGCTTGACCGGCACCAGAACCTTCATCGATCCTCTTTCGCTCTAAATTGTCCGGGGTTGACCTTTCGGGCGCGGAACCTAAAGCGCCCATCCCCCCCGGTCAACGCGCGACGGGCGAAAAAAGCAGGCCCGCACGCCCCCGGGTTAACGGTTTTGCCCCGGCACCCACAACACGTCGCCGGCGCCGTTCCGGTTCGCCGCCCTGCTGGCGACGAACAGGAAATCCGACAGCCGGTTCATATAACGAATGGCGGCCTCGCTGACCGGCTCGTCCGGCTTGCCGGCGAGTTCCGTCATGATCCGTTCCGCCCTGCGGCAAATGGTACGCGCCACATGCAGATGCGCCGCCGCCGCGGTCCCTCCGGGCAGCACGAACGAGGTCAATGGCGCGAGCCGCTCGTTCAGTGTGTCGATGTCGCGCTCCAGACGGTCGACCTGGCTCGCGACCACGCGCAGCCGCTCCGCCTTGCCCTCGCGCTGCGGCACCGCGAGATCGGCGCCGAGGTCGAACAGATCGTTCTGGATCAGGCCGAGCATCGCATCGATTTCGGGCGCATCAGCCAGATGCAGCCGGACCACGCCGATCGCGGCGTTGGTCTCGTCCACGGTTCCATAGGCGGAGACGCGCAGATCGTATTTGGGACGCCGCTCGCCATTGCCGAGCGCGGTCGTGCCGTCGTCACCGGTCCGCGTGTAGATGCGATTCAGGACCACCATGCTGCGTTCTCAACGTCCGTTTCTCGACGCCTCGGCGTCTCGGTCTCAGCGCCCCATCGCCCAGATCGCCGCCATGGCAATGACGACCGCGACGAACTGCAGGATCACCCGCCAGCGCATCAGCTTCTGCGACAGGTTGGGCGAGCCGCCCCGCGTCATGTTGACGAGGCCGAGAAACAGCACCAGCGCGACCGCGCCGACGGCGATGGGAAGGATGAATTTACCGAGAAGTGAAGCCATTCGGGCTAGATAACACCGCAGACGCAGGAGCGCCATGCCGGATCGGACCGCCAGGGGCTGCAACTTCTGGCTTTTGGGCCCGTAATATCGGATTGTACAAATCACATCGTTTCGCGGAGTGCAGGAACAGGTGAAGGCGCTTCGCTACATCTTCCACGTCGTCATGGACGCGTTCTACACCTTCCTCGCCGACGACGGCTGGGCGATCGCCAGCCATATCGCGCTGTCAACCCTGATGGCGCTGTTTCCGTTTCTGATCGTCCTGACCTCGCTCGCCGGCTTTCTCGGCTCCAAGGATCTGGCCGACCAGGCTGCCACCCTGATGCTGCAGACCTGGCCGGCCCAGGTCGCGGATGCGCTGACCGGCGAGATCCACGACGTGCTGACCACGACCCGGACCGACGCGCTGACCATCGGCGCCGTGCTCGCGGTCTATTTCGCCTCGAACGGCGTCGAGGCGCTGCGGGTCGCGCTCAACCGCGCCTATGGCGTGATCGAGCAGCGCCGCTGGTACTGGCTGCGGCTGGAGTCGATCGGCTACACCCTGGTCGCCGCGATCACGGCGCTGGCGATGTCGTTCCTGATCGTGCTCGGGCCGCTGATGCTGGCCACCGCCCGGCGCTACCTGCCGCTTGCGGTCGAAGCCAACGAGCGCTTCGTCAACCTGTCGCGCTACGGCATCACCATCAGCGCGCTGATCGTGGCGCTGTTCATCCTGCATGCCTGGCTGCCGGCGGGCCGGCGCAGCTTCATGCAGATCATGCCCGGCATCGTCTTCACCTTCGTCGCCTCGCTGGTGTCGGGCATCGTGTTCGGCCAGTATCTGGCGCGGTTCGCCAACAACTACGTCACGATGTATGCGGGGCTCGCATCGGTGATCATCGCGCTGGTGTTCCTGTATTTCATCGCCGCGATCTTCGTGTATGGCGGCGAGTTGAACGCCTCGATCATCAAGTCGCGGCTGCCGCGCGGCGTGTCGCTCCAAGAAGCGCAGTCGCTAGTGCCCGCGGCGAAACGGGCTTGAGCAGGAACGCGTCGGCGCCGGCGGCGCGCGAGGCCGCCTCGTCCTCGCCGCGTCCGGAGACGCCGATGATCGGGATCGTGCCGTGGGGCGCATCCAGCTTGCGGATACGGGCAATCGCCTCGACACCATTGATGCCGGGCAGCACCATGTCCATCAGCACCGCATCGTAGCTGCCGGCCATGATCCGCTCCGGTGCGGCCTCGCCGCGGCCGATGAACTCCGCCTGGTGGCCGAGCTCGTTGAGGATCGTGTTGAGCACCACGCGGCCGAACGGATTGTCCTCGACGCCGAGGATGCGCAAGGGCCGCGTCGGCCCCAGGGTGACGCCATCTTCCGAGCCGCCCGCCGTGGTGTGCGGCGCGGCCGCCACGGTCAGCGCCACGGTCAGCGTGAAGGTCGTGCCGCCGCCTTCATGCGGCGCCACCGCGACGTCGCCGCCCATGGCGCGCGCGATTTGCCGAACCGAGGACAGGCCGAGGCCGGCGCCCCCGAAGCGCGAGGCGATCGAGACATTGGCCTGGCTGAACGGGCGGAACAGCCGCTTGATCTCCTGCAGGGTCAGGCCGATGCCGGAATCGGAAACACGGAAGGCGACCGCGACCTTGCCCTTGGCGGCGCGCCTGATCGGCCTGCCGCGCCCGGCCTTGCCGGCCAGCGCGATGTCCAGCGCCACGCCCCCCTGCTCGGTGAACTTCACCGCATTATCGATCAGATTTTCGAGTGCGGCGCGTAGCCGCACGGGGTCACCGACGACGAGCCCCGGCAAATCGTCGGAGACACGGACCTTGGCCTCCAGCCCCTTGGCGGCGGCGCGGCCGGACAGCGAGTCCCCGGCGGCGCGCGCCAGCACGCGCAGGTCGAACAGATCCTCGCGCAGCAGCGTCCCCGCGGTCTCCTGCTTGGCGGCATCGACGAACAGGGTCGCCAGGCTCGACAGATGCTCCGCGCCGGCCTTGATGGTGTCGACCCAGCGCCGCTCGCGCTCGCCGAGTTCGGATGTGGCGAGCAGGTCGCTGATGGCGAGAATGCCTGTCAGCGGCGTGCGGACCTCGTGGGCGAACACCGCCAAGGCGGCTTCGACGACTCCCGCACCTGGTCCGCCGGGCGCGAACGCCGCCCCTTTCGCCGAGACGGGCTTGGCTGATCCAGGCTTGGCTGATCCAGGTTTTGCTGATCCGGCCTTGGCCGCGCTGCGCCGGCTCCCCGCCATCGCCGTGACCTGAGGAACGTGCTTCTTGAGCGGTCGCGCCTTGGCGCGCTCCTTGACCGGCGGCGCCTTCGCGGCGGGCGTCTTCGGCTTCCCTGCTTTGGACGAGACCTTCGACGGCGCCATTCCAGAGGGCGTCTTTCCACCGGCCGGCCTCGACGCCGCGGCGGGCCTGGGCGCAGCCGGCTCGGCCGGTCGGGCCCGGCGCCCCGTACTCATGTTCCGAACGCGCTTCATCATGGCCCCTGTGACATGAACTCCGAAAAACGAAGGGGCACTTCTACTGTCATGTCTCGTCGTGCCGCTTTCGATTGAAGCTCCCGATTACCCGCGCCATCGAGCAGCATGGCACGGTCGTTTCCGGGTGTCACGATGCCCCGGAGGTTGTCCCCGCCGGAAACGTGGGAAGACATCGGGCTTGCGGCAGGACGCGGCTAGACCATGCCGATCCTGTGTCGGATTTCCGCCGGCGAGACGCCTTCCGCGCGCAAGGCGCGCAATCCCGTCGCCTGGGTGGACTTGGACAGCTTGTGGCCCTGTGCGTCGCGAATCAGTTGGTGATGCCGATAGGCCGGCGCCGGCAGGCCGAGCAGGACCTGCAGCAGCCGGTGGACGCTGGTGGCATGAAACAGGTCCTGGCCGCGCACCACCTCGGTCACCCCCTGCAGGACGTCGTCGAGCACGACGGACAGGTGATAGCTGGTCGGCGTCTCCTTGCGCGCCAGAACCACATCCCCCCACGCCTCCGGCCTTGCTTCGACCCTGCCGCTCTCGCCCGAAGGCCCGGCGCCGTGCTCGTCCCAGGCCAGCCGGCCCACGCGCGCGATCGCCGCGGCCATGTCCAGCCGCAAGGCATAGGGCACGCCACCGGCCATCAGCCCCGCACGTCGCGCTTCGGAAAGCGAGGTCGCCGTCCCCGGATAGAGCGGCGCCCCGTCGGGGTCGCGCGGCCAGGCTCCGTCCGCATCCCGCTGTGCGACCAGCCGCGCGATCTCGGCCCGGCTCTCGAAGCTCGGATAGACCAGCCCCATACCCTGCAGCCGCTCCAGCGCAGCGCGGTACTCGGCAAGGTGCTCCGATTGCCGCCGCACCGGCTGCTCCCAGGTGATGCCGAGCCAGGCGAGGTCTTCATAGATCGCCTGCTCGAACTCCGGCCGGCACCGGGTGGGGTCAATGTCCTCGATGCGCAGCAGCAAGCGGCCGCCGCTCTGCTGCGCGCATCGGACGTTCAACAGCGCCGAATAAGCGTGGCCGAGATGCAGATAGCCATTCGGACTGGGGGCAAATCGGAAAACGGGTGGCATGACATCTTGTCATTGCCGGACTTGAGCTGGCGCGATCCGACAATCATCCTTCAATTACGTTCGATCCGAGATGGATGCGCGGGTCAAGCCCGCGCATGACGACGCAGAAAGCTTTAGACACATGACCCTCCATCTCGACAGCCAGGACATTCTCGAGGACGCGGTCCGCGAGCTGGTGAAGCAGGACAACCGCCTCGCTCCGATCCTCGCCGCCACCGGCATGCCGGCGTTGCGGCGGCGGGAGCCGGGCTTTGCCGGGATCGCGCACATCGTCTGCGGCCAGCAATTGTCGACCGCGAGCGCGGCGGCGATCTGGGGCCGGCTGCAGGCGGCGTTCGATCCGTTCGATGCCGACGCGATCCGCCGCGCCCGTACCGACCGGCTGGGCCGGCTCGGGCTCTCAGCGGCCAAGATCAAGACGCTGAAGCACATCGCGCGCGAGCTTGCCGCGGAACGGCTCAACCTCGATGTGCTGGCCAATGAGGATGCCGATGCCGCGCACGCGACGCTGACGGCCCTGCCCGGCATCGGACCGTGGACCGCGGACGTCTATCTGCTGTTCTGTCTGGGTCACGGCGACGCCTGGCCGGCCGGCGACCTCGCCGTGCAGGAGGCCGTCAAGGTCGGGCTCGGCCTTGCGGCGCGGCCGACAGCGAAGCAGATGATGCCGCTTGCAGAAGGCTGGCGGCCGCTGCGCGGCGCGGCCGCGCATCTGTGGTGGAGCTATTACCGCGTGCTCAAGAAACGCGAGGGCGTCATCACGCCGGCGAACTAACAACTTCGGCGAACGCCGTTTCAAACAAAGTTGGGGTTGCAAAACGGTCATCGATGTCGGCCAGGATCGCACCACGACGCACATCATCGCATGGCCGGGGTCTTCATCATGCAATCGTCCGATTTCATCGTCGCACGCAGCGATCTGCAGCAGTGCCAGACGATCGTCACCGAGCTTCCCGGCAGCGACGCGCTTCCGGCCGAGGCGCTGCTGGTCAAGGTCGACCGCTTCGCCTTCACCGCCAACAACATCACCTATGCCCTGCTCGGCGAGCAGTTGAAATATTGGCAACTGTTTCCTGCGCCCGGCGGCTTCGGCATCATCCCCGTGTGGGGCTTCGGCGACGTGATCGCCTCTCGCCATCCTGTCGTGGCGGAAGGCGAGCGCCTGTTCGGCTACTTCCCGATGGCGACGCATCTCGTCATCGAGGCCGCCGACGTCGGCAAGCGCGGCCTGCGCGACGCGGCCGCACACCGCCAGGGCGTCGCGCCGGTCTACAACGCCTATGCACGGGTGGGCGACGATCCCGCCTTTGCCGGACGGCACGGCGACTACCAGGCGCTGTTGCGCCCGCTGTTCATGCTGTCGTTCCTGGTCGACGACTTCCTCGCCGAACATGCCCATTTCGGCGCCACCACCGTGATCCTGTCCTCGGCCTCGAGCAAGACCGCGTTCGGACTCGCCCATCTCCTGCATACGCAGCGCAAGGGCATCCGCGTGATCGGGCTGACCTCGCCATCGAATGCAACCTTCGTCCGCTCGCTCGGCTGCTATGACGAGGTGGTGACCTACGATGCGATCGACAGGCTCGACGCGGGGACGAGCGCGGCCTTCGTCGACATGGCCGGCAATGCCAGTCTGCGCGCCGCGCTGCATCGACGCTACGGCGACAACCTGGTCTATTCCGGCCGCATCGGCCTGACGCATCAGGACGTCATCGACGACGCAGACGCGCTTCCCGGTGCCCGGCCCACCTGGTTCTTCGCGCCCGACCAGATCAGGAAGCGCGCCAGGGAATGGGGACCCGGCGGCATCGAAAAGCGGCTCGGCGCGGCGTGGCAGGACTTTTCCCCGCGGCTCGGCGGCTGGCTGACGATCGTGGATGGACGCGGTCCCGACGCGGTGCAGCGCGTCTATCTCGACACGCTGCAAGGACGCATTCCGCCGGATCAGGGGCACATGCTGACAATGACGGCATGAGGCGCTTTCCGCCGGGTGCCGGTCGCGTGTAGCCTTGCGGCAGCTCAGATCAGGCGAATTCCCGGAGGCTGCTTCATGTCCATCACTCTCGGCTCCGGCGAGCACAGCTATCGCGTCGTCAAGGGCTGGGCCAAGCTGCCCGACGGCTGGGCGCTGACCGACGTCGCCTCGGTTGCCGTCGACAGCAAGGACCGCGTCTACGCCTTCAATCGCGGCGCCCATCCGATGATCGTGTTCGACCGCGACGGCAATTTCATCAGGAGTTTTGGCGAGGGGCTGTTCAGCCGCGCCCACGGCCTGTCGATCGACGCCGACGACAATCTCTACTGCACCGACGATGGTGATCACACCGTGCGCAAATGTACGCCCGAGGGCAAGGTGCTGCTGACCATCGGCCTGCCGGAGCGTCCGACGCCCTTCATGAGCGGCGAACCATTCAACCGCTGCACCCACACCGCGCTCTCGCCATCCGGCGAGATCTACGTCTCCGACGGCTACGGCAATGCACGGGTCCACAAATACACACCCGACGGCCGGCTAATCCGCAGTTGGGGCGAGCCCGGCTCCGATCCCGGCCAGTTCAACATCGTTCACAACATTGCGACCGATGCCGACGGCTTCGTCTATGTCGCGGACCGCGAGAACCACCGCATCCAGATCTTCGACGGCGACGGCCGCTACGAGACGCAGTGGAACAATCTGCATCGGCCCTGCGCGCTGTGCGCCTGCGGCGCCGGGCGCAAGACCTTCATCATCGGCGAGCTCGGTCCGGGCATGCCGGTCAACCTCAACGTTCCCAACCTCGGCCCCCGGCTCACGATCACGGACGCCGGCGGCAAGCGACTGGCGCGGCTCGGCGGCGAGCATGGCCCGGGGCTGGAAACCGGCCGTTTCCTGGCGCCGCATGGCCTCGCAATCGACAGCCGCGGCGACATCTATGTCGGCGAGGTCGGCGTCACCAATTGGAGCACGAGCTTTCCGGACCGGCCGATGCCGGACGAGGTCAGGATCCATCGCTGTCTGCAGAAGCTGGAGCGCGTCCCTGGCTGACCTTGGCCACCAGCGGATGCTGGCCCCGGCCGAGGACATGCAACTGATTTGCAGTGCAGCGGCTGAGCGCTCTGCCACGGTTCTGACGCGCTTTGACCGTAGCTCGAAAGGCGGGAGAAGCCAAGTCAAACCATGTGTCAAGCCATTCTTGGGGCTTCACAATCCCGTCACGCTGCATGTAGTATGTCAGGGCATGCTGCTTCGCAGCCGTTATGGAGGCCAGGAGCGTTACTTGAACGCACATGTCTCGCAAGGCGGTTGGCCGGTGTTGGTGCTGAACGCGGACTTCCGGCCGCTGAGTTATTACCCGCTGTCTCTCTGGTCGTGGCAGGACGCGATCAAGGCGGTGTTCCTCGATCGCGTCAATATCGTCGAGTACTACGACCGCGCGATCCGAAGTCCATCCTTCGAGATCCAGCTGCCCAGCGTGGTTTCGCTGAAATCCTTCGTGAAGCCGTCGACGCATCCGGCCTTCACCCGCTTCAACGTCTTCCTCCGCGACCGTTTCGCCTGCCAGTACTGCCACTCCGGCGACGACCTGACCTTCGATCACGTCATTCCCCGCAGCAAGGGCGGCCAGACCACCTGGGAGAACGTCGTCGCCGCCTGCTCGCCCTGCAATCTGCGCAAGGGCAATCTGACGCCGCAGCAGGCCAAGATGTTCCCCAAGCAGGCGCCCTATGCGCCGACCGTCCACCAGCTCCATCGCAACGGCCGGCTGTTCCCGCCGAACTACCTGCATGATAGCTGGCTCGACTATCTCTATTGGGACACCGAGCTCGATCCGTAGCAGATCGGCACGTCGTCGGAGCTGGTGCGGACGTCGCCCTGGGCGCGGCGACGCTTTGGCTGTTGCCCGCGCATGCCCCGCCGCCCGATCCGCTGGCCGAATGGCGCGGCCGTCCGGCGGTATAATGGACTGGATTAACCCCGCCTTAGGCCCCTGTTCAGCATGATCGCGCGTTGCCGCGTGGGCCCCATCATGGCTGCCCGCTTCCGTCATTGTTCGAGCAGGCTGTCCGTTCCGCGCATGCAGACCGCAATCCCCGAGTGCAAGGCGGCGGCGCTCGCGAAAGCCCAGGCGGCGAGCTCGCTGCAGAACATTTCCCTGACCCTGTTTGCCAACGTGGCGATCGCAACCTCGCTGGCGCTGCTGCTGTATCTCAGGGAGGGCGGCACCCTCATCTTCGGGTGGCTGGGCGCCGCCATCGTTTTCGCCGCATTCCGCGCCGGATGGGTATCGTACCTGAAGGCATCCGGACGGATCGAGCGTGATGCCCAGCGCGTGCTGCGCAATCTCACCATCATGGCTTTCGCCAGCGGCGTGCTGTGGGCGATCGTCCCGATCGCGCTGCCGGCCTTCTCCCGCGCGCACAACGTCAACGACGTCGTCTTCATCATGGCCGGCACCACCACCGGCGCCATCATCCAGAGTCTCGCTTATTCGCCGATGGCGATCGCCTTCGGCGCGCCACTGATGGGCGCGACCGTGCTGCGGATGCTGATCTCGGGCAGCGACGTCGACTACGTCGTCGCGGCCGACGTCGCGTTCCTGACCTTCATGCTGTTCCGCGCCTCGCGGCTCGGCGAGCGCAACTTCATCGCGAGCCAGAATACCGCCATCGAGGCGACGGTTCTCGCGGAGTCGGTGGCCGAGGCCAATCACGCCCTGGAGCGTCTGGTTCGCACGGACTCGCTCACCGGGCTCGCCAATCGCAGTCACTTCCGCACCGTGGCCGCCGCGGCGTGCCGTTCCGGACGCGGGGTCGCATTCCTCCTGATCGACGTCGACAACTTCAAGACCATCAACGACGCGCGCGGCCACGATGCCGGCGACCGGGTCATTCAGGCCATCGCCGCGCTGCTGCAATCCGCCTGCCGCGGCGAGGATCTGCCGGTCCGCCTGGGCGGCGACGAGTTCGTCGTCGTCATGCAGGGCGACGATGTGGCGAGCCGATCCGTCGCACTTGCCGAATGGCTGATGGCCGCCCTCGCGCAGCCGCTCGCGATCGCGGGCCAGTTGCTGCCCGTCAGCTGCTCGATCGGCATCGCGACGCATGCGGAAGGCCCGATCGATCTGGAAGAGCTCTCCGCCCGCGCCGACGTCGCGCTCTACCGCGCCAAGGACGACGGCCGCGCCTGCATGCGCGTGTTCGACGCCAAGATGCAGTCCGAGCTGACACTGCAGCGCCGGCTCGACGCCGAGCTGCCGGCGGCGCTGGCCCGCCGCGAGCTCCACGTCGAATTCCAGCCTCAGGTGGCGATGGCGACCCAGGAGGTCATCGGCTTCGAGGCGCTGCTGCGCTGGAAGCATCCGAGCGCCGGATTGATCCCGCCGCCGGACATCGTGTCCGCGGCGATCCGGTTGCGCCTGTCGGGCCAGCTCACGGAGTTCGTGGGCGAGCGCGTCTGCGCGTTCCTGCGCGCGCTCGACCGCAAGAAGGCGCACGGCATCCGGGTGTCGATCAACGTCTCGCCGCGCGAATTCCCGCTTCACTCGCCGGCGCAGACCCTGAAGACCGTCTCCGAGCGCTACGGCGTCGATCCGCACCGGATCGAGATCGAGGTGACCGAAGAGGCGATGTTCGATCCCAGGCGCTGCGCCGACGAATTGAAGCTGATCGACCAATATGGCTTCGGTCTTGCGATCGACGATTTCGGCGTCGGCCATTCCTCGATCGCCAACCTGATGGCGGTCGAGATCGACACCATCAAGATCGACCGCTCCTTCATCCACGGCATCGCCGGCAACCGCCGGGACCAGCAGCTCGTCGCCGCGATCACCGCGGTGGCGCTGCCGCTCGGCCACCGCATGATCGCCGAGGGCGTCGAGAGCGAACAGGATGCCGAGTGCCTTCGCATGCTCGGCTGCTCCTACGGACAGGGCTGGCTGTATGGCAAGCCGATGAAGGAGGACGACGCGATCGCGTGGCTCGTCCAGCATCGCAGCGGCGCTGCGGCCGCGGTCGAGCCCTTGCCGCGCAGCGCGTAGGCGCTGCGCTCGTCTCACGGAAGGACCAGCATCTGCGCAAGGCCCGGACCGAAGGCGCCGGCCCACGCGGCGGCAATCACGAGGATGAGTCCGGGAACGAGGCGAAGGGCGAAGGACGATCCGCCGCTGGTCCACGCCACCACGATCTTGCTGATCGTGTTCGCCGACAGCGCCGCCAGCACCGGCGCCACGGCATCGGCCGCGCCGATCTTGCCCGCCGCGGCAAGCGTGGCCGCAGCCACCGCCGGCGCATGGGTGTCGACCAGACCGGCGACGGCGGCGCTCGCCACCAGGCCGGCTTCGCCGAACGCCTCGCGCAACGCGGCCGAGAGCACCAGCACCGCCGAGATCGTCAGCGCCAGCAGCAGCGCGCCCGGCAGGCTGAAGGCGCGCCCCGTCGGCAGGTCGGCGGCGCCGCTCTGGCGCAGCCCGACGATCGTGAAGATCCCACCGTAGATCGCCGCCGCCGCGCCGGCACAGAGCAGCGGAACCAGCAGCGCGTGCAATGCCGGCAGGCTGGTGACGGCCAGCACCGCGGCGAGCTGGGCGATGGTCGCGACCGTCGACAACGCCGCGCCCGCGGCCGCGGCACCGCCAAGTTCCGGCGCCTTGCGCGCCCGCGCGCCCATCGCGCCGATCGTAGCGGTGCTGGAGACGAAGCCCGAGGCGAAGCCGGACACCGCGAGCCCGCCGCGGGCGCCGAGCAGACGCATCGAGATATGCCCGGCGGCGCCGATGGCCATCATCAGCACCACGAGCGTCCAGATGCCGCGCAGGTTGAGCGCCCCGAACGGACCGATCGGCTGGTCGGGCAGCAGGGGCAGCACCACCAGCGTCGCCGCGGCAAAGATCAGGCCGTCCTTGAGCTCGCTCTCGCTGAGCACGGAACGGACGAAGTCGTGCAGCATCGGCCGGGCCGCCAGCAGCACCGCCAGCACGACGGCGACGCCCGCCGCCAGAGCAGGTTGCTCGGTGGCGAGGCCGCCGAGCAGGACGGTCAGGATCAGCGCCGTCTCCGAGGTCAGTCCCGGGTCGTCGCTGCGCGAGCGCCAGTAGGCGATCGCGGTGAGGACCATGATTCCGGCGGTGACGACGGCGAGGAGCAGCTTGCCGCCGATCAGCATGCCGATCGCGCCGGCCAGCGACGCCACCGCAAAGGTGCGCAACCCCGCGGGCGAGCGAGCGGGTCCCTCGCCCTTGCGGCGCTCGCGCTCGAGACCGATCAGCAATCCGATGCCGAGTGCGACCACGATCGCGACGATCTCGGGACTGAGGCTCATGACATCCGGCATCGCCATCGTCCTGAATCACACCTGCTCACGGCGCGACGAACGCGCTGACGATCATCAACAGACATGTGATGAGACCAAGCGCGGGAATCCATAGCGGCACCCTGACATGCGGAGCATCCGACCCGATGCGCCGGATGCGAATCCGGAGCAGGCACAGATTGACGATGGCAAAGATCGTCAGCGTCGCGAGCGAGGTGCCTTCCGCCAGCCGCTCCAGCGGGAAGGCCAGCGCCAGGATCGCGACCGCCAGCATGACGAGGCCGGTTGCGATCAGCGGCGTTCCGGTGCGGGGATCGACCCGGCCGGCGATGCGCGGCAGGTCGCCCTGCCCCGCCATGCCATAGACGACGCGGGCCGTCATCGTCATCTGGGCGAGAATGGTGTTGAGCGTCGACACGATCGCGATCGCATTGAACGTCGCCGGACTGATGCCGGCGACGGCATTGAACACCAGGCTGAGCGGCGCCGGCGAGGCCGACAGCACGGCCGGCGGCACCGCGGTCACCGCGATCGCGGCAATCAGCATATAGAGCGCGGAGGTGATCAGCAGCGTCAGCGCCATCGCCCACGGAATGTTGCGCTGCGGGCGCTTGGCCTCTTCCACGACGTTGGCGAGGTCCTCGAAGCCGACGAAGGCGAAGAACGCCAGCAGGCCGGCGAAGGTAATGCCGGAGAGAACGCCGAGCTCGAGCGGCGGCGGGATCAGCAAGGCCGGGCCGAACGCGACGCCGGAGTGGACGGCCGAGACGATGATCCACAGCAGGCCGCCGGTCTCGATCAGGGTCAGCAGTCCGGCGAGCATCACCGATTCGAGAATGCCCCAGGACGCCACCATGCCGAGCACGACCACGATCGCCATCGCGATCAACGGCGTCGGCAGGTCGATGAGCTGCCGGATGTAGCCGGCGCCGCCGAGCGTCACCGCCGCCGCCGCAATGATGCCGGTGGCGAGCCGCAGCGTGCCGACCGCGGTCGACAACAGCCGCGACTTGAAGGCCGCGCGGACATAGGCGGCCTCGCCGGCGCTCACGGGATAGCGGGTCGCAAGCTCGGCATAGGAGGCGGCGGTGAACGTCATCACGAACGCCGCCAGCGCAAACGCCCAGGAGGAATGGATGCCGGCATGGCCGGCGACCGCGCCGATCAGGACGTAGATGCCGGCTCCGACGGTCACGCCCGTGCCGTAGAGCACGAGCAACGGCAGTCCGAGCCGACGCCGCAAGCCGGACGCAGGCACGATTGGATCTTGCGGCACCACGAATTCCATTCCTGATCACGACGAGCAACCGAGTTGTAGGGGCTTAAGGGAGCAGGCGCGAGCCCTGTTGATCTCGGTCAACCGGGACCTGCGCAAGATCCGCTCGGCTGCGGCATTCGACCGCCTGTCAGCGCAACGCGGGTCGCCGACGCACCGGCGCCCAGTCGCGTTCGTGCTACATGCGTCTGCCGAGACACGCGTCTGCGCTCTCGCGGCGCAATCCGCCCGAGCCGTGTTGATAGAACTCCCTCTCTGCAATCGAGAGGGTGCAGGGAAGACCGAGCCTCGGCTGAGGCCCGTGGCCCCCGTACGGAGAAAATGCACGGGGCAGGAACCACAGGTACAGCCGGATCGACCCGGCCTTCCCCGCGCGATGGTTTTCACGGCTGCTCCGCGCTCTCCCCGGGGACCGGCTTGTTTGCCCCCGTCGTCCGCACGACACGTCATGTCGCAGCAGACTTGACGCCAGCGTCGGGGCGCCAGGACCACACGGCTTGACCGTCCGTCACGGCGTCAGTCGTCTGCGCGCGAACGCGCCCGACATCGCAACGGCCACCACTCCCCACCCCAGCGTATCGTGACGACGCGTACGCCCCTCTGCATGAGGCGGGATGGCGATAGATGACCACAAATTCCGAAAACAAGAAACAAGAATCTTATTCGTCGAGGCTCTGGACAATGTCGGCCGATTGCGCGCGAAACATTGACTGATTTGGCCGGCGGGCAGCCCGGCACGACCTGAATACGCCTGAGCGACTCCATCACACGCGCGTTCGCCGCCTTCCACCGCGAGCCGCAGCGGCTTAGGATGCCACAACATCGCATCATTCCGGAACAGGCACTGTGCCCGAATTCGAGCCGCTCTACACGACAACCAGCGCCGAGAGCATCGGACGCTTCGTGGCCCATCACTACGTGCTATCAGAGCCGCTCGCGTGCCGAATGGTGAATCGCGGTTTCAACGACGTCTATCTTGTCACGACCGCGAGCGGCGACCGCTACGTCTTTCGGCTGTCGCATCACCGCGCCCGAGGCGCGGCCGATGTCCGCACCGAAACCGACTTTCTCGCGCATCTGGCGCGCTGCGGCGTGCCCGTAGCCGCGGCCGTTCCGGCGCGCGACGGCAACCTGTTCGTGCGCGGCGAGGCGGCGGAAGGCCGACGGGAAGGCGTGCTGTTTCCCGCAATCGATGGACGAATGCCGGACGTCGCCTCGCAATCCGATGCTCACGCCAACGGCGTCACGCTTGCGAGAGTCCACGATGCGGCGATGTCTTATCAGCCGGAAGCGCCGCTCTACCGGCTGGACCTCGACCATCTGTTGCACCGGCCGCTCGCGCGCGTTGAGAATCTCTGTCGCACCATCGGGTCCGACGACGGCGGCTTTCTTCAGGAGGTCTGTGCGCGAACAGCCGCCGGAATCGAGGCGATGCAAGGCCTGGCGTGGACGCATTGTCACGGCGACTGCCATGGCTTCAATGCGCGTATCGGCGCCGCTGGCGAGGCCGTCTTCTTCGATTTCGACGATAGCGGCCGCGGCTATCTGGCCTATGACCTGGCTGTGTTCCTGTGGGCCAAGCTGTCGTTCGGTCGGCGCTTTCACGCGGCGTGGCATGCTTTCGTCGACGGCTATCGATCGGTCCGCCCGATCTCGGCGGCGGATTTCGAGGCCGCGCATGCCTTCGTGATCGTCAGGCACATCTGGCTGATGGGCGAACAGGCCAGCCGCTCGCGCGAGTGGGGCAGCGAGCCGGTCCGCTGGATCACGCAGCAGCGTGAATTCCTTGAAGGCTGGGAGGCGCAGCAGCTGGGGGCACGCCTTATGAGCTTGACCGACGGCAGCATGGGAGACTTTGAACCATGACTGATACGATCGTTCGGGTACGCCGGCTCGGCATCATCGGCTGCGTGGCGGACATGTCGCTTAGGTCGCAGCGCTTCCGTCGCATGGGGTGCTCCCGGTAATCGATCCGCCACCGTCCTTCGACAAGGTCATCATCGACGCATCGATTTCCTGACGTTGTTCTGATCGCTGCGGCGGTTGCCGTGTCGCGTCCGCCACAGCCAGCAGATCAACTCATCAGACGCATTGTCAAACCACGAACGATGTGATTAGTACGCCACCGGCGTCGAGCATTCCGCTCCGCCGATTGGAGAAAGACGATGACTGCGATCATCCGTTGCTCCGCCAGGAGCCGCCGGGCCTGATCCTCGCGTGAGGCGAGGTGTGGCGCGGCCTGCGTGCGCCTTCGCGCGCGCTGATCATCCCTGACCATATCTCCCTGTCTGTCTCCAAGGTACTCCCATGGGCATTTCCCATCGCGTGGACGGCCGTGCGCCGATTCACGGTTACTACTCGTCCAGCTCCTGGATCGAGGGCGCCGCCGTGCGCCAGCTCGAAACAGTGGCTGCCATCTCCGGCGTGCGTGCCGTCGCCGGCATGCCGGACCTGCATCCCGGCAAGTTCGGCCCGGTCGGCTGCGCCATTCTCGCCGACCATATCCACCCGGCCTTCGTCGGCTCCGACGCGGGCTGCGGCATGGCGCTGTTCGCGCTCGACCTCGCGTCGCGCCGCATCCGCGTCGACAAGGCGGCCGACCGGCTGCGCGACGTCGCCACACCCTATGACGGCGACATCGCAAGCGAGCTCGCGAGATGTGAGCTGGCACCGTCCGACTTCGATGCCTCGCTCGGCACGATCGGCGGCGGCAATCATTTCTGCGAGCTGCAGGCGGTCGAGGAGGTGTTCGATCCCTCCTGCGGCATCGATCGCGACCGCGCGCATCTGCTGGTGCATTCGGGCTCGCGCGGCCTCGGCCACGCGCTGCTCGAACGGCACGTCGCGGACGGGCTGAAGCCGCTCGCCCCCGACAGCGAAGCCGGTCAGGCCTATCTGGCCGCGCATGACCACGCGCTGCGCTGGGCGTCGTTGAACCGCCAGGTGATCGCTCGCCGGGCGGCAGCGGCCTTGCGCTGTGAGGCCGATCCGGTCTGCGCGTGCTCGCACAATTGCATCGAGCACCGCGCAGACGGCGTGCTGCACCGGAAAGGCGCGGCGCCGTCCGACCAGGGGCTCGTCGTCGTGCCGGGCTCGCGCGGCGCGCTATCCTATCTGGTCGCGCCGCTCGCGTCAGCGCCAAACGAGGCGTTGTGGTCGATCGCCCATGGCGCCGGTCGCAAGTTCGACCGGTCATCGATGATCGGCCGTGTCGGCGCCACGCGATCGGATCGCGAGCGTCTCGCGCGCAATCCGTTCGGCGGCCGCGTGATCTGCGAAGACCGCGCGCTGCTCACCGAGGAGGCGCCGGAGGCCTACAAGCCGATCGCCGGCGTGATCGCCGATCTCGAAGCATTCGGGCTCGCGCGCGTCGTCGCCAGCTTCCGCCCGCTGGTGACGGTGAAGAAGATCGCCGTCGAGCGGCCGCGCAGGGAGGACCGGCGATGAGACGGCTGCTCCTCACGGCCGGGCGCGGTCCCGCCGAATGCCGGCTCGCGGTGGCGCATGCGCTCCAGCGGCTCGCCGACGAGGCCGAGGCGGCGGCCTGCGAATGCGCGATCGCGCGAGAGCAGAGCGACCGGCATGGGCCGGCCAGCGCGATCGTCGTGCTGGACGGGCCAACGGCGTCTGACCTCGCGCGGCGCTGGACGCAGGGCTCGCTGCTCTGGGTGTGCCGCAGTCCGCTGCGGCCGCATCACGGCCGCAAGAACTGGTTCGTCGGCATCGTCGATCTGCCCCTGTCGGAGCGGCTGGCGGCGTTGGCGGCCACCGACGTCCGGTTCGAAAGCTTTCGTGCCGGCGGGCCCGGCGGCCAGCACCAGAACAAGACCGAGAGCGCGGTGCGCGCGGTTCACGTGCCGACGGGGCTGGTCGCGATCGCGCGCGACGGCCGCTCGCAGCATCGCAACAAGGCGCTGGCGCTCGCGCGTCTCGCTGCACTGCTGGACGGCCGCGCGCGCCTGGCGGACGCCGGCGAGGCGCACCTCATCCACGCGGCGCATGACAGCGTCGAACGTGGCGCAGCCGGGCTGCGCTTCGAGGGACCGGCGTTCAGGCCGGCGGGATGATCACCGGACAGCCGGGGGCGTGAGAGCCCCCGACTGCACCTTCGACAGGCAGGGATGCACAGTCATCTCTCCGCCAGACGACCGCCATGCGCGCCGCTCCGCATATTGGCGGATGACATCGCGCCGCCGAACGGCTAAGCGGACCGCCCCCCGGACGGAAACGAGACGAGCATGGCGGCAGCGGCCCATTGTGGCATCGACTTCGGCACTTCGAACACCACCGTCGGCCTCAGCGATCATGCCTCAGCCCAGCTCATCCCCCTGGAGGGCGAGCAGCGGACCTTGCCGAGCGCGATGTTCTTCGATTTCGAGGATCACGGCATCCAGTTCGGGCGCAACGCGATCGAGCGCTATCTGACCGGCCACGACGGCCGCTTCATGCGCGCGCTGAAGAGCATCCTCGGCACCGCGCTGATTCACGAGAAGACCTATATCCGGCAGAAGGCGGTGCCGTTTGCCGGCATCCTCGGCTTCTTCTTCGCGCATCTGAAGACGCAGATCGAGAAGAGGCTCGGCAGGGAGATCAACCAGGTCGTGCTCGGCCGTCCCGTCCGCTTCGTCGACAAGGATGATGCGGCCGACGCGGAAGCGCAGAGCGCGCTGGAGGGAATCGCGCGCGACCAGGGCTTCAAGCACATCGCGTTCCAATATGAGCCGATCGCCGCCGCGCTCGACTACGAGCAGCAGGTCGCGCACGAAGAGCTGGTGCTGATCGTCGACATCGGCGGCGGCACCTCGGATTTCTCGATCGTGCGCGTCTCGCCTGAGCGGCGCAGCAAGGCGCATCGCGAGGACGACATCCTCGCCAATGGCGGCATCCATATCGGCGGCACCGATTTCGACCGGCTGCTCAGTCTGAAGAGCGTGATGCCGCATCTCGGCTATGGCAGCCTGACCGCCGACGGCAAGCGCAATTTGCCGACGCTGTACTACCACGAGCTCGCCACTTGGCACCGCATCAACCAGCTCTACAAGAGAGGCGTGATCGGCGAGCTGCGCCAGATCCGCTACGAGGCCGAGCGGCGCGATCTGGTCGACCGCTTCATCAAGGTGGTGGAGGAGCATCGCGGCCATACGCTCGCGATCGGTGTCGAGCAGGCCAAGATCGCGCTGACGGCGGCGAAGTCGCTGACCTCGGTGCTGTCGGAGAAGGACGACTGGGCGCGCATCAAGTTCACGCGCAAGGATTTCGACCGCGCCATCGCCGATTCCGTCGAGCGCGTCGTCGGCACGGTGACGAAGCTGCTCGACGATGCCGGCGTCGAGGCCGCTGCCATCAACACCATCTTCCTCACCGGCGGCTCGAGCATGGTGCCGGCGCTGCGTCAGGCGGTCCTGGCGCTGTTTCCGGCAGCGCGCATCGCCGAGACCGACCTGCTCGGCAGCGTCGGCATCGGGCTCGCGCTCGATGCGCGGCGCAAGTTCGGCTGACGCCCATTTCAGGAATGGCTCATTCGGGGGCGACCGTCGCGGCCGCCTGCGCCGGCTTCTTCGGCGCGTTCTGACGCGGAGCGCGCGTCACCGGGCGCGGCGCCGCCGATGTCAGGACGACGGCACGGACAGCGGCGGGTTTCGCGCGCACCGGACGGGCATCAGCCGCGCCGGTCCGCCCGGGATCGCCGCTGCGGATGATGCCCCAGGGTCCCGAATCCGCCCGAGGCGGCAGCGAATAGCCTGGCACGGTGCGACTCGTCCGCCGGGTCCGAGTCTGTTCTGCGCGCACCGGCGGTGCCGGGGCCTCGCCGACCGCGGGAGCAGCGACTGCGAGGGGCGCGGCGTCAATCGCAATGACCTCGGCCTTGGTGACGGCGGCGGGGGCCGGATCGAGGTCCACGGCAGGCCCGACCGGCGCCGGCGAGCCTGCGTCCGGAACGGCGTCCACGATCTGCCTTTCAGGTTGGACCGCAGCAGAAGGAGTGTCGGCCGGATCCGGCTCGTACAGGACCACGCCGGCCGTCTCGTCGGCCAGCCCGTGAAAAACATGGCTCGGCAGCAGAAACCCCGCCGCCGTCACGGCGACGGCCAGGCTTCGGCCAAGCGCGAGCTTCGTGGATGGGGGAACGGACATCGCGCCACCCGTCCGCCAAGCCAGGTCGACGCCGGCCACCGCAATGAAGGCTGCAAGACCGAGACTGCCTCCGACCAGAGGCAGGACCGTCGAAGCCTGGACCAGAACCACCGTGAGGGCCAGCGCGGCCACGACCGGCTGCAGTCGCCCGGACAGCCGCTGCGGCGAAGACATCCCGAGAAAGCATCCTGCATAAAAGGCATCCACCAGACAGCGTTCGTTGGGCCACACCGCCTGCATGGTCGCCATTCCAGCAAACGCCAGGGTGGCCGAGACGAAGGTGCGGGCTGCCCGCCCCGCGTCGGCAACGTGCGGAAGCCGTTGCATGACCATGGTCAGGAACGTCCCGGCGAGACAGGCCGCAAGGATTGCGAGCGAGCCACCGAGCTCCTGGTCGAACTGATTCAGATGCCCCAGGCGGAGCGATCCGCCTTGTCCGGCGAGCCACGGCCCAAGCGTGACGAACAGCAGCGATCCGATCGCGGCCAACAGGCCGAGCCGACCGCCATAGCCCTGCAACAGCACGACGCGCCGCCGGGTTTCGATCGCAGTGAAGATGCAGAACAGCAGGCCACAGGATATCGACAGCAGATAAAGCGATCCCTCCTGTGGCAATCCCGTACGAGCGACGCTTTCGCTGAGCTGTGCGATCGGAGTCATGCCGCTGAAGCTGCCGCCATAGACCGAGGACGAAAACGTGGTCGCGGCGAGGTTGTCCGGCGACGCGACGACCAGGCCTGCGCACAGCACGACCGTCACCGCCGCCGAGGCGAGCGCGGGCGACAGGCCCAGCGCGCTCAGATGCAGCGTGGCGAGACAACCGAGAAAGGCGCCGGCGAAGGCCACGACAAGCGCAACAGGGAGATCAGAACGCCGCCGCTGAGGGCGCGGCTGGAACAGGACCGGCAGGCCCGTCCGGTACGGCGCGCAATCAAGGGCCTGCTGCATCTGCGAACCGCCCCCAAATGTGGATCGGCTCGGCCCTCACCTCCTCCCGACGCCGAACGACAGCCGCGATGCGGGCGAAAGATCCCACGTCGTTTGCGTCCTGACGTACGAGCAGAAGACAAGAGCCGGACGGGGCCTGCATCATCCGCTAAGCACCGCTGTGTGCACGATGCAGTGAAAACATGGCAAAACGCGTGCGGAGGTATGGCCGAGTCGGGTTATGGCCGCAAAAATGCTCGCGGTCCGTCAGGGGCCTGCCAACGTCGACGGATCAGGTCGCCACTCCGGCGCGGGTTGCAGCACCTCATGGCGGGCCATGATGCGCTGTCGGGTCGTCGCGTGCGGCACCACCCGTGTCTGTTGGCGCTTCAGCCGCGCAGCCAGGACGCCCGCCGCCCGACCATCGCGACCGATCCGCCGGGACGGCTCTGCAGACGCGGGCGACGCGGCCTCCTGGGCCGGCTCACTCGAGGGCCGCGGGGCGAGCGGATTGGCGCCCTCCGGATTCAGGATCTGAAGCGGCAGATCCGGCGCTGTGTCAGCGGCCGAGGCCGGCTCGCCAAACGCCGCGCCATCGCGCCGATCCTCGTCACGCGAGGGCATCGCGGTCCGCGCCGGCGCGGCGGCTTTGTCCGTGTTCACGAAGGGACCCTTGGGCTCCGCCACCGGCGGCTGAAACATCAGCTCGCTGGCGAGCAGCACCGCGAAGATGGCGAGTGTGGCGACGAGTCCCCGCGTCCAGGCGAGGACGGTCTGCCACGGCGATTCCCCTGCCTCGACGAACAGACGAACCGCGGCATCCACGAAGATGACCGAGACGAAGGCGATGTATCCGAGGCTGCCGCCGACGCTCGGCAGGATGGGACCGGTGAGGATCAGCAGGCCCGTCAGCAGCACCGCCGCAGCCATCGCCTGCGGCAGGCTGCGCAGCCGCCGCGACGACGACATGCCGACGAAGCAGCCGGCAGAATAGGCGTCGAGATCAGGGGCCCCGCTGGGCAGAAGCTGCAGCACCACGAGGCCGGCAAAGGCCACCGTCGCCGCGACGAAGATGCGTACCGCGCGGCGCGCCCCTGCCACGGGCGCCCAGCGCAAGGCGGCCATCGTCGCCAGCATGCCGACCGCGCACAACGCGAAGGTGAGCGCGGTGCTGCCGAGCCCCTGCTCCAGCACGCCGCGGCGCGCGATCGGAAACAGCTCGCCCTCGGTGCCGAGCAGCGGCGCGAGACCGACGAACAGGAACGAAGCGACCGCCGCCAGCGCGCCCAGTCGTCCGCCATAGCCGCGCGCGAGCCCGCCACGCAGCCACATGTCGAGCGCACAGCCCAGACAGAACACCAGTCCACAGAACAGCGAGAGCAGCACGAAGGCGGCGTCGAGCGGCAGGCCGGCGCGAATGACGCTTGCGTTCAACAGCGCCACCGGAGTCATGCCGACGAAGCTGCCGCCATAGGCCGACGAGAAGAACGTGCTCGGCACCAGATCCGCGGTCCGTGTCAGGATCAGCGAGGCGCACAGCAGCAAAGCCGCCGCCGCCGAGGCAATCAGCGGCGACAGCCCGGTTGCACTCAGATGCAGGGTCATCAGACAGCCGAGGAACGCGGCGATGAACGACGCCAGCGGCGGGCAGCCGAGCTGGAACAGCTCCGAGCCGTAGAACGGAACGGCACGGCCGAGCTGCCGATCGCGCCATGTGCGTGGATCGAAGCTCTGCTCCGCCTGCAGACGACGTAACTGACGATCCGCCGCTTTGCGCTTCATGTCCACGACACCCCGAATCGCGCCCGCCCAAGATCTGCGTGATGATCTCGCGGCAGACGAATGGTTGACGTTCGGGCGCAACCCTGAGCCCGAGCCGGCACAGTTTCCTGCGACGGTTGTACGCACGCTGCAGTCGCGCAGGTTGCGTGTGCCCGAATTCATGCACTGCAATGCAACGTTGTGGAAGTATCGGGCTCCAGCACGGGCGTGAAAGTTCCTGGCAACCTTAATGGCGACGCCCGATGCGCATTATCAGTGACATGCGGGTCGGGCGGCGGAGCAACCCCGGCTTGCGGACGAGCTTGGTAAACGACAACATGGCGTCATGCTCACGCCCACGTTGCAGACCGCCCGTCTGATCCTGCGGCCGCTGTCGCTCGCCGATGCGCCAGCGATCCAGCGTGGGTTCAACAACTGGAACGTCATCCGCAACCTCGCAGCCGTCGTTCCGTGGCCCTATCCTCCCGACGGCGCCGAGACCTTCGTGAGGCTGCAGCTCGACAGGATCGCGGCCGGCGAGGAGCTGTATCAATGGGTGCTTGCGCTGCGCGACGGTGACGGCGAGGCCATCGGCAACATTCACTTCCGGCCGCGCATGGACTCGACGAAGGGCCATCGCGGCTTCTGGCTCGCCGAGCCCTATTGGAATCGCGGGCTGATGAGCGAGGCGGTCGCCGCCGTGAACGACTTCGCCTTCGGTCCGCTCGGCCTCGATCAGTTCACCGTCTGCAATGTCGCGAGCAACATCGCGTCACGGCGGGTCAAGCAGAAGACGGGCGCCGAGTTCGTCGGCTTCATCGAGGTCGCGCACCACAATGGCGAGACCCGCTCCGAGCATGGATCGTGCGGCGCGAGACGTGGCTGCAACGCCAAGAAAAGCAACGCGCTCCCGCCTGAGATCGTCGGCGCTACGCGCTCGCCGTCACGTCAAGCACCGCCTGCGCAAACGCCTGCGGCGCCTCCTGCGGCAGGTTGTGGCCGACGCCGCCAGTGATCAGCCGGTGTTCGTAGCGGCCGGTGAACTTCCTGGCATAGGCTTCTGGCGCCGGATGCGGCGCGCCGTTGGCATCGCCCTCCATCGTGATGGTGGGGACGCTGATGTCAGGAAAGGTCGCGAGCTTCGCCTCCAGCGCATCGTATTTCGCCTCGCCCTGCGCGAGGCCGAGCCGCCAGCGATAATTGTGCACGACGATGTCGACGTGATCGGGATTATCGAAGGCGGCGGCGCTGCGCGCGAACGTGGCGTCGTCGAACGTCCATTTCGGCGAGGCCGTCTGCCAGATCAGCCTGGCGAAGTCGCGCCGGTTCTTGTCGTAGCCCTCGCGGCCGCGCTCGGTCGCGAAGTAGAACTGATACCACCATTGCAGCTCGGCGGCCGGCGGCAGCGGCATGCGGCCGGCCTGCTGGCTGCCGATCAGATAGCCGCTGACCGAGACCATCGCCTTGCACCGCTCCGGCCACAGCGCCGCGATGATGTTGGCGGTGCGCGCGCCCCAGTCGTAGCCGGCGAGGGTTGCGATCCTGATCGCAAGCGCGTCCATCAGCGCGACGATGTCGGCGGCGACGGCGACCGGCTGGCCGCTGCGCAACGCGGACGGCGACAGCAGCCGCGTCGTGCCGTAGCCGCGCAGATGCGGAATGATGACGCGATGGCCGAACGCGGCCAGCGCCGGCGCGACGTCGGCGAAGCTGTGGATGTCGTACGGCCAGCCGTGCAGCAGGATGATTACGGGCCCATCGGCTGGACCTGTCTCGACATAGCCGATGCTGACCTCGCCGGCCGTGACCTGCTTGATCGGTCCGAGCGACGTCCCCGCCCCCGGGCGGATCTCCGGCAGCTTCGACGCCGACTTGAAGCCCTGCGCCTGCCCTGCGCTGGAGCCGAGTTGAAGGGCCGCAACGGCGGTTCCGGCAAGGGTGAGGAAGCAGCGGCGGCTGGGGCGAAGAACGGTCGGCATGGCAGAGGCTCCTGGTTCCGATGTGCCGTTGTTGTGCGCCTTGCGCCCGCGCGGCGCTTGGAGGAGGCATTGATTTTTCCTTGAGGCCGGCTTGATTTTGCTGATCGCGTGACGCGAAGGTGAAGCCGGCGGCCAGGACGGTGCATGTGGTATATTGCTTCGACGATTTCGTGCTCGATCCCGACCGCCGCGAGCTGCGCCGCGGCGGCGGCCTGGTCGCGATGGAACCGCAGGTGTTCGACCTGCTCGCGTTCCTGATCAAGACGCGGGACCGCGTTGTCAGCCGAGACGACATCCTCGCCGAGGTGTGGGGCGGCCGCATCGTCTCCGAGGCGACGCTGGCGAGCCGCATCAGCGCGGCGCGCAGCGCGATCGGCGACAGCGGCGAGGCGCAGAGCCTCATCCGCACCATTCCTCGCAAGGGTGTCCGCTTCGTCGGCGAGGTCCGTGAGCAGGCCGAAGCGGTGCAGACGCCGGCGGTGTCGGCCGCGCCCGCGTTCGACGGCCCCGCCATCGCCGTGCTGCCGTTCACCAACATGAGCGGCGATCCGGAGCAGGACTATTTCGCCGATGGCATGGCCGAGGACATCATCACCGCGCTGTCCCGCTGCAGCGGCCTCGCCGTGATCGCCCGCAACTCCTCCTTCATATACAAGGGCAAGGCCGTCGATATTCGGGCGGTCGGACGCGAGCTCGGCGTCGGCTACGTTCTCGAAGGCAGCGTGCGCCGCGCAGGGTCCCGCCTGCGCATCAACGGGCAGCTGATCGATGCGGCGTCCGGCGCGCATCTATGGGCGGAGCGCTTCGACGGTCAGCTGGACGACGTGTTCGCGCTGCAGGACCGCATCACCGAAAGCATCGTGGCCGCGATCGAACCGACGCTCGAACTGGCGGAAGGCGAGCGGCGGCGGGCGACGCCGCCGCTGCATCCCGACGCCTACGACCTGCTGCTGCGCGCCGCCAGCCTGCGTGACGCCTTCACGCCCGACAGCCTCGCTGCGGCGATCGTCTGTCTGGACCAGGCGTTGGCGATCGATCCCGCCTGCGCACCCGCGATGGCGGCTTGGGCCTATTGCCAGGCGCTGCGCCACTTCCAGGGCTGGAGCGCGCCGGACGAGAACTATCGCACGGCTGCCGTGGCGCGGGCGTGGCAGGCGTGCGAGCATGCGCCCAGTGACGCGCAGGTGCTGTGGATGGCGGCCTTCGCGATCTGGAACATGGCCGAGGACATCGCCCCGGCACGAGAGCTGTTCCGCCGCTCGCTTGTGATCAACCCGAACTCGGCGATGGCGCTGACCTTGAGCGGTTGGATCGAGATCATGGCCGGACACACGGCTGCGGGACGCGCGATGATCGAACGGGCGCGGCGGCTGAACCCGCGCGATCCGCGGGGATGGTTCGCAGCCGGAGCGCTGGCGATCTGCGCGGTGGCGGAGGACGATCGCGCTGCCGCCATTCAATGGGCGGAGATCGCGCTGGCGCAGAACCGGCGTTTCGCCGTCGCGCTTCGCGTCCTGATCGTCGCCCTGGTCAGGAACGGAGAGATGGCGCGCGCCGGCGACGTCGCCCGTCAGCTTCTGAGCCTCGAACCGCATCTCACGGTGTCCGAGTTCCTCGAACGGATCCCATTTCCGGCCGGGACGCTCGCCACAACCTATGCGGAGGCGCTGCGCGCAGCCGGTGTGCCGCCATGATCCCGTTCGCGTGCAGTGGACCATGTTGCAACTGGAATTTTCGACATGAACGGCACAGCTGCGAAACTTGGCTCGACCTCGTTCATACTACCTTAGGTTCCATTCCGTAGTTTCGCGGACATCGTCCGGCGGTCCTGTCGTTGGACGGCGGAGGGAATTAATGAGGAAATTGCTTCTCAAATTTTACGAGGATGAATCGGGCGCAACCGCGATCGAGTACGGCCTGATTGCGGCCGGCATCGCCCTTGCGATCATCACCATACTCAACAAGCTCGGACTCACCCTGGAAGGCATCTTCACGACCCTGACCACGAAGCTGAACGGCGGCTGACCGATCGATTGTCTGCGATGGCGTTCTCAGGACCGGAGCAATCCGGTCGCCATGGTCGGACTGGCCGGGCCTCGCGCCCGGCCTTTGTTCTTGACGAAGACCACTTCGCGGCCATCAACGTATCGACAAGCGCTGACGCCTGGCCCGTTCCGGCCTGCATCCATCGCCGATTGGGCGTTCAAGTTCAGCCGCGCGGCGCGATCTCGATCGTCCTACGATCCGCGTGACGGAATTATCACCTCGCCGTGCATCGAGGATTTGCGACTTCGGTCATCCCCGGCACTTACGGCCACCATTCGCAGAACTGCCATCCGAAACCTGGCGCCGCGCGCGTATGGACGACCCGGTTCGGTTGAGGCACAACACCTCTCGTCACTGACGTCGGCGGCCCGAGCCGCAGACCAAGAACGGGCGCCCGAGCGAGGCGGCCGACGATGTGGAGGAATGGATGCTGATTCCGATGGCCGACGTGCCGCGCTGGTATGCGGAGCGCAAACCCAGGGATAGCGTCGCCGTCCGGCACGGCACCGATACGCTGACCTGGGAGCAGCTCGAGCGCCGCGCCAATGCGCGTGCGCGCGCCTTCGCGGCCAAGGGCGTGAAGCCCGGCGACTTCGTCGCCATCGGCCTGCCCAACGGCAATGCGCTGTTCGAGACCAGCTTCGCGGTGTGGAAATGCGGCGCGACGCCGACATCGCTGTCGTGGCGGCTGCCGCGCGGCGAGGCTGCCGCGGTGCTCGAGATCCTCAGGCCGTCACTGGTGGTCGGCGGCGAGGCCGACTGGAATGCGCCGAACGCGCTGCCGGCCGATTTCACGCCCGAGGGCTTTTCCGACGCGCCGCTCACCGCACCGGTGTCGCGCTACTGGAAGGCGATGACCTCGGGCGGCTCGACCGGACGTCCCAAGGTGATCCTCGATCACCAGCCGGCGGTGACCGACACCGCCGCCGAGCCGCCGCTCGGAATCCCCAGGGGCGCATCGCTGCTCAATCCCGGTCCGCTCTATCACAACGCGCCGTTCATCGTGTCGCACTACGCGCTGTTCGCCGGCGGCAGCCTGACCGGGATGGTGAAGTTCGATGCCGAGGAGACGCTGCGGCTGATCCAGGCGCAGCGCATCCAGTGGGTCAACTTCGTGCCGACGATGATGCACCGGATCTGGGCGCTGCCGGAGGCGGTCCGCAACAGCTACGACATGTCGAGCCTGAAGATGGTGTTCCACATGGCCGCGCCGATGCCGCCATGGCTCAAGGAAAAATGGATCGAGTGGCTCGGGCCGGAGCGCGTCTACGAGCTCTATGGCGGCACCGAGCGCCAGGGTCGCACCGTCATCTCCGGCACCGAATGGCTTGAGCACAAGGGCTCGGTCGGCAAGATCGACGAGTCCTGCAAACTGCGCATCCTCGATCCCCAAGGCAACGACGTGCCGCCGGGCGAGAGCGGCGAGATCTACTTCCTGCCGGCCGATGGCGCCGGCAGCACCTATCACTACCTCGGCGCCGAGCCGAAGCGGCGCGCCGACGGCTGGGAGTCGCTCGGCGACATCGGCCGGCTCGATGCCGACGGCTACCTCTATCTCGGCGACCGCCTCGCCGACATGATCCTGCGCGGCGGCGCCAACATCTATCCGGCCGAGGTCGAGGCGGCGCTGATGGCGCATCCCGACATCCGCTCCTGCGTCGTGGTCGGCCTGCCCGACCGGGAACTCGGCCAGCGCGTGCATGCGATCGTCGAGATCGACCGGGCCAGGAACGCACAGGCTATTGTCGACGGCATGAGCGCGTTCCTCGCCGACCGGCTGAGCCGCTACAAGCACCCGGAGAGCTACGAGCTGGTCGACACCATGCTGCGCGACGATTCCGGCAAGGTGCGCCGCACCCTGCTGCGCGACGAGCGCGCGGAATGGATCAAGGATGGCCGCGACTTCCGTCTCGCACCCACCCGGGCACGACCGGCCGCAGACTGACCGCACGGAAATTTTTCGAACGTTTACGATGCCGGCGTAGACTCCGTCAGGGGAAGGAGAGTCCGCGCCATGATGTCGAGACGACGGTTTCTGGGCGCCGCAGCCACGGCCGCGGCGCTGCCCCTGGCGCGGATGCCGCGGGCGCGGGCCGAGCTGCGCACCATCCTCACCGACGCCAGCCGGCTCAACCCGACGCCGGTTGCGAAGCATGTGGTGATCCGCAAGCCCGCCACCGACGATCTGATCGCGCGGCTGCGCGCCGAGCTGAAGGAGGCTGCGGCCGCGAAACGTCCGGTGACCGCGGCCGTGGCCCGGCATTCGATGGGCGGCCAGAGCCTGCCGCGCGACGGCACGGCAATCACGCTCGACGGCGGCGCGATCGAGCTCGACACGGCGGCAAAGACCTATCGGACCGCGGCCGGCAACCGCTGGTGGGACGTGATCGCCGCGCTCGATCCCAAGGGCTTCTCGCCGGCCGTGATGCAGTCGAACAGCGATTTCGGCGTCGGCAGCACGTTCTGCGTCAATGCCCATGGCTGGCCGGTGCCGTACGGCCCGTTCGGCTCGACGGTGAAATCGATCCGCATGCTGCTCGCCGACGGCACCTTGGTGCAGTGCTCGCGCACGGAGAATGCCGAGCTGTTCGGGCTCGCGATGGGCGGCTATGGCCTGTTCGGCCTCATCGTCGATCTCGAGGTCGAGATGGTGCCGAACCTGCTGCTCGAGCCGCGCTTCGAGCGCATGGCGCCGGAGAAATTCGCCGAGCAGTTCACACGCAACATCGATGGCGACGCCAATGTGAAGATGGCCTATGGACGGATGTCAGTGTCGCGCAAGGCGTTCTTCGACGACGCCCTGCTCGTCACCTTCCGCCCCGCCCCCGATGCTCCGGCAACCCTGCCCGCGGCCGTGAGCTCCGGCAAGCTCACCGGCGTCGCCAACACGATCTATCGCGCCCAGACCGGATGGGAGGTCGCCAAGGGCCTGCGCTGGTTCATGGAGACCCGGCTCGGCCCCGCCATTTCCGACAGCCGCTACACCCGCAACTCGCTGATGGCCGAGCCGGTCGCCAATCTGGCGCAGAAGGACATGCACCGCACCGACATCCTGCACGAATATTTCGTGGCGCCGGAGCGCTTCGGCGAGTTCCTCACCGCCTGCCGCGAGATCATTCCCAAAGCGCGCGCCGAATTCCTCAACGTCACCCTGCGCTACGTCGCCGAGGACAAGACACCCGCGCTCACGATCGCGCCGGTGCGCCGGATCGCAGCCGTCATGTCGTTCTCGCAGGCGACCTCGCCCGAAGGCGAGATCGACATGCTGCGGACGACCGAAGCGCTGATCGACCGCATCACCGCGATTGGCGGCGCGTTCTATCTGCCCTATCGTCTGCATGCCCGCCGCGACCAGGTCGAGAAGGCCTATCCGGCGGCCGCGCGTTTCGTCGCCGCCAAGCGGCAGTATGATCCGAACCTCCTGTTCCGCAACGCGATGTGGGACGCCTATTTCGCATGAATACATCAGCAGCAGACGGCTTCGCATTGGACCGCTATCGCATCGCCGCGCTCGCGCTCGCCGTGGCGCTGCTATTCGCGGCCGCGACCGACTACATCCCTGCCCTCATCGATGCGCAGGGCCGCGTGTTCGGCCTGTTCCAGCTCGACATCTACAAGGATGCGCTGCATGTCGTCTCCGGCCTGTGGGCGCTGGCGGCGATGCTGACCCGCCGCAGCGCGGTGTTCTTCCTGCGCGTGTTCGGCTCGCTGTATTTCCTGGACGGCGTGATGGGCGTCTTCACCGGCTCGGGCTATCTCGACCTCTCGATCGTCATCGACGGCATCCGCGACACCTCGTGGCTGGTGAAGGTCCTCTCCAGCCTGCCGCATCTCGCGCTCGGCGCGATCGGCATCGCGGTCGGCTGGTCGCCGTGGCGTAGACAGGCTGCCGTCGCATGAGCCTGCGTCGCAAAGCGCTGTATCTTCTCGGCGTCGTCTTGGCAGCCACGGCGATAGGCATTGCCACCACCGTGATCAGCGTCGAGACGGTCTGCGTGGCCGACGTCCCGACCCCGGTGGTGAACTCCGACTTCGGCATCACCGATCCCGCCTATGCGAGGTCGCAGGGTGACAGCTTCCTGACCTTTCCTGAATGGTACATCGTCCACGCCTATGCCGACCTCGCTGCGGTGACCGGGCAGGCCTCGGAGTCCGACTTCCACTATCTATCGAGCGTCTCCGGCTTCTGGCGCAGCCTGTGCCGGGCCACGCGCCAGGCGGCCGGCTCCGGTCCCGCCACCTCGGAGCAGAAGCTGACGAACTACATCATCGGCTTCAGCTTCACCGCCGAGATGGCGTTGCAGGGCGCTTACGAGAAGAGCATCGGGGCGATCAGCTGGGAGACCACGGACGGCGTCAAGACGGCAGAGGACGTCTTCAACCTCGCTCTGCTGAAGGATTACGCGGCATTCCTGTATCAGACCCCCTGGTATCGCTATCCCTTCGTCGCCAAGCTCGATCAGTTCTGGCGCGAGACGCCCTTCGTGCCGTCGTTCCGCGCCGTGGAGCGGCGCGTCTCGCTCAGCCTGCAATATGCCGGGCGCGCCGCCTATGCGGCCGTCATCGGCTATGCGGCGGGCTACGATCCGGCCGTGCTGGCCATCCAGAGCGTCGTCACCGGCCTGCCTGCCGCCGAGCTTGCAGTCATGCCGGGCGTGAAGGTGATCCGTGAGGTCACGGACGCCAAGGGCATGAAGGGCGTGCTGGTGGAGACCGAGCGCTACGCCAAGTTCGATGCTTTCGCCAAGGAGCTCGGCCGTCATGACGGCGCCGGGCTCGGCGAGGTCGCGGGCAACCATCGCATCCTGGTCACGATCATGGTGCCGCCGGGCGACGGACGGCTGGCAGCTTTCGATGGGCTGCCTATATTCAGCGTCCCGATCCAGTCGCGTCCCGGTGCCCGCCGCATCGGCGTCGACGTACCGGTGCGGTCATTGGTTCAGGACATCGGCCGTTTCGAAGCCGCGGGATATACGTTCGAGCATGCCTACGACTATTGACCGGCCTCCCCCGTCCCGCGCCCTTCCCTTGAAGGGCGTGCTGGCCGTTGCCCTCGCCTGGTTTGCGGGCATGGCTGCCATGGCCCTGGTGATCAAGCCGGATGCGGTGGTCGTGTTCGGCCCGTCCGACCGTATGATCTCGGCGATCGTCGCCTCCGATGGAGCCTTGCTCGATGCCGGACGTTTCCACATCGCGGCCAGAACCGGAGCCTCGACTGTCGGCAGCCTGTATGCTGCCGGCGCGTGGCTGGTCTGGCCCCTGATCGGCAGGGGCTGCGGCCGCGGGTAGTCGGCACGGGCAGTTCCTCCCAGCGCCGGCGCGGGGCCCGCGGAACTGGCGCAGCCGCCCAAAGATGTTAAGCTCGCGTTCACGCTGTGGCCGTCACGCGACACGAAGCAGAAGCTTGGTCGATACATCCGGGCGTATCGACAGAGCAGGAGAACGAAATGCCTTCTTTGACCGAATGGAAAGTGCCCTCCGCCTTCCAGCCTCGCGCCGAAGACTATCAATACGATCTTGATCAAGCCCTGTCCTCGATCGTGGGCCTGCATGCCATCATTCCGTCCGACGCCTTCAGCGCGGAAACGCTCGGGACCGAGCGTGCCGGCAATGCCGTCGTCATCGACGACGGGCTGGTGCTGACCATCGGCTACCTAATCACCGAGGCCGAATCCGTCTGGCTGCACCCCAATGACGGACGCGTGGTCGAGGGCCATGTGCTCGGGTTCGACTTCACCACCGGCTTCGGCCTGGTGCAGGCGCTCGGGTCGCTCGACCTGCCCGCGCTGCCGCTCGGCTCGTCGGCGGCAACCAAGGTCGGCGATCACGTCGTGCTCGGCGGCGCCGGCGGACGGACGCGATCGGTCGCGAGCCAGATCATCGCCAAGCAGGAATTCGCCGGCTATTGGGAATATCTGCTGGACGAGGCGATCTTCACCCACCCCGCCCACCCGAATTGGGGCGGCACCGGCCTGCTCTCGGCCAAGGGCGAGCTGATCGGCATCGGGTCGCTCCAGTTGGAGCGCGAGCGCGACAGCAAGGACGAGCACGTCAACATGGTCGTGCCGATCGATCTGCTGAAGCCGATCATCGATGATCTCAGGCGCTTCGGTCGCGTCAACAAGCCGGCACGCCCCTGGCTCGGCATGTACGCGACCGAGGTCGAC
This sequence comes from Bradyrhizobium sp. SZCCHNR1015, assembly GCF_032489875.1. Classification (NCBI taxonomy): domain Bacteria; kingdom Pseudomonadati; phylum Pseudomonadota; class Alphaproteobacteria; order Hyphomicrobiales; family Nitrobacteraceae; genus Bradyrhizobium; species Bradyrhizobium sp. SZCCHNR1015. The sequence goes on from NZ_JAUEYW010000003.1 coordinate 285,873, forward strand.
GATCGCGTCGTCGTGATCGGCGTCTCCGACAATGGCCCGGCCGCCCGCGCCGAGCTGAAGGCGGGCGACGTGATCCTCGGCATCAACGGCGACAAGGTGACGAGCCAGAGCGAGTTCTATCGCAAGCTCTGGGCGCTCGGCGCAGCCGGAGTCGACGTGCCGCTAACGGTGCACCATGAGGGCGTCACCTTCGACGTCACCATCGCCTCGACCGACCGCGCCAAGCTGCTCAAGGCGCCGCGGCTGCACTGAGGCGGCCGCGGGCCTGCGTTCACGCGTTGACGTGCCAGGCCGCGGCGATCTGGTCGTGCAGTTGCGCATCCGTCGGCAACTGTGATGCTACCGTGGGATCGAAGGCCGGATGCGCCTGGGCGTAGGTCGCCATCGCCTGCACGAGCTGCGACACCTGGGTATCGATCTCGAGACCGCCGGCCTTGATCTCCTGCAGCTGATAGGAGCCGCCAAGGAACCAGTCGGCGACGGTGACCTGCTGATGGGTGCCGAGAATGTCGATCTCGAGATCGTTGCCCGATTTGACGAACCAGAAATTGTCGGCCGTGTAGGCCGTTCCGAAATCGAGCGTGCCGGTCGGCTTCGACAGCGAGGCGACACCATTGATGATGACGTCATTGCCGTCGCCTGGCGCATAGATGTAGGTGGCGCCGACGCCGCCGACCAGGATGTTGTCGCCGGCCCCGCCCTTGAGCACGTCGCTGCCGCCGCCGCCGATCAGCAGGTCGTCATTGGCGGTACCCGCCAGCGTGTCGTTGCCGCCGCCGGCGATCAGCAGCGCACCGTCGGAGGCGGCAATGATCGCGCCGGGCACCGGATCGACCGCGACCGAGGTCGCGGCATCGCTCAGCGCCGCGCTGAGCCAGTCGAGATTGTCGGTCTTGCCGCCCCACAGCACGCCGATCGCCATGTCGATAAGGTTGGCGTCATCGCCCTCGAAGCTCGCAACCGCATCGATCAGCGCGAGCTTGCCGAGGATGTCCACCGTAGATCCGGTGTCGGTGTGCGACCACAGGTCGGACGACAGATCCGCAACCAGCAGGTTGTTGGCCGTATCCTGATAGAAAATGCCGTGCTCATGGCCGATCACGCCGGGCGTCGCCGTGACCTCGTCGTGGTTCTGCGCCAGCAGCGCCGAATATTCCACCACGATCTCGGCCAGCGCCTTCTCGACCCCGCCGTTCTTCAGGTAGGTCGCCGCGGTGTCGGCGCTGACGCTGTTGCCGAGCACGCCGCCGCCATTGAACAGGGCCTGAACGGCGCTGTTGCCGTAGCCGCTCGCATCGGTGACGGTCGAATAGGCGATCATGTCCTTCATCTTGTCGGACGGCGCGCCTTCGCCGCTCACACCGGCCGCGGGAATGCCGACCGCCGAAGCAATCGCGTCATTCTCCAGCGGCGCCAGCAGCACAGCCGCCGCCTTCTTCCAATCCTGGGCACCGTTGTCGCTCGCCCACTGCATCATCGTCAGCAGCGCGATCGAGTGCAGGCTGACCGGATCCAGACCGAGATCTGTGCCCGCGCCGAGCACGGTCTTCTGCTCGGACGAGATGCCGATCGCAGCATGGGCGATGGCGAGCGCGCCGGCGACCGGTCCGAGCTGCAGCAGCGCCAGCGGCGCTTCCAGGACCGGCGCCGCTGCCCGCACATATTGCAGGATCTCGCCAGAAAGGGAGACCATGTGAATGTCGGAATAGCGGTCGACCGGGTGCGACGTCAGCGCGCCCCAGAAGCCGTGCAACTGGTCGTAGCGGACTTCCGCCGCGAATTCGAACGGCATCGCGTCATACGCATAGGCCACCTTGTCGTTGAGCGCCGCGATGTAGCCGGCAAGTCCGCCACCGAGCGAATGTCCGGTCAGTGAGACGTTCGATGTCGCCCATGTCTTGTAGTAGGACTCCGCATCCGGGAACTGCGTCGGCCAGCCAGCCAGACCGGCGCCGCCGAGCCACGACGGCACGTCGGCGAGACTGTCGGTGCCGCGAAACGAAATGATCCGTGTCGATGGATCGCCCGCGAGCTGATAGGTCGCGGCCTCGAAATTGTCGGCGGTCGACGTCACGCTCGCCGCCACCAGCTCATAGCTCCCGATACGGTTGAAATTGACCACGAGCGTCGGGTTGACGCCTCTGTTGTAGACGTCCATGGCGAGCACCGCGTTGATCAACGCGGCCGACGGCGACTTGGTCATGATGCGAATCCCCCCTCGGCAACCGATCGGCAGTTTTGACCCAGGGCGGTGATCCATGAGGAACCCTCCGCTGCGCCGTCGGCTCTCACCAAGTGCGACATCGCGCCCGAATTTTGTCAATCAACTATCGTCTGCGCGTGTATTCGCGCGCGACTCACCTGTCACGCGCGACGGCAACGTCCGCACCATGTTGACTTGCGGGAGCCGCATCGCGAGATTGCGGCTTCGCGGAGCGAACACGCGTTCGGAAAATGGTCATTGCCCGGACGGCCGATTTTGCGTTGCATGACAGCGCTCGCCGGCAAACAGACGAGACGGCCAGACCCGCGGTTCGCGTATCAAGGAGACCTGCATGACGGATGCCGTGGTGGATGACATTCTCATCGTGTTGCCGCCACTGCTGCAGACGCTCGAAGCCCTGTCCTACGTCGCGCGCTACCTGAATCCGCCGGATTTCGATCGCGTGATGGCTGATGTCGGCGATCCGGAGCAGGCGCTGCACACGGCGCGGATTCATCTCACGTCGTGGCCGGCGGACTTCGCCCATATCCGTATCGCCTTCGACACCGCAGCGGACGCCGCGCTGATGTCGTTTGCCGGCCTGCGCGCCGTTCAGCGCGGCGAGGGCGACCTGGTCGACGTGTTCAGGGCCCTGCGTCAATTGCCGCGCGCGCTCGAGGCGCTGTTTCCGCTCGCCGCGACGCTGCCGCCGCTGGGCGAATTCTTCCTCGATCCCGCCGTCGACGGCGACGACGGGCTGCGCCGGTTGCTGGCCACGTCCTCTGCAGGCAAGGACGCCGTATTTCACGACCATAACGAGATCGGCAATCGCGGCGGCTTTTCGCTGTATGTGCCGGAATACTACACGGCGGACCGGGCCTGGCCGCTGGTCATGGCGCTGCATGGCGGCAGCGGCAACGGCCGCGACTTTCTCTGGAGCTGGCTGCGGGCCGCGCGCAGCCTCGGCGCCATCCTGGTTGCCCCCACCGCGGCCGGACCGACCTGGGCACTGATGGGCGAAGACGCCGATACGCCGAACCTGCTGCGCATTCTCGACCTCGTCCGCAGCCGCGTCGCGATCGATTCCACCCGCATGCTGCTGACCGGGATGAGCGACGGCGGCACGTTCTGCTACGTCAGCGGACTGGCCGCAGGCTCGCCGTTCACGCACCTTGCGCCGGTGGCCGCGACGTTCCATCCGCTGATGGCTGAGATCGCCGACCGCGACCGTCTGCGCGGGCTGCCGATCCAGATCGTGCACGGCCGGCTCGACTGGATGTTCCCGGTCGAAATCGCGCGGCATACCGCCGACGCCCTGACCAAGGCGGGCGCCGATGTCGCCTATCGCGAGATCGATGATCTCAGCCATTGCTATCCGCGCGAGGCCAATGTCGAGCTGCTGCGCTGGCTGATGCGCTGAGCCAGCGTCTCCCGACGACATGGCTGATCGGTAATGCCGCCGACACAATGTCGGCGGATTTTGTCCGCACTGGTTCTGCTCGGCCATACAGCGGGGGCGCTGCATACGGGCGGCCATGAGGCCGCCGAAGGTCCGCTCATGCCCTCGCCGCTGATGCCCTCGTCTCCTGCGTCCGTCGCGCAAGTCTCCTCCGCCCGCTCCTCCACCTCCGTCGTGCTCGCCAATGGCGTCAGCCGTCTCGAAGTGACGCTGAAGCTCACGACCGCGATCCTGGCGCTGGCCGCCGGCGTCTACACCTATCTCGGCGTCCGCGAATTGCTCAACGGCAGTCCGACCACGGTGTTCTTTGCGGCGGTCATCTACTCGGTCGCGGTCTCGGTCGGCATCTACGCCTTCTGGGTGTTCATGATGCAGTTCATGCCGCACGTCACCAGCACGATCGGGCGCTTGATGATGGCCGGCTGCATGTTGCTGGGCTCGCTGATGATCGTCGCGATGTCGTCCTGGCTGAATGCCTCGGCGCTGGCCGGCGCCGCCGCAATCCAGCAGCATCTTGCGATCACCGTGCAGAACTACACGCGCGACCTCGACCGGGCCAACAGCCAGGCGATCGCTGCGCAAAGCCTGCTGCCGGACATCCAGCTCGCCTCCTCCCGCTTCGCCAAGCTGGCGGACGCCGAACGCGCGGGCTCGCTCACCGGCACCTCCGGATCGGGCACCGTGGTCCAGCTTCTCGCGCAGATGTCGACGCAGCTCGACGGACTGGGCCAGCAGGTCCAGGAGTCGGGCAAGCGCGTCTCCGCTCTCTATGAGCAGGGCGGCAAGAGCCTCGCCAGGATGCGCGAGCTAATCTCCGACCGCGGCCCGATCGCAACGCGCAGCGATGCCTTCGCCACGGAGTCGCTCAACCTGATGGGCGTGATCGCCAATCTGCAGCAGACCTCGGTGGCCCCTGCGGTGAAGCGCGCCGCGACGTCGCTGTCGGCCGGATTCATCGCGCCTGCCCCGGGCGGACGCAGCGGCGACCTGGCCGAGCGCCAGACCGCCGTCGTCGGCAAGGTGGAGGGCGCGATCGCCACGCAGGCCGCCTCGCTCGCCGACGCCGCCGACAAGATCCTGGCGCTGCCGCGGATCGAGCCGACCCGGTTCCAGACGCTGTCGCCCGCCGAAGCCGTGCTGCGCTACGCCGGCGACTTCATCCCGAGCTGGGCGGGCGCGATCTCGATCGACCTGATGCCGGCGGTGCTGGTGCTGATCCTCTGCGTCGTCCATGCCGCCATCCGCCGTGAGGGCCTGCCCGCCGTGAGCGCCTCCAGCCTGACGGCCAGCGATCTGGTCACCGCATTGCAGATCGCGCGCGAGGTCGAGGATGCCAGGCGGGCGGCCGAGCGACGGCCTGCCGAAACGCCTGCTGAGCAGCCTTCCGCGCTAGCCATCGAGCCGGCGCCGGCCGCGGTGGATGAGAACGTGACGTCGCTGTCGTCGGCTCGGCTTGGAAAGTAGTCCCGTGGCTTCGGCGCTGAACCGACGCGTCCATGCCTGGCTCGCGGACAATCCCGATGAGAGCATTCTGCGTTGGGTCTTCCGCAGCATCCTCGTCGTCACCGCCGCAGTTCTCGCGGCGGATCTGCTCGAGCTGAATGCTCCGCAGGTGCCATCGGATGCAGCCCCGACTCAGCTCGACATTCGGCGCGACGCGCCAGACATGCCGGCCGAATCACCATCGGTGCTGGCGCCCCTGATGAAGCGGCTGATGCCGCTGCCCCAGGGGGATCGTGCCTTGCAGCAGCCTGTTCAGTTCGAGCTGCGCAGCGGCGGCCGGCTGTTCGCGACCGGCACGATCACGCCCGGCAGCGCACGCAGCTTCGCGGACGCAGTCGAACGCCACGGCGAATATATCAAGACGGTCGTGCTGAACTCGCCAGGCGGCTCCGTCGCCGACGCGCTGGCGATGGGGCGACTGATCCGCGCGCGGAAATTCGCGACCGAAGTGGAGGCGGGAAAATATTGCGCGTCGTCGTGCCCGCTGGTGTTCGCCTGCGGTGTCGAGCGCCGGGCCGGCGAGCGGGCAATCATCGGCGTGCATCAGATCGCCGCAGTCCCCACGTCCGGGACCACCGTGAGGTCCGGCGACGACATGAGCCTTGCGCAGAACATCTCGGCGCGATGCCAGCGCCACCTCGCCGCGATGGGCATCGATCTGAAGGTCTGGGTGCATGCGATGGAGACGCCGCATGACCAGCTGTTCACGTTCAAGCCCGACGAGATGAAAGCCCTCAATCTCGTCACCTCACCGCCGGAATCGCGGCCTGAAAAATCGCGCAGTTAGGATGTTCTGATCGCGGTGGACCGGGACCGCGGCGAGCGCGGAACCAAGTTTCGACCGCGGCGTTGTTGGCCGTCACACTGGAGAACATGACATGCGGACATTCGTGGGAATGATCCTGGGGGCCCTCATCCTGGGTTTGGGCGTCTACATCCATGATTCGATGCAGACCTCGGAGGTCGCCAACGGACCGAGCGCGCAGTCGCGCCGGACCATCGTGAACTGGGACGTCGCGGCGGACAGCTGGAATTCGCTCAAGACCCGCGCGCATGACGACTGGGTTCGCATCTCGTCGAAGTAACGCGCACGACGCTTCGTTTTCAGGGCGCCTCGGCTTCGGTCGAGGCGCCTTTGCTTTGCCAGCTAGTTGGCCGCCTTAGTTGGCCGCCTTGGCCTTGCGCGCGTCGGCGATGACCTGCTCGAACTGCGCCATGGTCAGCACGCCGGGCACCCTGAACTTGCCAACGATGAAGGACGGCGTGCCGCGGAAACGCAATCCCCGCGCCTGCTTGTCGTTGCGCGCCAGCATGGCGTCGATGGCCTTCGCGTTGGCTGCGAGGTCGCGCTTGGCGCGGTCGATATCAACGCCGGCTTCAGCGAGCAGCTCGTCGATGCGCGGCTCGGTGAGCTTCGAACTGACGCCGATCAGCGCGTCATGCGCCCTGGCGTATTTGTCCTGATATTTGCAGGCCAGCGCCATCCGCGCAGCAACCACCGAAGTCGGCCCGAGGATCGGCCACTCCTTGAGAACCCAGCGCACCTTGCCATCATCATGGATGACCTGCTGCAGTTCGGGATCGAGCTTGCGGCAATACGGGCAATTGTAGTCGAACCATTCGACGATCGTGATGTCGCCCGCGGCATTGCCGAGCACCGGCGCATCGGGATCGCGCAGCACCGCGCCCTCGTCGGGCTCATCGGCATCCTCGGCGCGACTGTCGCGGGGCCACAAGGACAGCGCCGCGGCTGCGCCAAGAAGCGTCAACACGTCACGCCGGCTGCTGGCGGAGATGATCGCAGTCGAGGGGACGCGCTTCATTGAGGTCAGCTCCAGATATGCAGCAGGCTGCGTGTCAGCATGTACAGCGCCACCACCGCGATCACGACCGAAAACACCACGTTCAATGCGCCGCGCCGTTCGGACAGATGGCGCGCCAGGCGCGTGCCGGCAAGACCTCCGGCGATCCCGCCGGCGATGAACAGACCGGCGAGATCCCAGGCGACGAGCCCGGACCAGGCATAGCTCGCCGCGGTGGTAAGCCCGAAGGTCGTCACCGCGACCAGCGACGAGCTGACCGCGTTCATGATCGGCATGCCAGTCGCAGCCATCAGCGCCGGCACGATCAGGAAGCCGCCGCCGATGCCGAAGAAACCGGACAGCGTGCCAGTGGCGAGACCGAAGCCGACGATCGCCGGGATGTTGGCCATGCTCATCTTCACATCGGGGGTGCCGATGCGGGCGCGCGTCTTCAGCATCAGCATGGCGATGACCATCATCACCAGCGCGAACAGCGCCAGCAGCTTCTGGCCGTCGACCATCTTGCCGAGCAGCGAGCCGGTGAAGGCGCCGACGATTCCCGCCGTTGCGAACAGCGCCGCGATCGGCCAGATCACGGTGCCGCCGCGCGCATGATTGGCGAGATTGATGGCCGCGTTGGTGGCGACCGCGATCGCGCTCGAGCCGATCGCGATGTGCGGCTCGGGCACGCCGACGACATAGACCATCAGCGGCACCGCCAGCACCGAGCCACCGCCGCCGACGAGGCCGAGCGAGAACCCGACCATCGCGCCGCAAACCAGGCCGAGCATACCTTGGACAGCAGAGATCATGGCGAGAGCAGGGTCATTTCCCGCACCGGAAGGCAAGCCCCAAAATCACCGGAGCAGCAATGCCCCGCCACCGGCGAGGACCGCCGCGCGACCGGCGTTGAGCCCGGTCCGGCCGGCGGTCTCGCGACGATGCATGGCGTCGAGAGCGGCGGCCGGCCGCATGATGCCCCCGGCCCGCCGGCAACGTCACGTCAATCCGGATCAGGCAGCGCCCTTCAGCTTCTTGGTGCATTCGCTGTAGTAGCCGCCGCCCTTCTGGATCCACTTCAGGCCGCCATTGGCGTTGGTCGCCTTGTTGGCATTGTACTGATCGACGCAGGTCTGCAGCCGCGCCTTGCCGGGCTTCTCCTTGGCGTATTTCGGGTCCACCGCGTTGGGGAACACGGCGGGACCGGTCGGCGCGGGAGCGGCCTCCTTGGCGTCGGATTTCGCCTCCTTGGCCGGCTTGGCCTCGGCCGCGGGTGCGGCCGGAGCCGCCGGTGCCGCGGCCGCGGTGGCATCGCTGCCGCACTGGGCCTTGCGGAAGTCGTTCCACTTCTGGCCGCCCAGCGTGCCGGCCTCCTTCGCCTGCTTGTACTTGGCGCTGCATTCCTGCGCGGTGAGCGCCTGCGCCGGCGCCGCGGCGAACGTCGCGAGGCCGATCACGGCCAGCGTGGCGAGTGATGAAGCAACCAATGATTTTGCGTGAAAACTCATCCCAGATCTCCCTGTGGAGCATGTTGAATGGGACGGTAATTCTAGCGAGACGCCTGCGACCGACAAAGCAGGCGGGAGCGTGGCCGCGCGAAAATATAATTTGCCTCGCGCGGCGATCCGGCTCATTCCATTCACTGCGGGTTCAGCATCGCCGGACATCGCACCATGCCTTTCGTTCGAGGACTTCAGCATGAGAGTAACTGCCCGGGCGGCGATTGCGGCCATCGCAATGGCCACCCTGTCGGCCGCGGGCCCCGCCCGCGCGCAACCCGGATTGACGCTGCCGGCGCGGCCCGATGCCGCCACCGACAAGTTCGCCACCCTGGACAAGGCTGCGCGCCGGACGATTTCCATCGCCTGCTCCAAGGAGGCCGACGAGCAGGGGCTGAAGGGCAAGGCACGCGGCAAATTCCGCTCGGCCTGCAAGCGCGACAAGGCGGCGGCGGCTGCCGCGACGACACCCGTGCCCGCTCCCTTGCCGACGCCGGACAAGCCGAAATGACCGGCGCCCGCGGACGCATGCGCGCATGGCGCCTGCGCAACGGCGGGAATTGTTCGCGCAGGCGGCTTTTGGCATAAGGCGGCGTGCGCCAGATCATCTCCTCCCTCCCCTTCGACCTGCCGAGCCGCGCCAAGACCCTGAGCGCGATCGAGACCCTCGTGCTCGGCACCGCCGGCGGCCTGATCTTCCTCGTCGCCCATCTGCCCGGCGGGCTGATCTCCGGCGCGATGATCGCGACCGCGATCGCCGCGATCGCCGGCCGCCCGCTGGCGATGCCGCCGATCCTGACCCAAACCGTTCTGCTGCTGCTCGGCATCTCGATCGGCGCCGTCGTCTCGCGCGAGCTGATCAACCATGTCAGCGCCTATCCGGTGACCATCGGCCTGCTGGCGCTCGCGACGTTCTGCTCGACCTTCGGCTCCAGCCTCTATCTGCAGCGCGTCCATGGCTGGGACCGCACCTCGGCGCTGCTCGCCGGCAGTCCCGGCGCGCTGTCGCAGATCACGATGCTCGCGGTCGAGCGCGGCGCCGACCTGCCGGCGATCGCCGTGGTGCAGACGCTGCGGGTGATCATCCTGACGGCGGCGCTGCCGCTGGTGCTGGCCGTGGCCGGCGTCGCACCGGCCGCGCCGATCTCGCTCGGCCAGAGCGTCGCCTCGCCGCTCGGCCTGCTCGCACTGCTGGTGGCCTCGCTGGTCGCGGCGATGCTGATGCAGCTCATCAAGTTTCCGGCGAGCTGGCTGTTCGGTGCGATGGTCGCCAGCGGCGTCCTGCACGGCACTGATCTGGTCGAGGGCGGCCTGCCGGAATGGATGCGCGGCGTGGCGCTGGTCGGCATCGGCGCCCTGATCGGCAGCCGCTTCGCGCGGATGCGGGTGAAGACCCTGGTCGGCCATATCAGGGCCGCGCTCGGCTCGTTCGCGATCGCGGTGGCGATCTCGGCGCTGTTCGTCACCGTGATCGTGCTGGTGACGCATGTGCGCTTCTCCGACACCATCGTCGCGTTCGCGCCCGGCGCCATGGACGCGATGATGGCGCTGGCGCTGACCTTGCACATCGACCCGATCTTCGTCGGCGCGCATCACCTGTCGCGCTTCGTGTTCGTCACCATCGCCACCCCCGGCATCGTCCATCTGTTCGGACGGCCGCAGGAGGATGTCGACGACTAGGCGCGCTTCCGGGTGATGCCCCAGCCGGCGATGGCGGCGATGGCGAGCGAAATCAGCACGCTGTAGCCGGCAAGCGACAGGCCGAGGAAGCGGAATTGCACCTCGTCGCAGCGTACGACCTTGACGCTGTCGAGCCGCTCCAGGAGGCTGCCGGCGCTGCCGAGATTGCCGATCGGCCCGGTGCATTCGGTCGGGCCCGGCCAGAAGCCCCATTCGACCCCGGAATGATAGACGCCGAGCCCGGCATTGCCGAGCGCGGCCAGCGCGACCACGCCGAGCCCCGCGAGCACCAGCGCGCGCGGTGCGCCGCCTTTGGCGGCGAGCGCGATCAGCAGCCCGAGCGGGACGATCGCATAATAGGCCCAGCGCTGCTTCAGGCAGAGCTCGCAGGGCTGCAGGCCCCAGACCAGCTGCATGTACCAGGCGCCGGCCAAGGCCGCCGCCGCGATGCCGGCCGCGAGCAGCGCCGCCGCCACCGCCGGGCTCATGCTCCCCGCCGCAGGGCGCGCCATCACAGAAGTATTGGTCATCGGTCCTCCCGAACGGGGCTGCCTCCGGTCCCATGCCGGGCCGTTCCGGCTCCTACTCCGGCCCGCGAAAGCTGTCGAGATGCGCGCCCATCACGTCCGTGCGGGTTGACCCGGCCCGACCGCCCGCTATAGTCCGCCCGCTTCGCTATGGTTCCTGCACAGGCCCGGCGAATGCCCCTGTGGCGGAACTGGTAGACGCGCTCGACTCAAAATCGAGTTCCGCAAGGAGTGCTGGTTCGATTCCGGCCAGGGGCACCAACTAGGCTGTTCAAGCCCGTTCTCAAACGTCCGCAACCGCCCGCGCAGTGCTCGGAAACCCTTGAAAAATAGGCACTTCCGCGTACATTTTCGTTCGTCACCGTTTGTTCTCCTCCGATCCCAGCCGGCCGATTTGCTGGTATTTTTGCTGGTATCTTGCTGGTATCGGGAGAACAAACGTTCACGGCGACTTTCGCTATTCCGAATGAAGGAATTGAGCAGATGGCCGGCAAGAACGATGGCGCGTGCGCCAATCCCAAGCAGATCAGGACCGACGTCGACTGCCGCGCCGCCCGACCGAAATTCGACAAGGGCGCGTGGAGTCCCGCCAAGATTTCCGACGTGACCGGCGGCTGGCTCTATCTCTTCGTCACGCCGGACGTGAGCAGGCCCGGCAACGCTGCCTCCAAGCTCTGGCGGATGGACTACCGTTTCCACGGCCGCCAGAAAACCTACTCCATCGGCCCCTACGGCAACGGCAGGGATGGCACGTTCTCGCTCGCAGACGCGCGGCGCGAGCGCGACAAGGCCAAAGACCTGCTCAAGGAAGGCAAAGACCCGAGCATCGAGAAGCAGCTCGACAAGCACAGGCAGGCGGCCGCCCGGCCTTTCGGGCAATGGGCGGACGAATGGCTTGCGAAGAAGAAGGTCGAGAAAGTCAAACGCGGTAGGGTCGTCGCGGTACGTGATCCCAAGACTATTGAGGTGCTTGAGCTGCGCGTCGGCTACGTCAAGGATCGCTTCGGCAAGCTATGCAGGCAAGACATCAAGCGTCCGGACGTGCTCGCTTTCATGCGTTCATACGAAGCCGACGGAAAGCTGGAAACACGCGACCGCGTGCGCAGCATCTGTGAGCAAATCTGCAACTATGCTGATGTTGAAGGCGACGGCTACAATCCATTCCGCAACCTGAATGGGCAGATGATTGCCAACATTTCGACCCCGCGTCCCGGCGTCACCGAACCGCGCGACGTGACGCGCGTCTTCAAGCTCATCAGCGCACCCTGGACGAGAGCGAGGTTTGGTGACGTTGTGGGCCTTGCCTTGCGCTTCGACGCGCTGACCATTCCCCGCCCCGGCATGGTCAATGAAATGGAGTGGAGCGAGGTCGATTGGGATGCCGAACGCTGGACTATTCCAGCCACCAAGATGAAGACCGGTTGGGACCATGTCGTGCCTTTGTCACGGCAGGCACTTGCAATCCTGCGCAGCGTTCAGAAGCTGACCGGCCATCGCCGATACGCATTTTCCTGCTCGAAGGATGCCCCGCTATCGAACAACACGCTCAACAAGCGCTTGCGGCTGCTTGGCATTGACACCAAGACTGATCATTGCGCCCACGGGTTCCGGACCACCTTCTCGACCCTGTCTCACCACGAAGAGATCAAGGACGCCAAGGCATGGGATGGCGATGTCGTCGAGCTGCAGCTCGCGCATCTCGATAATTCGACTGTGGAAGGGCTCTACAAGAAGCACGGACCGCTCGCGCTGATCGGCTCGCGCACGAGGCTGATGCAGCATTGGGCTGATCGGATCGACCACTGGCTCGATCCCAAGAAGGTGATGCCGATCAAGGGAGGCACGCAGGCTTGAATCGCCTATTTTCAGATGGGGTTGATGCTGCCCGGTTAGATCTGTGGCAAGCTTATGTATGGAGCGTAGGCGATGTTCACGACTTAAGTGTGCTCAATCAACCGATACCGGAGCAGTGCCCCGGCGTTTATACTACAATACTTGAGCTACAGGGTTCATCCCACGGGACATATGTCGCGGTCACTCTGTCCTCCAGACTATGGCTGAACCGGGTGCCGCACGCGAGGGACTATTGACGCGCGCGAGCATCGGCTGAGAAGCGACAGACGGTACCATCGCCTGACGTTCTTAAGACTTTGAACTGACCGACTTCAACCTCTTTATCGCCTCTCGCGGATCAAAACCGATGGCATTTGCAATATCAATCAATTCAACCACATCGATTCGCCGTTGGCCACTTTCAACATTTGCAATGAACGATTGGTAACGGCCAAGTTTTGCAGCTACCTCGGCCTGCGTGAGACCAGCCTTCTTGCGCTTTTCTACTATAAACGCCCTCAACGCCTCATGGCGTGGCGATTGAAGCGTTTGAGACATTCGACAGCCGCCCCTCGGTAGATCGAGGGCAACTCAAATAATCCGATTTGCAGATTATCTAAAAATTGGATATTATCGTCGTGTGGGCCGCTCTTTTGCCCGACCACAATCGCCGTCATATCGCAGGAACTGACTTGTCTCAGACCAGAGAAACCAGCGCCTTTCGGCCGATCCACACGGGGAATGCGCGCGGTCATGATACGGAGATAGGCTTCGCCATGCAGGCAACCGATGAAGATTCGGCGCTCATGACGCTAGGCGAGCAGTTCGAGGGAGTGGCGGCTCAAATTCAGAAATTGCAGAGCTTGGGCTCGGAAGCCCACCTCGAGGAGATCGAGGACGCGCTCCGACGCTTAGAACCCATCGAGCGGGCCATCATGCAGACGCCAGCGCTTACTGCCCTTGGTCACGGCGTAAAAGCTCGGCATGCAGCCCACGTTGTATCCGAATACTGGAACGCACCGATCGATCAGATCGATTGGGATGCGCGGGCCGTTCGCCTCCTAATCGAAGCCGTATGCGAAACTGCCGGGCTTCCATTGCCGCTTCGCGATGACCGGGACGCATAGTTGTTCGCGACAACCGGACGATGGCTTTAGCGTCTCGCAAGCAGAGCTGGACTGGCTTTCGTACGTGTTCCGCTAACTCCTCTGACGATTCCTCGCAAGATCTTTGTGGAGTTGGACGAATCGTGCCCCACCAGCGCTTCCGAACGCCGAAACACGGCCCATGCCAAATCGAACAACCGAACAGAATCCACCTCTCCTATTGAGCCGAGGGGTAGGCAAGTGCGTCACCCAGCGTCCGGCCAATTCAGCGATGTGCGGTTCAGTACCAGCGCCTGGGGGGCGGGTCTCCCAACGGATCGTGTAGCTCGTCCTCTTCAGGGTTCGGGAAGAGCTTCTGGTTGGCGAGCACGCGCTCGACCATGACTGGATCGAGCTTGTTTTCAATCGTCTGCAATCGGTCCTTTAGCCAGGCACGGAAGCGGGCAACCTGCCCGTTCGTCTGAGGGGCTTTCGTCAGGTGCCCTTGAGCAAGCCAGGAGCGGAGAGCGTCCGCCTCACGGGTGAGCTTCACGATGTCGTCTGCGAAGGCGGAGCGAGCTTCCTCTCGTTTAGACCGGGCGCGGGCGAGATCGTGGCGCCGCTGTAACTCGGCTTCTCTCCTGTCTCTTTCTTCTCGTTGCTGGCGCGCCACCTTTCGCGCGGCCAAAAGCACCGTAATTCCATCGACGACCGATGACACCAGGTCTTCGAGACGTTGAGTTCGGCCATCAGCCCAGGACCGGCGAACCCCATCGCTGTATCCATCAATCTGGATCAAGAGTTCGCCGGTCCAGACGGTGTCCCTCTCAGGGTAGACCGCTCCGTAAGGCGGGGCAGGCCATCGGCTCGGGTTACGCCAGTGCCGCTCCCGTTGCTCTCGCCGCCGCGCCACTTCGGCCAGTTCATCGGCCGTTGGCACATGCGCGACCGTACGCGTTCGTTCTTTGAGGTTAAAGACCGCCCTTTCCGGCCCGACCGTCACCTGCATGGCTTCGCCAGTCGGGGCAAGGGGCGTTCCGTTAACTTCCAGGGCACGGGCGAGCCGATCAAGGACGTATGCTGCGCGCTCGATGCTCTCCCGACCGACCGTCACGCCGCACAAGCCGTCGCCGAAGGCCTCGGCCGAAACGCTGGACGGCGTGCACTTTCGCAGGGCCTGGACGGTCTGCCGCACGGCCGGGTGGACGTCGGTGATGGGCTCGTGGATCGGTGCAGGCGCCAGCAATCGCTGGCGTCGAGGTGCCGCAAGCTTGCGCTCGGCTTTCCGCGCTTCGATGACCTGCCGAACGGGCTCGGGCAGGTCCACTAGGCCGGGCCGAATCTCGATGCGATTGAGCGCAGGTTCCGGTACGTCGGTGAAGTGCGTTTTCTTCGGGTTCTTACCCGCTTCGAGCTGCGCCCAGTAACCACGCCCGGGTGTTGGCACTCGGTGGCGGTCGCAAACCTTCTTGAGACCGACATCCGAGATACCGAACTCTCGGGCAAGCTTGCTCATCGGCGTCGCCCAGACCAGGTCGTAGAGCTCGCGCCGGGTGAGTGTTCGCCCACGAACTGTCATAGAAGAGCGCCCCCGTTCAGCACGCAATGTGGCAACTCATGCGACGGGCGCAGAAATCTCAGTCAGCCGAGTTCCGCCCACTCCTGCACCTGCTGGTCTTGCCGCAATCGTAAGCGCCGCCACAGCGCGGCGAATATGTCGTCGTTCGAAGCACCTGGGGTGACCGGTAGGCGCGGCCAGGGTTCTGGCGTCAGCCGTGTCTCACTCCCGGAAAAACGCAGGCAGGAAGTCGTCGAGGCTTTCCGCCACGACGCCGCGTGCGCCATTGCGCAAGGCAGCGCTGTTGGCCGCTTCCGCCGCGGACGACGGGAACAACGTGCGATCGATCTCGCGATCGAAATCCTTCCTCGGCACGAAAGCCCGCTCGAGCCTCGCTTGGAGGGTTGCGTAGGGATTTTGGCGAATGGCAAAGCTTTCCCCGTCAAAAACCGTGACGAGGAGATGAGCGTAGACGTACACGCTTTTTGAGAGGCTGTTCTGATAGACTCCTACTCCGGCAATTGTCTTGTTGGTCGGAGAATATGCTCCGGGAGACGCCGTGATGACGACGTAGCGCCTGCACCTGGTGCTCCCCGCGATCCGCCGAACGATATCTGTCAACTGGCGGCCGGGCGGCGGAGCCGGGCGAGATGGAGGATCGTAGAACGGATCGAACGCGCTCTTGGGATAGGTCAGGCGCAGCACCGTGGCGCCGGCCCCCGCTGCGACGCGAACCCGTGCGGCGATGAGATCATCGAGGCCCCAGCTCTCGATCGGCGCCACCAAGGTCTCGCTGTCAAATGCAGTGAACCCGATCTTCGTCACCATGAAGCGGTCGGCGGCGGCAATCACCCCGATGCACGACTTGCTGGCCTCCGGTCTGAGAGTTGCCATCGCCGGGGCCCGGGCCAAAGCGGCCGAGGCAAGACAACTCAGTCCAAACACGACAGCTGCACACCGAACCATCTCGCCCCCCGGACCTGATCGCGTGCCGGACTTTTGGAGCTCGCCGCAGGCCGCAATGGAGACCTAAGCCAAGTTGCGCGCTCGCACCAGCAATCAGGACGATTGAACGGTTCGAACAGCGGCCAAATCAAGCCCGGTCTTCGGCCGATCCATGGGGACTCACCGCCATTGCCATGGGACGACCTGCCAATCGAATGCGCCTGCCCCAGTTGAAATGCGCGCGAAGCTGATCCATGACGTCGGATATGGCGCCGGGACGTCGAAGACCGCCGCCTCAGCATGATACCGTATCAGAATGCGCTCGCTGCCGAACTAACAGCGACGCTCCTCTCGACGCTGATCGGCTCGATGATCTCAACTGCATCCCCAGCCTGTGGGTCGGCGTGGGGTCCAGGGACCGATCGACGTCCTAAATGTTTGATAAACCTCGCACCTGTGGGGTCAATGTTCGGAGCCGAAACACATTTGGCGGATCGCGAGTTCCTTCGCCCCGCTTCTAGCGCCGATCGCATACTAGAACGACGCTCCGCGCACGCAGTCGCTCGGCGGACTACCATTATCGTGCATCAACGATGTGCTGCTGAAACAGTTCGATCTGTCCCCTTGTGTGTTGCCGGATCCGCCTCAAACGCTTGCTTCCCCTTCGCTACCCACAGCGCTCGCGCCCGTTCGCCCTGACCGCTTTGGAGCTTGTCGGCCATCCAGAGCAGCGCGCCGAAAATCGTGGCGCGGTCGTCGCCGGTCAGGTCTACGATACCGGCTTTCACGACGAGGCCGCCGAGTTCGATTAGATGCCGCGTGCGCCGGCGGCGCTCGACCTGCCACGTGCGCATGTTATGTCGCGCCCTTGCGGCCTGATGCCGGTTGCGTGCCGCTCGGTTGCGCAGGAGCGCCATCCGCGTTTCGGTCAGCTGGCGGCGCAGTTCGCCGTGCCCGGCTTTGAAAAAACGCGGCCCCGCGTTTGGCCCATGCCTCCCTCTTTCCGGCTTCTTTTGTCTCGGCTAGCACGACCAGCGCGCCCGCCAGTTCGTTGGCGTTAAGCGCGTCTGCCCCGGTAGCAATCACCAGTTCACCGAGTTGCTGCACTTTGCGGGTCTTCAGTCCTCGCGCCTTGTCTTCGAGCGCTTTTAGTGCTGCGTCGAAGTCCCGTGGTTTGCGCATCATCGTCTCCGTCAGGGTTGATGGAGAAATGATAGACGAGCACCCGGCACAATGCTGTAAGGTCGCCAGGACGGCCTGGGACGCGGTAGTCCCTCCCGAGAATTTTTCGAGGGAGGGCGCGCTTATACGTCGTTCCGACGTGCGCTCTGCCGTGCCACTGATCTGATCGCGATGGCGATCTATCATCTTCACGTCAAGGTCATTGGCCGCAAGTCTGGCTCCAGTGCGGTAGCGTCGGCCGCCTACCGCTCGGGTTCGCGGCTGCGCGACGAGCGCCTTGAGCGTAGCCACGATTTTTCGGGAAAGCGCGGCGTCGTCCATTCTGAGGTGATGTTGCCGGAGAACGCGCCGCCAGCATGGCGCGATCGCGAACGGCTTTGGAACGATGTCGAAGCCTTCGAAGTCCGCAAGGACGCGCAGCTTGCCCGTGAAGTCGAATTCGCCCTTCCGCGCGAGATGAGTGAGGCACAGAGCATCGAACTCGCCCGCGACTTCGTTCGGGGCGAATTCGTCGATCGGGGCATGATCGCCGATCTCAATGTGCATTGGGATATGGCCGAGGACGGCGTGCCCAAACCCCATGCCCACGTCATGCTGACCATGCGCGCGGTGGACGAGACCGGTTTTGGCCGGAAAGTGCGGGAGTGGAACCGCACCGAGATGGTGGAGCGCTGGCGCGAACGCTGGGCGGAGCTTGCCAACGAGCGGCTGGCCGAGCTCGACATCGACGCGCGGATCGACCACCGCAGCCTCGAAGCACAGGGCCTCGCGCTTGAACCGCAAAGCCAGATCGGTGCGCCGGCGCAGCGGATCGAAGGCGAAGGAATCGAGGCCGCTGACCGCGCCGAGATGCACCGCGAGATCGCGCGGAACAATGGCGAGAGGATCATTGCCGATCCTTCCGTCGCACTGGATGCGATCACCCAGCAACAATCGACCTTCACGCAGCGCGACATGGCGAAGTTCGCGCATCGGCACAGCGACGGCATCGACCAGTTCAACGAGGTCACGGGCGCGATGCGCGGCGCACCTGGTCTGGTCGAACTCGGCAAGGACGGACGCGGTGAAGATCGCTTCACGACCCGCGAGATGATTGAGGCCGAACAGCGCCTGTATCGCGCTGCTAAACTAATGGCGGAACGGGAGCGCTATGCGGTCAATGATGCTCACAGGCAGGCCGCACTCCTGCGCGCTGAACGGCGCGGGCTTTTGCTTTCCGGCGAGCAGGCCAACGCGCTGGCGCATATCACCGATGGGCGCGATCTCGGCATTGTGGTCGGCTATGCCGGAACGGGAAAGAGCGCGATGCTGGGCGTGGCGCGAGAGGCCTGGGAAGCGGCCGGCTATGAGGTCCGTGGCTTGGCGCTGTCCGGCATCGCAGCGGAAAATCTTGAAAGCGGATCGGGCATATCGTCCCGCACCATTGCCAGCCTGGAGCATGGCTGGGGACAAGGCCGCGACCTGCTCAGGTCGCGCGATGTGCTGGTGATCGACGAGGCGGGCATGGTCGGCACGCGCCAATTGGAACGCGTTCTATCCCATGCGGCAGAGGCCGGCGCGAAAGTCGTGCTGGTCGGCGATCCCCAGCAGTTGCAAGCAATAGAAGCGGGCGCGGCCTTTCGTTCGATTCACGAACGACACGCCGGCGCGGGAATCAGCGAAGTGCGCCGTCAGCGGGAAGACTGGCAGCGCGACGCCACGCGCGATCTCGCCACTGGCAAAACCGGTAATGCGCTTGAAGTTTATCGCTCCCGCGGCATGGTGCATGAGGCCCAGACCCGCGAACAGGCGCGCGGCGATCTGATCGAGCGCTGGAACCGAGACCGGCAGGCGTCGCCTGACAAGAGCCGGATCATCCTCACTCATACCAACGACGAGGTCCGGGCGCTTAACGAGGCGGCGCGCGGGCGGATGCGGGCTGCGGGTGATCTGGGGGATGACGTCCGCCTGACCGTCGAGCGCGGCGCGAGAGATTTTGCCAGCGGAGACCGCGTCATGTTCCTGCAGAACGAGCGCGGCCTTGGCGTGAAGAACGGCACGCTCGGGTCCATCGAGCGGGTCAGCGCGCAATCCATGACCGTGCAGACCGACGATGGCCGATCGGTTCGCTTCGAACTCAAGGATTATGACCGGATCGACCATGGCTATGCCGCGACCATCCACAAGGCGCAGGGCATGACGGTAGACCGCACCCATGTGCTGGCGACGCCGGGCATGGACGCCCATGGCAGCTATGTCTCCCTGTCGCGGCACCGCGACGGCGTCCACCTGCATTACGGCCGGGACGATTTTGCCGGTCAGGACCGGCTTGTCCGCACCCTGTCCCGCGACCGGGCCAAGGAGATGGCCTCGGACTACGAGCGTGCCGATCCGGTCCAGAGCTACGCCGAGCGGCGTGGGATCACCTTCCGCGAGCGCGTGACCGAGATTGTGCGCATGGTCGTGCCGGAAAAGCTGCGGGACATGTTCGACGGCCTTCGCTCTCCTGGAGATGCGCCCGGCCCGGATGGCGGACGGAGGCCGGAGCGGGAAACGCCGGAAAGGGAATGGAGCGGTACCGGAGCCGAGCGGCGCGAAGCCGAAGCGCCGGAAAGGAGTGTGGCGGCAGACCCGGAAAAGGAATTGCGTCGCGTGCGTACCCAGGCGCTCGTGCGCCATGCCCGCGCCGTGGATGCGATCTTCGAGGTGCAGGAGATGGGCGGCGAGGCAAGTCCCGAGCAGGTGAAAGAACTACAAAAGGCCCGCCAGGTCTTCGAGGAGGTGCGGCCCTATGGCTCGCACGACGCCGAAGCCGCCTACAAGAAGAACCCAGAACTGGTCCGCGAGGCGGCCAGCGGCCGGCTCGACCGCGCCATCCGCGCGCTTCAGCTCGAAACCGAACTGCGCATCAATCCGGGCCGCCGCGCCGACCGCTTCGTGGAGGACTGGCAGAAGCTCGACAACATCAGCGAGCGCCAGTATCAGGCGGGCGATATCTCCGGCTACAAGGCCACGCGCTCGGCGATGGGCGACATGGCCAGAAGCCTCGAACGCGATCCGCAACTGGAATCCCTCCTCGACAACCGCAAGCGGGAACTCGGGATCGCGTTCGAATCGGGCCGCCGGCTCGGCCTCGAATTGGCCTTCACACATGGCATCGACCTCGGCAGAGGCCGGGGCCTAGGAATTTGAGCAATCCGATTTACTGCCGATTGTTCGCCACAGTACGATGACGTGTGAAATCCTCTTGCGCGTCCTTGAATGCATGCCTTGTCTGGTCTCAGCAGTCGTCAGAAACAGCCAGCGGAAGGCAGCGCGGCCATGCGAGAACGAGACCGTATCGTCCGCTTGAAAACCGTTCTTGCCCGAACTGGGCTGTCCCGGTCCACCATCTACCGCAAGATCGCCGAGGGCACGTTCCCGACCCAGATCAAGATCAGCGTCAACGGGACCGGCTGGCATGAATCCGACATCAACCGATGGATCGCAGATCCCGTCTCGTGGCGTCCGAAAGGCGAGTTCGATGAAGTAGGGTGAGCTCTACGGCTTGTCCTTCTGCCGGCGGAGGTGGGCCGGGCCTGCGGCAGGCTTGAAAGTGGCATTATTGCGCCCCCGCTTCGCGGCTTCGGCCTTGACTGCCTGCCACTGGCCTGGTCGGGGTCCCCAAGCAGACGGACTCGCGTTACCTCGTCACATGAGGCGTTGGTGGGTGCGTTACGCCGTCACGGATCGTGCGTTACACCGTTACAAGTAACGTTCGGCCGCACGCCAGTTCGGCGCGCCGCCGAGAATTTCCCGACATAGTTCCCGGACCGCTGTCGCGGCCCCGGATTGACCCTCACTCCGCCGCCTGCGGATAGGCGTCGTTGCCGTGCTCGCCCCTGGCTCCCTTGCGTTCCCGATCAGAGCGTGGCGTCGCAACAGCACCAGCAGCCACGTAGTTCCCGCCGGCAACTGCTCGGTGGCCTCGGCCATGTCGACATATGGCCGCCGTCCGCTTGGCAGCCTCAGGTCGCGCAGCAGGGTCGCCCCGCCTCGCCGGCCCTTTGCCGCACTTCACCCTGGCGCGCGCGAGGAACGGAGCCCCTTCAGATTGATCGGTGCGATGTTATACTGATCTTTTCACATTGATCCAGTGCTGCCGCGTTCGTGGAGTACTCGCGCCACGGCGCAACAGAATCTCGTTTCTGCCGCACTTGATGGCGAGCTGGGACCGATTCAGGACAAGACAGAGACGCGGGATACCAGCTTGAACGATTTGCCTCCCCATAAGAAATTCGCGCGACAGATCGAGCGCATTCACCCGCGGCACGAAGTCCAAGCCGATCCCGGGCCCTCACCTTGTCTATGGATTCCTAACGACATCGCCGAACGCCGTCGTTGCGCCTATTCATCCGAAAGCGATGCCGGTGATCCTGACGAGCGAGGAAGAACGCGACATCTGGATGCGCGCGCCGTGGGACGAGGCCAAGGCGTTGCAGCGGCCTCTGCCTGACAACGCGTTGGAGATCGTGATGCGCGGTCCGGAAAAGGAAGATAAGGCAGCCGGGTAGATCATGGACCGTGCGTTGGAGCACGTGGCGAACGGAGCGGAGAATCTGGCACCGGCTCTGGCGGCAGCTGCGGCGTGTTGATCTTGTTGCGGTTCCGGTAAGGATCACCGAGCGTCGAAGTCGGCAGAGGGCTGATTCGTGCTCACCTCGACGGTCGCATCGTATCTTGAGACACTCGAGGCGGAACAGCGGCGCGCCGTCGGGCGCCGCTCAAGCAGCAGCACGCTCCCAGGGAAGACACCCCATGATTACCAGCCTTGCGAACATCCTGCAGGACCTTCAACAGGCAGAGGCCGCCAAGCTCGCACAAGAACACATCACGCATGCGCCAACCATTGGGGCCATGTATGAGGGGTTGACACGGGATTTGCTGGATCGCGCCATCCCGGTCGAGCTCGACGTACGCGTCGTAAGCGGCTTTGTCGAAGGGCACGACGGTCAACTGGGGCCGCAGACAGATGCGATGCTTGTCACGGGCGAAGGCAAACCGGTCCCCTACACCAGCGATTTCGTCTGGCCGATCCAGAATGTACTCGCCGTTTTCGAAGTGAAGAAGAATCTGTACGGCGCGGATCTGGACGACGCCTTTCAGAAACTCCGCAACATCAACGATATGTTCGGCGCTTACGTGCAAAGCGTGCAACCACAGTTTGACGTCACCTCCGCTTTCACAGCCTTCGCGCGCCTTACTGGCCTTTATCCCAGGAGGCGGGCGGAGCTAATGCAATTGCCAGAGGAAGTGCGGTATTTTTACCATTTGCTCGTCACGGAGTTGACTGGCCCAATACGAGTCGTCCTTGGTTATGAAGGCTACGTTGACGAGGCCGGTCTTCGCTACGGCTTCTCTGACTATATTGAGCAGAATAAAGCCACACGCGGCTTTGGGCTCGGCTCCTTTCCGAGCTTGGTCATTTGCCGGAGCAACAGCCTGCTCAAAATGAACGGTCAGCCTTACATCTCTCCCCTTCTGGATGACTGGTGGATCGCAGTTGTGTCAAACAACGAGAATCCTATCAGAATCTTGCTCGAACTGATTTGGACGCGGTTGTCCAATCAATTCAAGCAGTACCTTCCAATGAACGATACGCTGCAGATGGAGCGACTTGCGCCTTTCCTTTTGACAAGGATTGGACAAACGGGACAGACCGTCGGCTGGGAGTTTCAACATTTCGAGTTGGATAAGAAGGAACTGGCGACGATTGAATCAAGCCAGTGGGCTCCGCGTGAGGTGAATACGAACGAGTGGGTCATCTTGCAGCAAGCTGCAAGTGAAGGAGAACTTGATGTTCGTGATCCGGGCTTTCGCGAATGGGCGCAAAACGAAAAGCTCGATCCTGATGAAGCCATCGCTGGACTGGTAGCCGATCGCCTGCTGGCATGGATTGATGAATCCCACGTACGCATCTTGACGCCCGGTAACCTGATCACGGCGTTTATGCCTTCAGGGCAGACCGTCGTCACAGCCGAAGACGAGCTTGCAGGCCTGTGGATGATGGAACAACTCGACGCGCGCAAAAAGGCATCCGAGGAATGAAGAGTTCGTCGGTGGTGCCATCCGCTGTATAGTCTGCACATGCTCGACCAGCGTACTTCTGCACCGCAGCGTGCGGCTATCTGGCTTCTCGCTACTCGGCATTAGGAGTTGCTGCCGCTTGCACCTCAACCGATTGGCTCGATCCGAGCACTGCGGTCCAATGTGCAACGAGCGCAGCTATGGCCATCAACGTTAGAACAGCGAACACGGTCGGCTCTAGTCCGGGAAGTACGGTGCCGTTTGCAACACAGGGATCCGGAAGGTCTTTCATGAAATCGGTGCAAATGCGGGCCGGGTCGTTAATTGTCTTGGCGAGCACGGTCCAATCGAAGAGTCCAACGGGTTTTTTACTGCCGTCGTTCAACATCACTGTTGCCGTGACAAATGCGTGCCAAAAGAAGATCAGCGCGATCGCCGGGATGATTGAGAATATCGAAAGCATGGTGCCTTGAAAAATCCTGCCTTCGCGCGAACCGGTATCGATATCTTCGAAACCGACAATTGGAATGCGTCGATGCCAGAGAGGGCCGCCGCGCAACGCAAAAAAGCGCCCGATGCACGACGCGGCGAACAACAGTATTGTGCAGATCGGAATCGCGATCATGGCGGCAGGTGTCTTGTTGGAGACGACAAGTTTTGCTCCGAAAATCTCATTGCCGCCCTGGACCACGATCCACGTATTGAGCGCGTAGTAAAGCAGCACCGCGCTCACGACGAACCAGATTTTTGCGATTTGAGCCTGGGTCACATGATCCCCGCCGACATGAGAGCGGACTTGCCGCTAGACTTCTAGTGAGAGATTTCGGCTGTTCCGGCAAGGGCGGTCCCATTATCGGAAAAGCGCAAAGTTACGGGTGTTTGCCCCGCCTTCACGAGGACCGGGCGCACATCGTAGTGCAAGGAAAGCTCCTGATCGGGGATGCGGACCTCGCCGCGAAGTTCCGGAATAAAGGGTGCGGCGCTGAAACCGATTGTGTTCACCAAGGGGGCAATCGGAGCGCAAGCGATATCCATGTTATAGCTCGACAAAATAATATCACGCGGAGCTGGACGTATTTGCGCGACGAGACCAGACGTTCGCAGCTTCAAATCATACCCCAAACTGCCATCCTCGGCTCTGGTGTGATGAGCCTCCGCGGTCACGTCGAGGTTCTGGTTCGGCAGAGTGACGGAGACACGTTTGCTTTGGCCCCATGGAGCCTGGCAGGCAAGGTGTCCTACGATGTCTAGGGGCGTGAAGTGAATATGAGTATCAGCACTTCCCTGCCCTCCGAGCAAAAGCGACAACTTGGCGCTATCGAGCTTTGGGGTGAATACCGCACTTTGGACACAAGCCGTGAGCGAGGCCGAACCGGTACCGAAGCTGCCATCGATATTTGCGAAGTTTCCAGTATGCGCGATGGCATCGACAACACCCTTGCCGCCTTCACACGCGAGCTTCAGGGTCGTTTTCTCCGTCTCGCAAGCCGCCTTGTTAGCAGCATAAATTGAGTTCTGAGTAGCTTTTGCGGCCTCGCATACCGGATCGTTGGTGTGGATCCAACAGCCACCGACGAAGGGGCGACTAATACATCCGCCGCAGCTACGCTCGTCGTGAGGCTGATCGCAACGCTTAGAGGGGGTGCAATCGATGAGGCTCGCCGCCGGGAGATTGACTTTTTTCTCGAACTCCTGCTTCGGGATGTCGGTAGAAGCTGTCAGACAAAGGTGGGATTGCAGGAATGCAGAATTTAGAATGATGGCAATGAGGGATTTGGACACAGCTACGGTAGTGTGCTTGGGCCAGTCGGCGATGCCGAGACCATCCTTTACTCGCTGGTCCACGAGTTCTTTCAGATCCTTGAACGCGGCTCCGCCAGTTTGAGGACCTGACGAAGGCTTGGGATCGGTGGGGAACGCCAGTTTGACAACCCCGATGATCCGGTTGCGATCAATCAACCATGCGATGGCTGCGACGCGCGCGGGAGAGGAAATGGGGTTGCCGGTGACTTTCACCTCGATTTTCGTTTGGCCGGAGGTTGAGGCCTGGAAGGAGTGATTTGCCGACTCCGCCGGGAGAGGACTGATCGGGACGGAGATCCGCGTAAATTCGAGATGGCTCAATCCTCCAGAGATCCGATCCGCATAACCATTCAGCCAGCTGACGATGGAGTCGGCCGCACCGGTCATATCGGCGGTATCTCTTCCGAGAAGTTGACCGAGTTCACCAGTATCCACGGTGATTTTGTCGACCTTGATATTGCGGAAGACAGGCAGAAGCCGGAAGACGATCGCGGTAACCTGATCATTTGTCGCGCCTTCGGTCGCGCTTTCGACGGCGATACCGAACGAGATACGTCCAACCACATGGGGATGCAGCTTGTCGAACAGAGCTTTCAATGCCTGGCGGCTGTCCGGGATGATCTTGCCATCGACAATGCGATCGAGGGTCAAGGAGATGTCGAGGACGTCATTGTCTCCAGACAGCTTGATTTCGGTGATGCCAGCGGCTTGGACTTCGGAACGCGCGAGCACCAAAGCCCGAAGGTCGTCAAACGCGACACCGATACCGACGTTGACATCGGCACTCGAGCGAAGCGCATCTAGAGCGGTCTTGATCGCGCGCTGGCTCTGTTGATCCGCGGTGACGGCAGGATATTTGGTGTTCACGAGGTCTTCGAGCGGGCCGCAGCGAGCGCTGTCGATCATGGCACCCAACATCATAGAAGCGATTGCCACGATCAGTGCCGCGCGCTGCGACGTTCGTTCGCG
The DNA here is from genome assembly GCF_032489875.1 of Bradyrhizobium sp. SZCCHNR1015. Classification (NCBI taxonomy): domain Bacteria; kingdom Pseudomonadati; phylum Pseudomonadota; class Alphaproteobacteria; order Hyphomicrobiales; family Nitrobacteraceae; genus Bradyrhizobium; species Bradyrhizobium sp. SZCCHNR1015. The sequence continues at coordinate 311,966 of NZ_JAUEYW010000003.1, forward strand.
CTTGGACCGCGAAAGGTTATCGCAACACGCACTCAATATGAATGACAACACTGCCACGTCTCCTCAATGAGCTTTGGAAATACATCAATGACCAAAATTGGACGGTCGGCGGTACCATCTACAGTTGAACTATCTTATGACATTGCGCCAACGGACAATGGCATTTTCCCGCACCTCATGAAGAATTCTGTTGAAACACAAGAGCCGCTGGCCTTGACCGTCCGCGCGCTCCGAAGGCGCCTGCCGACCACTCTGTTCAGTCGCTCTTCCGATGGATGCGTTGCCGTGGTCACGGCTTTCGTTTTTGCCGTCGTTCCGCTGTCAGGGGCTTGACATCGTGTTCTTGGTTTGTTCTAGTATTGCACGGAAAACGTACTTCAGCTGGCGGCAACACGAAAAAGAACTCGCGGCCTCGATCCGTAGGTTGAAGCGCGCTCGGCAACCGCAAGTCTTTCCCGATTTATCCGTACTGGAGTGGCGGAGGAATCCTGTGAAAAAGCGCGAGATCGACAGCTGCGCTCGTGATCTCCCGCCTCATCGCCGCAAAAATTCATTTGTTGTTGACGGCGATACGAGCTCGGCCTCCAAACGCCAACCAGCACCAGCCTTAGGCCGCACATGAGGCGGTTGATGTCCGCGCGGAAAATCGCCGCTGCATTTCAAGCTGGTTTCGGTGGAAAAGCCGATGCGGGTGCTCACAACCTTCGACCGGGATGTGGAAATCACGGTACAGCCGCATGCGTGTCGGCTCGCCGTATCACCTTTAGTTCCGGCAAGCCTGGGGGGAGCGACCAAGGAGACGACTCATGAGTTTCAGAGCAACCGCGGCCGGCGCCGCTCAGGAGCCCATCCTTCGATGCCCCAACTGCAACCACGAAATTCCGCTAACCGAATCTCTTGCGGCTCCGCTTTTGGCTGAGACCCGGCAACACTTCCAGCAACAGTTGGCCAACAAGGATGCTGAGGTTTCGCGCAAGACCGAGGCGCTGCGGCTGGAGCGTGAGCAGCTCGCCAGGGACCGTGAGCAGGTTGAGGAACAGGTTTCGAACCGCCTAGCCGCCGAGCGCGGCCAACTGGTCGCCGCGGAAGCCAAGAAAGCCCACGAGGCGGCGGCCGCTGACCTCCTCGCAAAGGAAGCCGAGGCCATTGAGCTCCGGAGAACCTTGGAGGTCAATAATGCCAAGCTTGCCGAGGCCCAGCAACAACAGGCGGAGCTGATGCGTCGGCAGCGCGCCCTGGACGAAGAAAAGCGCGAACTCGATCTCACTGTCGAAAAACGCGTTCAAGCGTCGATCAATCAAATTCAGATCAAAGCCCGCCAGGAAGCTGATGAAGCCGCTCGGCTGCGCGTCGCGGAAAAGGATCAGACGATCGAGTCGATGGCTCGCACGATCGAGGAACTGAAGCGCAAAGCTGAGCAAGGCTCTCAGCAGTCCCAGGGCGAAGTGCTTGAGCTTGAGCTCGAGGTACTGCTGCGTGGGCGTTTTCCGACCGACTTGGTCGAGGCTGTCGGCAAAGGCGAGCTGGGTGCCGATGTTGTCCAGCAAGTCAATGGTTCGATCGGCCAAGCCGCCGGCATCATCCTTTGGGAGTCCAAACCTACCAAAGCGTGGAGCGATGGGTGGACGACCAGCGGCGTTGTGGGGCCGACGTTGCCCTTATCATTTCCCAGGCTCTTCCGAAGCACATCGAGCATTTTGATCTAGTCGACGGGGTATGGGTCGCTCATCCGCGCTATGCTCTCCCGGTTGCTGTCGCTCTTCGTCAGACCCTTATCGAGGTCAGTGGGTCGCGCCTAGCGCAGCACGGACAACAGACCAAGATGGAACAGGTCTATCAATATCTAACCGGCATCAAGTTCCGGCAGAGGGTGGAAGCTGTTGTTGAGAAATTCAACGACATGCGCGAGGACCTCGACAAGGAGCGCAAGTTTATGGGCAGGCAGTGGGCCAAGCGCGAGACGCAAATCCTGTCCGTGATCGAGTCTACAGTGGGCATGGTCGGCGACCTGCAGGCGATTGCCGGCAAAGCCATGCCGGAGATTCCAAGCCTCGATATGCCGCTACTGGAGAGCTCGGCAGAGAGTGAACGAAGGGCTGGATGATGGTCTGGGAAGCCGCGAAGCTTTCTACCCTGCTTCGAACGCGCGGAATTTATGGAATGGCAGTCGTAGCATCCTGACGTCGTGCTGCGCGGCTAGTCTACCGCCAGCAACGCCAAAGGCGGCTCTCCAACAACGCCGTTGTCCGAAGTCGGAATCCTAGGGCGGCGATCGGATTGAGGATACGCGCTCCACGTCGAAGACCGCATAAGCAAGATGCGATGATCGACTGCGCCGGTTGCCCAAATTTTTATTGCACGCTAACCGAGCAAATCTGGTGAGATTTGCGCTGTCCCGTGATACCTTTGGCACGGGGAGGAAACGATGCCGACAACCGTTCCATTTGCTTTTAGCGACACGTCCAACTTCGATCAAAACGTCACGGATTTCTCAGCCGAGCTCGCAAAGCTGGATGCCGTCGCCGGTCCCATTCTGGCGGGCGCGCTCCCCGCCTTGTCCAACGGTGAACAAGACAAAGGCGACTTGCTCGACGCGCTTGAGGAAGCTCTCTCGAGCCCGCCCGCCACTGCGGCACCCAGCGCCGCCCCCAGCCAGCCCGCTTCGCCGCCGCCGAGCCCGGCAACAATAGTTGCTGCGCCAATCCAATGGTTCCTCGAGGGGCTGGAGATCGAAGGCTTTCGCGGCATCAACAACGAAGGCGCGCCGCTCGCGCTGAAATTCAAACCCGATTGCGTCAGCTCCATTACCGCGCCAAACGGCGTCGGCAAGAGCTCGATCTACGATGCATTGAGCTTTGCCTTCCGGGGCAAGATCGACAAGCTGGACCGGCTGCTTCAGGCCGAACGGCCGCAAGACTATTACCTGAACCGGTTTCACCCGGCCGGCCTCGGCACAGTCAAGTTGACCCTGCGGCCCGACAATGGCGGAGCCGCGGTCACGATAACGGTTACCCGCAACGCAGCAGGCCAAAGGAGTGTGTCCGGCCACCAAGATGCCGAAGCCCTTCTCGCAGAACTCAACCGCGAATTCGTGCTTCTCGATGGACAAACCTTTCAAAGCTTCATGGATGAGACGGCGTTGAACCGGGGCCGCTCCTTTTCGGGTCTGCTGGGTCTTGCCCGCTATTCCACCCTTCGCCAGCAGCTGCAGCAACTAAGCCACACGCGGTCCTTCAACTCGCACTTCGATACAAGCGCGCAAGCTGCCAAGAAGGTCGCCGCCGACCGGTCCATCGTCGCGGCGCGAAAAGCCATTGAGACGGACTACGAAGCCCTTGTCCTTGAAAAAATCGCGCCGCAGGCCCCTGCCGCCGATTCGCAAGCGCGCTGCCACGCGGCCTTGGCGGCCATACCCACGTTGTCGCCGCACTGCGACGGCAAGACCTTCATGCAGATCAGCGGCGCCGATTGCCACGCGGCCGTGAACGCCGCTGAAGGCGGTCCCGATAAAGCGCGCCTCGCCTCCCTCATACAAACCGAAGAGCGATGGAAGACGGCGAATAAAGCCACGCCCACCAACGGTGACGCCGAGATACTGCACGGCCTTGCACGCACGCGCGAGGATGCCCTTGCCGGGACTGCGGGAGAACCGCTGCAGCGGCTCTACAAGGTCAGCGACGAAGTTATGTCTGGGGCCGAATGGGCGTCACCGAACCTCTGCCCGACGTGCGGTGTGCAACACGACAGCTCGGTGCTCGACCACGTGCGTGAGAAGCTCGGCCAATATGACGCTGTCGAAACGGCAACCGCGGCCGTGGCTACGGAATGGGCGGCCAAAGGCTGGTCAGACCTGGATGCGCTCGAAAAGCTCGTACTCGGGGAGGACGAGGCCCTCCTTCTCGCGCGTCTGAAACGTTCCGGCGAGGAAGGGACCATCGCGAGCGCGGAAATCACCGCGCTCGCATCGCACATCGCGACGATGCGGGCCAAGGCGGAAGCGGAGATACAAAGGCTCGCAGCCGAAAGTGCCGCCCTTTCAAAAAAGATGCCGCCCTCGCTGGTGACAGTTACACGGGCCATTGAAGCGGCGCAGCGGCTGCAGACAAACTGGGCCACTCTCGAGTCAGCCGGAAGGGAGGCAACCGAGCTCACCGCACGTGGCCAACGCATCGCACGGCTGAAATCCTTCCTCGACGAGGCGAGCGCGGTGTTCGCGCAGGCCGAGTCGGGAATGGCCGCGACCCGGCTCGCAAGGGTTGAACCGCTCTGCCAGGACCTGTTCCATCAAATCATGTTCAGCCCCGTAACGCCGATCCTTCGCAAACCGTCGGGAACGGAAGATCTCACGATCGGCCTGGCAACCTTCTGGACCCTTCACGACGTCTCGGCGCAAGCACTGCTGTCGGAGAGCTACAGGAACGCATTTGCCGTTTCCGTTTACCTGGCGGCTGCCTCCCTCTACGGGGGCGCGCCGCGTTTCATGGTGCTGGACGATGTGACATCGAGCTTCGATGCCGGGCACCAGCATCACCTTGTCGAAGTCATCCGAACACGTTTCGCGCGGCCTCTCCAGGCGAACGGGCCACAAGTGATATTGCTGAGCCACGACACGTTGCTGGAGAAGCTGTTCAACAAGCACTCCGGCTCGCCGGACTGGTCGCATCAAAGGCTCGAAGGAACTGCGCACACGGCCGTGCTCCTGCAGTCGGGCGCGGTCAACAAGGTGCGCGATGCAACGAACACCCTACTGAACCAAGGACGCGTGGACGATGCGGCGCCCCGGCTGCGGCAATATCTCGAATATGTCCTACAAACGATTATCGACAAGTGCCGCATTCCCGTGCCGCCCGATCTCGCGTTTGGCGACGATAAGCGCACACCGGGCGAATACCTCAACGCCATCAAGGCGGCGGTGGAGCTTGAGGATCGGGCCGGCAGCCTCATCCTTGAACCGGCCCAGAAGCAGGCCTTGCAAATGCACTCAGCCACGATCATCGGCAACTTCGTATCCCATTGGGCAACGGGGCAAACGACGGCATTCTCCGCTCCCGCTCTGCTCGGCGTGATGCAGGCGATCGAAAACTATCAGGATTGCTTCAAGTATGAGCCAACGCCTGGAGCTCAAAAGCGGTTCTACGCGACACTCCACAGCCGCTAACCGGCGCGGCAATTTTCTTTTTCTGGTTCGGGGAGACGAGTGGCGATGGACACACGATCCGGCCAGATTGCGACGATCTGCGAATGCATCGACCACTGCTTTGTGTTCACGATATGGTGTGAAGACTTCGCCAAATTCTTCGATGAAGAAGACATCGTCGCGGGCTTGGACAGAGGCGCCGAACTGATGGGCGAGGCAACACGCCTGATGAGCTTTGTGGCCTTGCGAAAGCTCGATGATTTCCTTCGAGGGGCCAAGTCAAAACCGGATGACTTGAGATCTTCGAAGCACATGCAGGAACCATGGTTGACAATGATAACAATAAGCGTCGCCGACTCGTCGAGTTCAAGGACGGTTGCCGCTATGGCAAATTCGGAAAGACTAAGGCCTATGAGCTGATCGCCCACGACAGGATCAGGGCCTACAAGATGGGAGGCAAGACGCTGATCGACCTCGACAGCGTGGATGAATATCACGATTCGCTGCCGAGGATCGAAACGAGACCAAGCCAGGCCGCCGATCTGCGCAGCGAGACGGCGAAGACACCGTCGCGCAGGTTGTAGAGGCAATTAGCCAAATGCTGCATTAAACGCAGGCGTTCGGCGCAACAGGCGGCACGGCCGTAGATGCCGTAGATCTTGTTCTTGCCGCCTTTGTCGAGCTGGCGCCGCCAAGGCGCCAGCGCTTTTTTCTCCGCGTAGTGCACGAGATCGACTTCCACCATTGCTGTTGAACGCGCCCTCCTTGTTGAGTAGGGTCGCCGTTGTCGCGCGGAAGCCGGGCGCACATTGGTCGCCGCCGGGGCCAATATCGCAGCCTATGATCCGCAGCGCCTTGTCCGACATTGGCGCGCCGCCGTCATTGGACGGATGAGTGCTTTCGGCGCCCGTCTGGCACCAAGCGAACCGGTCGACCGCCGAAACCGTCCAGCGCGAGGTAAGTGCCGCTCGGCGTCGTGGGGCATACTAGACGATGTACGCATGGCAGAATCCTCTCTTGCCCGCGTGATATCAAATTAGTTCGATCCGATGGGGAGTCAGAGCCGGGTTCGATTCCGGTTGGGACGATTGTAGAGGCCAGAAGGCATGGGCCGCGCGTGCTGCCGAGGCGCCTGCTGTTTTATTTTTGCGAGCTGATACAGCGCGCGTCATCTTGCTGGTATTTCTGCTGGTATCGGCAGCGATTGACGGATAAAATGACCTTAAATTCAGATGGTTATGGGAATAGGCGACTGCCGGCCAGGGGCACCACGCTTCGCCCTGCGGGCTACGCGTGGCGCAGCCGCGCGAGTAGCCCGCAGGGCGAAGCGTGTCCGGCGAAGCCTCTTGGCGAAGCCGGACGTTTGAGCCCCCCAAGTCTCGCTTGAGCCGCGCTCTCTGATTTCCCATCAACCCTGTCAAACAGCCTGCGCTCGTCGCAGCTACTGACGCCCATGCCACCGCGATCTCGCGACCTGTCAGGCCCGAGCTCTGCTGCAGTCTGGCGTCCTCTTGAATTGAGAGGGCGCAGGGAAGGCCGAGTGCCGACTGGCACCATGGCCCCCGTGCGGAAAAAATGCACGGGGCAGGAACCACAGGCTCAGCCGGAAACAACCCGGCCTTCCCTGCGCAATGGTTTGAACGGCTGCTCCGTGCTCTCCCTGGGGACCGGCTTGCTTGCCCCCGTCATCGACATCGTCGCCGACCAAGACACCAGCGTCGGGGTGTCGGGACCACACGGCTTGACCGTCCGCAAAACGACGTTCGTCCGCACCTCCATGAGATGCTGCGTCGCCCCGCGGCCACCGCTCCCCGCCGCAACGTCCCGTGACGATCGCGATACGCCCCTCTCAGTGCGGGCGGGATGGCCGAAAATGTGCAGGTGATTTGCCCGACGGTGCAAGGGGAATCAGCACGACGGGCAGTTTGTGCAGGGGTGAGATGCGTGGCCGTTAGGAGAAGATTGCGTCACCGAAACTCCCCATACCATCATGGGCCACCGGACCCAACCTCAGCTCACTTCTTGCGTCTGGTCGGCTTTCCCTCGTTTTTGCGCGGCTTGCCGCGTCCTGAAGATGCAGCCCCCGAATCGTACGGAATCCACCAAGCGCGGCCTCCTTCATCGGGGATCGCGGGAAGGCGGCCCGCGATCTTGTTGGCCGGTATTCCAGCCAGAACCTGAACAACATCGTTCAGGACCCAGGGAGACAGACGGTAGTACTGATGTCCGTAGTGGGACCCGCCGTCGTCTCCCTGGGTTGATCCAACATCAGAGCAGTCGATCGAGTTGACCGTCTTGGAAAGCTTGCTCAGATCACGCGGTCCCCACTGTCCCAAGCGAGGATAGTTGTTGAGAAGAATGCTGCCGGACAGCGACAGCGCCAGGTCACCGCCGTTCTTGTATACGAGAACTTTCTTGGCAAGGGTGATCAATGGCTTCAGTTCGCTGGCCTTTGACAAGGCGTCGTAGTTGACGTCGGCCGCCATCAGAAACGCGCTTTCGAATAGCAGAGTGTTGCGTTCTTTCGCGGGTATCAGCTGAACGGCGTTTTGAAGTGCATAATTTCCCATCGAATGAGGGACGAGGTGCAAGACCGGGAGGTTGGCTTTAAGCGCCCTGAGAACGGCGAATAACCTGCGAAGCGAGTCGGCGACGGCATTGGCGGACTTGGCGGCCGCATCACGATCCGCCTTGTAGCTCGCCAAGTCCAATTTTCCTTGGGATGGCCATGAGAAGCAGAAGATGTCTGCCGCTTTGTAGTTTGACATGACCTGCGCGGCACGGCTCATCGAACCTAAAAAGGTCGAATCGAAACCCGGCAGCAATATCAGGCCATATTGCGACGCGCGGGCCGATGCGAGCTCCGCGGCGACGCGATCGCGCGCGAACGCCACGATGTCATTGTGATTTTGCGTGGTCGGCTGGAACACCGACGCGTCGATCGGCGGATCAATTTGCACCGAATTGGAGTCCGGCACCCAACCGGTATCCGGAAGGTTGGACAGCCGGTAGACGTCGATGGATCCCGTGACATAGTGCTTCGGATTGTTGTCTCTGTACTTTGGCCCGAACAGATCGGGACCTGGAACAGGATTTCGATTGGTCGCGAATCGAACGCGGACTCGGTCGGTCATGCTGCTTCTCCCAGGCTTTGAGTGTCACACTTCAGGGCGACAGGATTTGAGGACTCTCCAGAGTTTGGCGGCCGCCTTCCGCTGGCCGCCAAACTGATTGTCAGGCTATTCGCTTTGACACTTGCAGGGCTTCGCTACTGCGGCGGTGACGAGATGCACCGGGACACAATAATCCCAGCACTTTGACAACCCCCACTTTCCAATACAGAGCTTGGCGCATAGCTGGTTAGGCGCACGGAAACACACCTGAACGTTTGCCCAACCTACGTCGTAAACCGTGTGGCATCCTTCGAGCGGAACGCAGACAGGAATCCGCTGATCAAAATCTACATGCGCTCCAAAAATTTCGATTCTCGCCCAAGCGTGAATGTCTACACAGGCCTTGCCGTCCTGAATCCGCGGGTTCTCCAACGTCAACCCGCCATCAATTCCCTTGGTCGCTACATCGTCCAGAACTTCGATGAAGCTTCCTGTCGACATTGAAACGGCGACGGTCTTGTCAACTGGTAGTACCGACCACTTCAGTTCCTTGGGCCGAGCGCAGGAATCGGAGGTCGGAATCCCCTCCCCCGGCAACAGCATCACGACCGGCTTTGGAAGCCGCACACAGAACTCGCCGATAGCGTAGGCCCTAATTTGAGCCAACCGCGTCAGCCCGGGCGAAACGAGCCGGGAAAAGTCGCCGAGCGACGTATCCTTGATAGGAACGCCGTAGACGGCAAGCATGCTCTGCTGTTGAACAGCCTCAGCCAAATTAATCGGATAATCGTCTTTCTCGGCCATGCCAATTCTCCTACTGCGTTTCATCGCTGCAATGTTTGCAAGCGCGCGCGAAGGATGCATTGACGACGTGAATTGAGCGCAATTTCAGCGCAAATCGCTCGTGAAAAACATCAGCGCTCTGCGAATTTTCGCGATTCCAACTAACTGTTAGATGCAGACCATTGATCTGTCCCGCCTGATGCGTGGATACGACTGCGCTGATTGCCTTGCCTGCAATTCGGCAAGAGCGGGCGAACAGTCTAGAGCCCCGTCACCGCCGGATATCGACGCCTCGGAATGTGTCGATCGGAGCTGGGCCGGAAGATGTATTTTCCGAGCCGCGGATCGGGTGGATCGATGGGAATCGTGACCGGATTAGTCACCGCCGAATTGATGCCAACCGGCACATCCGGACTGTCGGCAGCCGGATGAGCCATCGCCCGCAGTTCGTCTGCCACCTTCCGCACGATCTGAGGCGCGGCGACGCTGGTGCCGTTGAGCTTGACAGCCGAGCCACTGAACGTGCCCGCGGCGAGGACGCCCCAGAGCGCATTGCCTTCGTCAGCGAACGCCGAGCAGTCCGGCCCCGGCCGAACCAAAGCGGGGCCGCTCGACGTATAGTCGGAAGGGGGATGCCCCTCAGACGCCTCGGCGGCGCCGACGACGATGACATGGTCGCTCTCAATCATCGAGCCGGTTGCGATCGACGATAGGGTGTCCGCATACCTAATTGGACAACCGTCCCTCTGCAGCCGATAGTCGCCGGTCCGCGGATCTCGGTCATAAGCACCGGCGTGATCGAGGTAAGATTGGCGGCCGCGCCGCGGGTAGCCGAACGGCGTATCGTCGCGCTGAACGTAGACATGTGCCGTGATCGCCGTCCCGGTCAAATTCCGAAGAGACAGCTTCCAGCGACCGGAAGGTGCGATCTCGCGGCAGTCGTCGTTGCGCACGGTCGGATTGACAGCGAGCAGGATCCGCTCGCGTACGGATTTTCCGCGCTGAATGCGGTCGAAATAAATCCCAGCGATCGGACCGCCACCGATCGTCGCCTGGTGAATGTAACCCTCGCTAGGCCGAATGGGTGGGCTCGTCCTCGCGTCCTGTGCGGTCAGCCAGATCTCCACCGGTGCCTGTCCCGGCTTGCCTTCGGCGCCGGTATCGAGCCAAATCTCGACGTAGTTCGTTGCTGCACTATCGGGGTGGATGACCCAATCCAGGGTTTCGACCTCCTTTTTGAGCTCCAGTTTTGCGGCGGCGCGAGTGCGATAGCTGTTGCCCGCCGGCATGACCAAGCGGGTCAGATTGGGGTTTTGATGGCGCTTGTTGCGGTGGCGGACCATGCCGGCGAGCGCTTTTTCGAGATACTGAGTGCCATCCTTAGGACCCGCCAAAAGGCCATAGCTGAAGTTCATGACCAGCGGAATTGGCTTCCCGGCTTCGCTCAATGCATCGGCCCACGTCATGATCATCCTGACCGCCTGCAGCACATAGCTTCCCATCGTCAGCCCCGACGTGTCGATCGTCGCCACCGACGGCAATTGGACAGCGAGGATCGACACTCCTTCGCTGCCCCGACCTCCGCCTGCAGCCAGATCGAGCAAATGCGTCCCATGGCTGACGCGTGCGGCCAGTGGATTGTAGGCGCGGGTCTTGCCGAAATCGGTCGCACCAACCTTCCGGTAAATGCGGTCTTCGCTTTTGGATTCCTGCAACAACTGCTTGATCTCGTCATGCATAAGGCGGCGGCCGAATACGACGGCGTTGTCTGCCGGACTCCGCTTCTCCGTCTCCTGTAGCCACATGGCCGCGATCTTCGAGACCATACGGCGATCTCGAAATCTTTCGTGCGCAAAGGCAATCCCGTCGTCGATGATGCCGATAGCAACCTTGGTAGCCGCCAGGAAGGAAGGTTCGAAGCTGGTCGGATCGGGCTGGGGGTTGAAGTCGTTGAACTGCAAACCGACGATCGGCGGCCCCACGAAAAGAGAGCGATAAAATCCGGGATCGCGGAATCTGCCGCCACGATAGATGAACGTTTCCTTGCGATAGATGAAGAACTGCATGTCGACTTCATCGATCTTTGGCGGCTTTGGCCCTTCCAGGGCCTTGATCCACCAACTCAGGAGAGTCCGCTCGTCATCGCTCATTCGAATGGTGAATTTCTTGGCCGGGACGTCGTGGTCAGGCACGTACCCCTCATCGACGGCGCGTTGTAGCTCGTAAAGGCTCGCAAGAGCGCTGCGCAACGGCCTGATCTGGATTTGCACAGAGCACCAGGGATCCGGGTTGGGCTTGCGCCGGGTCCGGAATTCCCAGTCCAGATAGGGATCGGGACGGTCGCAAGCGGTCTTTTTCCAATGAAGCTTCATCGCGATTTGCCTACCACTCCGATCATCAACTGACACTCCGCGACCGCCTGGTCCCAGAGATGGTTCAGATCACAGGATTTCGGCACTTCGGCGCGCGTATTTCCAGATATTTTGCGTCCGCTGTCGGACTTGGCCTTTCGCTCCTGGGGGTCGTCGACGAATTCAGAGATCCAATCTTCGTAGCAGAAGTCGCCGTCGAATCCTCGCCCATCGAAAGCATGCGTCTTCAGAAAACGGCCGCCGCAGAAACGCGCAATATAGAACTCCGCCAAGGCGAGACCGAGCTTCATGCCGGCTACACTGTCGACTGGGAAGTGAACACCGGCAACCGTCCGGTTTATGGCGATGCGTTCGGCAATCCGCATCAGTTGCTCGAAAGTCGGATCGTCGCTATCGAATTTGATGCGTGCGCTTCTGGCTTGCGACAGCAACGCATAGAACACGAAAGCGGCGGCAAAGGATTCCGTCGCGTGCCCGCTTGGCAGTGAGCCGTGACCGGGCGTTGGAATCATCGGCTGGATCTGGGGCGAGTACTCGACCGGTCGCCGGCAGGTCAGCGCATGCTTGACCCGCATCTCGATTAGGCCGGTCACGTTCAGGACCAGCGTCAGCAGCTCGAACGTCCGCCGAGTTCGATCCGGGTGCAGGAAGCCCACCGAGCCGAGGAACGACAGGATGTCCGTCATCTCCGTCATGATCTCGCCGCTGCGCTCCATCCGAAGTGCCGCATAGTTATGCACAAAGATCAGTTGTTTGGCGAAATCGGATGGACTTGGCCTGATCATGTGAATCAACGCACATGTACCGTCTTCGCCGCGCCCCCGATATTCGACGCAAACGGACTCGCTTGTTTCGTTGCAATCTCCGACATCGTAGTAGATTCCGGACAGCAGTTCGGCGGTCAGGGTTCGCAATCGCACCGGCGTCGACCAGCGGTCCAGCGCGTACGGTTTGGCTTCGTAGTTTGCCGGAGGGGTACCAACATCCCGCCATATCCCCACCACGCCCTCGCGACCCGAGATGAGCGCCCGTGCTGCCGTGAACGACCGGGAGCGCGCGCTTTCGCCACTTTCACCGCTCTCGCCGCTCTCGCCACTTTCACCGCTCTCGCCGCTTATCCGCGCCATTTGCGCCTCCCCGGAAAAACCCGACGAACAACCTCAGGTACGTCACGATGCTCAGTTCGAAGCCCTGAACGGTCAAGTCGTCCGCAGTCGGAATTAACGCAATTTCACGCATATTTCACGTTGACAGGTGTTTGCCGCAGGATTTCACTCCATGGTTGAGAAACGTCTTCCGCTACCTTTGAGGGTAGCGGGCTACGAAAGACAGGGCAGGACCCTCAAGAGCGATCCATGCGAAGTTCGACAGCCAAGGTGCATCTTCGGTTATTTGGTCCGCCCAAGATCATCAATTCGAACGGTGAAGATTGCACGCCGCGGGGACGGAAGGCATGCGCACTGCTGGCAATGCTGGCGCTATCGCCTGAAAACAAGAGATCGCGCGTCTGGATCCAGGATAAGCTGTGGGGCAGTCGAGGCAAGGAGCAGGGCGCGGCAAGCCTTCGCCAAAGCCTGTCAGAAATTCGAAAGGCATTTGGAAACGATCACGGAGTGCTTTTTGCGGACAGCTATGTGCTGGCGCTCGATCCGACCTTATTTGATACGGATTTCGATCTTGCCACAAAAGCGGACGACTCCGGCGAACTCCTGGAAGGCATCGATATTGGCGAAGATGGTTTCGAGGACTGGCTTCGATCGCAACGTCAGAACTTCAGCGATCGCCGCACTACGCGCCAAGCAAGGACCGATCGCCCTGCGGACATTGCCCTCGAAGAACCGGTGCGCGGACGTTCGATTCCACGGAATCGGATCGTGCTGGTTCGCAACTCCAAGTCTGGAGAGTCCGACGCATCGTTGCTCGCGGACAGCCTGATCGACTCGGTCGCAAAAACCATACAGGAACTCGGCGTCGCCGAGGTCATCGATTGTAGGGATACGATGGACCCGGCTTGCGACGACAAGGACGCAGCGCCGCGCAAGACGCTTTCGCTACATTCGGACGTGTTCGGAGGCCACACGAGGCAAATCGTCCGCCTCGCATTGTCGCAGCGACCGGAACATACCCTGAAGTGGTCGTCCACGCTGCAGCTACCCGGCATTCAGGCGCTGGACTTGAACGATGCGGATGTCATGCGGTGCGTCAATCTCGTCGTCAACGTCGCCATCGATCAGTTCATCACGGTCCATTCGGGCGGGCCGGATGCCGAGGTAGCCTCCGATCTCTGCTATTCGGGGATTCTGCATCTTTTCAGGCTCGGCAAGATCAACTTTGCGACGGCCGATAAGCTCTTCGCGGCCGCATTCGATATTGAATCACGCGGGATCTATCTGGCTTGGCGGGCGTATCTGCGAACCTTTCTACTTGCGGAACGACAATTCAGTTGCCGTCAGACACTGCAAGCCGAGGCCCTCGACTTCATGTACCGCGCCCTCGAACTCGAACCTCACAATTCTTATGTTGCGGGCCTGAGCGCGCACGTTCAGACCATGATGCGGCGGTCCTACGTCGCCGCATACGAACTAGCCGAACGCAGCATCCAATTGAACCACGCCAATCCGATCGGCTGGGCGTGTCTGGGAATCGCCAAGAGCTATCTCGGCAAGCCCGACGAGGGCTTCCAACATACGCTGCTTGCGCGCACCATCGCCGGAACTGCACCATTCAGATACCAGATGGATGCGTTGAGCTGTATCGCGGGGACGATGGCGGGCGAACTCGATAAGGCCGTCCATCTGGCGGAGGCCAGTCATGCGCTGGCGCCGACCTTCGCACCACCCTTGCGTTACCTTTCAGCGCTCTATGCGCACGAAGGCAAGCACGATCTCTCTTCCGAGATGGTGAGGAGATTGCAGGCCAGCGAACCGGACTTCTCATACGACAAGCTGCGCGACAAGGCCTATCCTGCGGCCGGCCTGCATCGGTCATCGATCATCGATTCGTTGCCGGCGAGACAACTTTGATGACGTTGAAGTCCGCCGGTATGCTGACCACGCAGCTCATTGATCCTCATTGCACAACGTTGATGAAGATGAACCGCCGTGGACGGCTCCATCAAGAGAGCCGAATGGCCTATGGAATCATAAATCATGTGAGTAAGGCTGTGAGTACCGACTTCGGGTGCTTCCAGGAAGCCTTGGTTACAGCATTCTTCGCGGTGCTTCGATTCCGGCCAGGGCACCATTTGGACCGTTCGCCCGCATCCGCCGTCGGCCGTTTACCCCTCAACATCAAAGACAAGCCGCATTTGCCCATCGCTGGCGTCCGCCCCCTCTGCCGGTATTCTTGATGGAAGTTCGCGGAGGTCATGGTATCGCGAGTCGTGGGTGGAATCGAACTGGCCGAGTCCGCCCCGTATCTCCAGCACCTGAAGCCGGCAGACAAGGATTACAAACGCTGAGATGAAGGCGGGTTTTTCATGCTCGCCACCGCGACTTTGGCGCTTCGCCTATCGTCGCCGGATTGGCGACAATACGCTCAATGCTGCGCTCTGCAGACTCGGCTGCGATAACACTGAGCGCACCACTCACGGTCTTCGTTCGCCCCCTCGGTCCCATCGAATGAAGGTGGCAGATGGAACGTGGGTGGCTGCGCGAACTGAACCACGCCAACCCGATCGCCTGGGCCTGCCAGGGAATCGCAAAGAGCTATCTCGGCAAACCAGAGGACGGCTTTCAGCACACATTGCTTGCCCGTACGATCGCTGGTGCGGCGCCTTTCCGTTTTCAGCTCGATGCCTTGAGCTGCATTGCGGGGACTATGGCGGGAGAACTCGACAAGGCCGTCCATCTTGCAGAAGCCAGCCATGCTCTTGCTCCGACCTTTGCTCCACCCTTGCGATATTTGTCAGCTCTCTATGCCCATAATGGGCACCGTGAGCTTTCTTTCGAGATGGTTCGCAAGCTGCAGACAACGGAGCCAGACTTCTCATATGACAAGCTGAGGGATAAAGCCTATCCCGCGGCTGGCCTCCATCGAACATCAATCATCAACTCGCTGCCAGCCCGACAGTTCTAGCGGCGTCCCCCTTCATCCGAGAGGTCATGGAGCGGCAATCCACGAGCGCCTGCCGGTCTAGAGGAGCCTCGCGTTGAGACAATCAGCTCCGCTGGCTTGCTCGATCCGCATCCCCCTCCCTCGAACCCGAACATGCATCGTCGCTGAAGGCCATTCATTTCGCTGCCGCATTTCACGGCCTTTGGATCTCGCCAGCTTGCTGGAATGCTCGCGAAACAGGGCCTTGCAACCTTCCGGCGGCCGCTCTTAGACTACCTCCAGTCTGCTGACGGCAATGGGGTTGTCGCGGGTGAGGACCCATGACCAAGAATAGTTCTGTCAACCTCGCCCTATTCGCGACGCAGCAAAAGCTTCTTTTTGCGGACTTCTTCAAGCTTTACCAGACTGTCGCACAGCCGTGCCGGATCTTCGTGATCGCGGCGGACGTCAACGCGGTCGCGCGGGTCGAGAAGCTCGCAAAGCGCATCAACAAGAGCGGATTCGTCGAGGGCAAGAGCTTTGTCGAGATGGCGTTGCTGCGGGTGCCGATCTCGTTTCGAGATGTCGCAGGCCGAATCGAGAGGTGGGTGGCGCCGACCCGCAGACACGGCCCCGCCCTGCTCGTCGTCGACATGAGCTGGGGCCTCGAGACCAACTCGGCGACGGCCAATTTCGAGGGTTGGCCCGCACTTGCTGAAACGCTCACCCAGCAGTCCGAGGTCTCGATCGCCTCGCTCTATAACCGCCGGGTGCTGATCGACGAGCAGTTGCTCGTCGCGCTGCGCGGCCATCCGCAGATCCTCACCAGCGCCGGACTGGTGGACAATCCGCATTGGCTGCCGTCGCGGCTGCAGACGCGCGGCGCGTTGCGCGAGCAGGTCGATTTCTGGCTCGGCGCGATCGCGCCGGAGTTGCGGATCGGGACATCGGCGGCCGCGCTGCACGCAGCCGAAGGCGCCGACCCCATGTGGCTGTTGCGGCGATCGGCAGAAGAGCCCAGTACAGTTCATCTCGACAGCCGCGACCGCTGGAAGATCCGCTGCTTCGGACGGTTGCGGATCTATCGCAACGACGGCAGCCAGGTGAACTGGGACCCGCCCGGCGGAGCGACCCGCAAGACCAAGACCCTGTTCGCCTATCTGCTGCAGAAGGGCGGCCATGGCGCAGCCACCGACGAGCTTGCGGATCTGCTCTGGCCCAACGCCGAGGACATTGAGGCCGCGCGTAACCGCCTCTATCACACCGTGCGCTATCTGCGGCTGGCGCTCGGCCAGCCCAACGGACGCGACGAGACGCGCAACTATGTCCGACGCGAGGGATCGCGCTACGTGCTGGTGCCCCCGGAGCGCAGCTGGCTCGACATCTCAACCTTCGAACAGCTCTGCCGTCAGTCCCAGGGTCACATCAAGGCGGGCGCCAGCGACGAGGCGCTGATCTGTCTGCAGGCGGCGGACCGTCTGTACACCGGAGACCTGTTCGAGGACATTCCGGTCGAGTACGCCGACGATGGCGAGCGCGACTGGTGCTGGAGCAAGCGCTATTGGCTGCGCGACATGTTCTTCAAGGTGCAACGCGACGCGGCACGGATCTATCTCGAACGCAACGACCACTCGGCCGCGCTCGCGCATTGCCAGAAGGCGCTGGCGATCGATCCCTTGTGCGAGATGGCGCATGCCGAGGCAATGCAGGTGTTCAAGGCGCAAGGACGACGCGAAGCGATCGACCGCCAGTTCAAGCTGTACCTCGACTCGCTCAAGCATTTCGACAACCGGCCGAAGAGCGCCTCGCTTCAGGAGCTGCACCGCAAGCTCACGGCGTAAGGCCGCTCGTTCGCGACCGGCTCGGCAACGCGACCTTTGCCGGCCAGGCCATGCGCCATGGGGCTGCCGCCGCCCGCATAATTGACGATTTGTCTCAAATTGTCATAGAGTTAAGGGCTAAAGAAAACCCAAAGGCCGCCGCTTAGAGTGAGCCCATGACAACGTCGCCACCAAGGGCGGCGAATGGGAGGACGACATGCCAGGTTCGGCAGCTCAGCTGGCGCGGTGTCCCTACAGCGACGCCGCCAAAGACTTCGATCCCTTCGAGATGCGCGATCCGTTCCCGTTCTATGAATGGGCCCGCGCCGAGGCGCCTGTCTTCTTCTCCGACGAGCTGAAATATTTCGTGGTGGCGCGCCACGCCGACATCAAGGCTGTGTTCGACGACTGGCGCACATTCTCCTCGGAGAACGCCCAGGCCCCGCTTCGCCCGATGTGCGAGGAAGGCAAGCGCATCATGCGCGAGGGCGGCTTCACCGCCTATTCCGGCCTGTCGGCGCGGGTACCGCCCGATCACACCCGCATCCGCAAGCTGGTCCAGGGCTGCTTCGGGCCGCGCCGGTTCAGGGCGATCGAGCCGGAGATCAAGGCGGTCGTCAACCAGGCGATCGATGCCTTCGCCGATCGCGGACATGCCGACTTCTTCCGCGAGTTCGCCTATGATGTGCCGGCGCTGGTGCTGTTCAAGCTGGTCGGCATTCCCAATATGGACGTGCCGCGCGTGAAGTCCTGGGCGGTGAGCCGCGCGCTGCTGACGTGGGGCGACCTCAGCGACGACGAGCAGATCGTGCATGCGCGCAACATGGTCGAATACTGGACCTACTGCCGCGCGCTGGTGCGTCAGCGCCACGACGATCCGACCGACGATCTGCCGGGCGATCTGGTCCGACTGCAGAAGGACGGCGCCGAGATCAGCGACGAGGAGATCGCCGGCGTTCTCTACAGCGTACTGTTCGCCGGCCACGAGACCACGACGACCCTGATGGCCAACGGCATGCGCGAGCTGCTGCAGCGGCGCGACAACTGGGAAGCCATCATCGCCGAGCCGCAGCTCATTCCGAAGGCGGTCGAGGAATGCTTGCGCTTCAGCCCGTCCATCGTGGCTTGGCGCCGGCGCGCCCTGAATGACACCCAGATCGGCGGCGTGCCGGTGCCGAAGGATTCCAATATCCTCCTGCTCATCGGCTCCGCCAATCGCGACGAGGCGGTGTTCTCCGCGCCGACCCGTTTCGACGTCCGGCGCACCGACGCGAGAAGCCATCTGGCCTTCGGCTACGGTATTCACACCTGCGTCGGCCGGCAGCTGGCCCGCATCGAGTTCGCCATCGCGCTCGGCGAGCTCACCCGCAGGCTTCCTGGTCTCCGGCTCGCTGCCGACCAGACCATCGACTTCGTTCACAACATCTCGTTCCGCGTGCCGACGGCGCTTCGGATCGAATGGGACGTGACCTGACGCGACGATCGTCACTTGGCCGCGTTTCACAAGCAACAACAAGTCCGGAGCCGATCCGGGCCATAAGGTGGGGAACAGACGTATGGGCGCCAACGCAGCCGCATCCTTCATCGTGCCGTTCGAAGCCGCACGCGAGGACGACTTCCCGCGCATCGGCGGCAAATGCGCGAGCCTGGCGCGCATGATCGCACAGGGCGTGCGCGTTCCCGCGGGATTTGCGGTCGCGACCGACGCCTACGCCCTTCATCTTCGAAGCAACGGACTCGAGGCGACGATCAGCGAGCGCCTGTCGCGGATCGTGCTCGACGATGTCGATGACGAAGAGAAGTTGTCGCACGAGATCCGCGACGCAATCATGGCGCAGCCGATGCCGGGCGCGGTCGAGCAGGCGATCCGCGAGGCGTATCGCCGGATGTCGCCCGACGGTCAGTTTCCGGTGGCGGTTCGCTCGTCGGCGACCGCCGAGGACCTGCCCGACGCCAGCTTCGCCGGCCAGCAGGATACCTATCTCTGGGTGGTCGGCGAGGACGCCGTGGTCGAGAAGGTCAAGGCGTGCTGGGCCAGTCTCTTCAACGCGCGCGCGATCTCCTACCGTGCCGAGAACGGGCTCGGCCAGATCGACGTGCTGATGTCGGTCGGCGTCCAGAAGATGGTCAACGCCGCCGCCGCGGGCGTGGCGATGACGCTGGATCCGATCAACGGCGACCGTACCAAGATCGTGATCGATTCCGCCTTCGGGCTCGGCGAGCCCGTGGTCTCCGGCGAAATCACGCCCGACAATTTCGTCGTCGAGAAGGTGCTTCTGCAGGTCATCAAGCAGCGCATCGCCGAAAAGGATTTCGAGCTCGTCGCCGATCGCGCCGAGCGCCGGACCGTCGAGCGCGTGATCGCGCCGGAACGTCGCACCCTGCCTTCCCTGTCCAATACCCAGGTGCTCGCCGTCGCCAGGCTCGCCAAGTCGCTCGAGCGCAGCATGGGCTGTCCGCAGGACGTCGAATGGGCGATCGATGCCGATCTCCCTGAGGACGAGAACCTCGTCGCGCTGCAGAGCCGGCCGGAGACCGTCTGGAGCCAGAGGAAGAAGCAGTCGACCGCGATCTACGAGACCGGGATTGCGGGTGTACTTGGAACGCTGCTGGCCCCGGTCCAGGCCAAGCGGTGAGCATCACGACAACAAACAACAGATAACCGAGGGGAAACGACAATGACGGCGCATGCGAAATTCCCAAGTCCCTATGACCTGAAGACGCCGGTCGGCGCCGAGGGCTGGGAGAAGCTCTACCCCTATTATCTCCAGTTCCAGAACAGCCTGCGCGACAAGGAGGACGGCAAGTTCTGGTTCTGCGACTCGCAGCACTGGCCGAGCCCGTTCAAGCCGTTCGACGCCGTCACGGTCGAATTCGCGGTCAAGTGCCTCGGCCAGTACAACACGCGGCACTATCTGATCCCGCCGGCGAACGGCGTCGAATACCGCATCCACAATGGCTATTGCTACATGAGCCCGGTGGCGGTGGCGCCCGAGCTGATCGCAGGCCGCGTGCCGCATTTCATGGAGCGCGCCGGCTACTACTTCCAGAACTGGGATCGCCTGCTGGCGAACTGGGACAAGAAGGTCCGAGCCAACATCGCCGATCTCGAGGCGCTCAACTTCGAGCCGCTGCCCGAAGCCGTGCCGCTGGAGTGGATCACGGCGGGAGTCGGCCTCGACAACACCTACGCGCTGATGGAGACCTATGACCGGGCGATCCAGCTTCTCTACAAGACCTGGCAGTATCATTTCGAGTTCCTGAATCTCGGCTACGCGGCCTATCTCGACTTCTTCAGCTTCATGAAGGGGCAATTCCCCACCATTCCCGACCAGGCGATCGCCAAGATGGTGCAAGGCGTGGAAGTCGACCTGTTTCGTCCGGACGACGAGTTGAAGAAGCTCGCCAAGCTCGCCGTGACGCTCGGTGTCGCCGATGCCCTGAAGAGCGGATCGGTCGACGAGGCGCTGGCCGCGGTCGGCCGTGCGCCGAACGGCGGCGAATGGCTGAAGGCCTGGAGCGAGGCGCAGGATCCCTGGTTCAACTTCACCTCCGGCAACGGCTTCTACTCAACCGACAAGTACTGGATCGAGCATCTCGACATCCCGCTCGGCTATGTCAGGGATTACGTCGTCCGCGTGCAGCGGGGCGAGGAGATCGACCGGCCGACGGAGGCCATCGCCAAGGAGCGCGACCGCATCACGTCCGAATATGCCGAGATGCTGGACGCCGATGCACGCGCCGCCTTCGAGGGCAAGCTGGGCCTGGCCCGGACCGTGTTTCCCTATGTCGAGAACCACAATTTCTACATCGAGCATTGGTCGATGAGCGTATTCTGGCGCAAGATGCGCGAGCTCGGCGCCATCTTCCGCGATGCCGGCTTCTGGAAGGACGCCGACGACCTGTTCTATCTGAATCGTCAGGAGGTCCGCGACGCGCTGTTCGACTACGGCAATGGCTGGGCCGTCGGCGCACCGGCGATCGGTCCGACCTATTGGCCGCCGGAGATCGAGCGGCGGAAGAAGATCCTGGCTGCGCTCGCGACGACACCGCCGCAGCCCGCGCTCAACAATCCGCCCGACGTCATCACCGAGCCGTTCACGATCATGCTGTGGGGCATCACCACGGAGAGCATCGGCCGATGGCTCGATGGCGCTGCCAACACCACCAAGCTGTCCGGCATGGCCGCCTCCCCCGGCCTCGTCGAGGGCCGCGCCCGCGTGGTGCGCTCCGCTGACGAGCTCGGCCAGATCCAGCAGGGCGAGATCCTGGTCGCGCCGGTCACCGCGCCGAGCTGGGCGCCGATCTTCGGCAAGATCAACGCGATCGTCACCGACATCGGCGGCATGATGTCCCACGCCGCGATCGTGTGCCGCGAATACGGCCTGCCCGCCGTCACCGGCACGGGACGCGCCAGCTCCTCGATCAAGAACGGACAGATGCTGCGCGTCAACGGCTCGACCGGCGAAGTGACCATCCTGTCCTGACCCAATCGAGAGAGGCCGGCAGCGCCGGCCTCTCTCCGCATATGGAACATTGCAATGCTCGATAGGTCCGATGTCGGCAACCGCTATGACGAGGTCTGGCGCATCAGCGAGCCGTACATGCGCGCGCGCAAGAACGACGTCCACATTCCCCTGTCCTATGCCTACGCGCGCAAGCTGCTCGTGCACTATCCGGACGCGGACGAGGACATCGTTTCGCTCGCAATCATCCTGCACGACATCGGCTGGTACGCGATCGACATGAAGGACATCATCGAGAAGGGCTTCGGCCCCAACATGATGCAGTCCGATGTGCGCTTTCTCCACGAAAGCGAAGGCGTCCGCATGTCGCGCGAAGTCCTCGAACAGGCCGATTGGCCGGAGGACATCATCGTCGCGGTCGGCGAGATCATCGACGGCCACGACACCCGCCCCTACCCGCGCTCGCTGAACGACCGGATCGTGCGCGACGCCGACAAGCTGTGGCGCTACACGACCACCGGCGTCGCGGTGGCCTGCGACTGGTTCAAGATGACGCCACGTCAATATGCGTCGCGCCTGACGACCCAGCTCGGCGTGCTCGAGACCGAAGCCGGACGGCTGATGGCCGAGGCGGCGTTGGGCGAGACCCGGGCCGCGCTGATGCTCGACCTGATCTGAGCGAGGGGCGCGGACATGGACATGTTCATCGGCGGCCGCTGGGTTGCAGCCCAAGGCGGCGCGACCTTCGACGTCGTCGATCCGGCAACGGGCGAGACGATCGACAGCGTTCCGGAGGCCGGGCCCGCGGATGTCGATGCCGCGATCCACGCAGCCGAGATCGCATTCCAATCGTGGAAAACGACGCCCGTGGCAGAGCGCGCCCGCCTGCAGAAGAACGCGGCGCGGCTGATGCGCGAGAGTGCCGGTGAGGTCGGCCGCCTGCTGACCAGGGAGCTTGGCCGTCCGCTGGCGGGAGCCATCAGCGAAATTCAGCGCTCGGCCGAACTGCTCGACGTCTACGCCGAGGAAGGCCTGCGCCTGCACGCCGAGATGCCGCTGACGGGTGTGGCCGGCGAAAAGATCGTCATCACCCGCGAGCCGGTCGGCGTCGTCGTCGCGATCACGCCCTTCAACTATCCGGTGACGCTGCTCTGCTTCAAGCTCGGCGCCGCACTGATGGCCGGTTGCACCGTCGTCGCCAAGCCTGCCGAGGACACGCCGCTGTCGACACTGCGGCTCGCCGAGATCTTCCATGCCGCCGGCTTTGCCGAGGGCTGCTTCAATGTCGTCACCGGCCGCGGCCCCGACCTCGGCATGCAGATGATCGCGCATCCGACACCGCGCAAGATTGCGTTCACCGGCGGCACCCGAGCTGGCAAGGCGATTGCCGCTGCAGCCGCAGGAACGATGAAGCGGATCACGCTCGAGCTCGGCGGCCAGTGCCCGGCCATCGTCTGCGCCGACGCCGATATCGGCGCAGCGGCCGCTGCGATCGCCCGTCACGCGTTCGCCAATTCCGGCCAGTTCTGCTACCGCGTCAATCGCGTCTATGTCGAGCGCCCCATCTACGCGGCCTTTCTCGCTGCGCTCGCCGACAAGGTCGCGCAGCTCGACGTCGGCAACGGGCTGACCTCGAATTGCGCACTCGGACCTGTTGTCAACGAGAAGATCTACCGCAACAGCGAGCGGCAGATCGCCGATGCCCGTGCCAATGGCGCAACCGTGCTGACCGGCGGTGCCCGGTTGACGGGCGGACTCTACGACAAGGGCTGGTTCCTGCCGCCGACCGTGATCGCCGATGCGCCCCCCTCCGCGCTCGTCATGACCGAGGAAACGTTCGGTCCTGTGCTTGGTGTCGCCCCATTCGACGAACGCAGCGAGGCGCTGCGGCTCGCAAATGCGACAGTCTATGGACTGGCCGCCTTCGTGTTCTCGCGCAACCTGGCGACAGGACTGACCTTGGCCGAGCGCCTCGAAGCCGGCTCCGTGTGGGTCAACGACATCCAGCGCTCGAACCAGCGCGCGCCGTTCGGCGGCATGAAGCAGAGCGGGATCGGCCGCGAGAAGGGCCGCTACGGTATCGAGGACTATCTCGAATACAAGACCATCTATCTCACCTACGACGCGGAGCTGCGGTGATGCATTTTCTGCGCGACCAGGATTGGCCGGTCTGGCTCGCGGCGCGGCCGTGGCTCGACGTGCGCTCCAACGACGAGCATACGCTGATCTCCTATCGTCTCGGCCAGGCGCTGTTGCGGATCCATCCCGAAGCGGACGCCTCCGTGGTGCTGCCGGCGATCCTCATGCACGACGTCGGCTGGAAGAAATTCCCGCCCGAGCAGCTCGCCGCCGCCGTCGGTCCCAATCCCAGATATCCCGAGCTGCAGCGCGCCCACGAGATCGAGGGCGTGAAGATCGCGGCCGAATCGTTCGCACGGCTGGCGATTCCAGGGCTGCAGGTGGAGACCATCCTGGCGATCATCGACGGCCACGACACCCGCAAGAAGGCGATCTCGCACGAGGATGCGCTGATGAAGGACGCCGACAAGCTGTGGCGCTTCACCGGCCATGGGGTCGCGACGATCGGCGGCTGGTTCGATACGCCGCCGAAGGAGACGCTCGCGATGCTGGAAAGCTTCGTGCTGCCGTCGATGCTGACCGAGGCCGGCACCACCATGGCCCAGGCACTGATCGCCGAGGGCACAGCGTCTGCCTTCATGACGGATCTGCTGCACATCGAGGCTTCAGCATGAGTGCGTTCCAGCTGCATGGGAAACGTGTGGTCGTCACCGGCGCCGCCGGTGGGCTGGGCCGCGGCTTCGCGCTCGCCTTCGCTGCGGCCGGCGCCGAGGTTGTGGCCGCCGACATCCGTCTCGGCGGCGCCGAGGACACCGCGCGGCTGATCCGCGACCGCGGCCACAAGGCGCACGCCGCCGAGGTCGACGTTGCCAACGAGACGTCCACCGCGGCGCTGGCGCAATTCGCGCTTGCGCGCATGGGCGGCCTCGACGTGCTGGTCAACAATGCCGCGATCTATGCCGGGCTCGCGCGTCGCGGCTTCGAGGCGATCCCCGAAGCCGAGTGGGACCAGGTCATGCGCGTCAACGTCAAGGGCGTGTGGATGATGAGCAAGGCGGCCGCGCCGCTCATGCGGCGCGCCGGCGGCGGCGCGATCGTCAACGTGTCGTCGGCGACCGTCATGAGCGGATCACCGATGTGGCTTCACTACGTCTCATCGAAAGGCGCCGTCATCGCGATGACCCGTGCGCTGGCGCGCGAGCTCGGCGACGACAAGATCACTGTCAACGTCATCGCGCCGGGCTTCACGCTCACCGAGGCCAGCCTCGGCCTGATCGAGAACGCCGCCGAATATGGCGTGTCCCGCGGCGCCTTGAAGCGCGCGGCCGATGTCGACGACATGGTCGGCGGTGCACTGTTCTTCGCGTCACACGCCGCGGCCTTCATCACCGGCCAGACCCTGATCGTCGACGGCGGCCGGCAGTTCAACTAGGGACCCGAAGATTCATGCCCAGGATCACCTTCATCGAGCCCGACGGCACCGTACGGACAGTCGATGCAGAGCTCACCGAAAGCGCCATGCAGGCGGCGAAACGCAACGGCGTCGACGGCATCATCGGCGAATGCGGCGGCTCCTGCATCTGTGCCACCTGCCATTGTCACGTCGACAAGGCCTGGATCGACCGTGTCGGCCCCGCCGGTGACATCGAGGCCGACCTGCTCGAATTCGAGGCCGCCGACGTGCGCCCGGAAAGCCGCCTGGCGTGCCAGATTTCGATCACCGATAAGCTCGACGGTCTGGTGCTTCAGGTCGTCGGCCTCGGCCGTTGAACGGCCGGAGAGTTGCACCGGTCTTTGATCCCGCCGCACGCATCATCGGCAGCGGGACGATGACGGGCATCGAGCTGCTCGCTTGAACAGATCGGCCCGCTTGGTCGATACGGCCGCGCCGATCCTCGCCGCCGCCTTCCCTTCGCATTGCATCATCTCGTCACCTGCGTAGCAGCAGGAATGCGGTCGCCTGCGCTCCCGATCGCGCCCGAATACGCTCGATGTTCGTGCGCATCCGCGACCTAAAGAAAAACCAAAGAATGCGTCCTACACTGGATCGTACAACATCGCGCGACGATCTATCAGGTCCAACCGCCTGACTCGTACGCCATCGCCACGCGCCGCACAACGTTCGCCCATCAAGGGCGGCAGCGGACCGCAACGAAGAGCAACGAACGCGATCACATAGCTCGGGAGGAGCAACGCATGCCGAAGCTGCAGCGGCGGGACTATTACGACACGGCCCGCGACATGAACTGGGCTTTCTCCTACGTCAGCGAGGACGAGGTCTTTCCAGAGGAGCTATCCAAGAGCTTCGGCATCCACGGCGAGGAATGGTGGGTCTGGGACGAGCCGTACAAGCTGACCTATCGCGAATACGTCCACAACCAGGCCGGCAAGGACGACGGCATCTACTCGATCCGCTCGACGATCGCGCGCTCCAATCTGTACGACAATCTCGACGCCGGCTGGAAGTCGGCGATCAAGGCGCATTACGGCGCGATCCCGGTTCCGGAATATTTCGCCTCGATCGGCGAGGCGCGCATGGCACGGTTCGGCCGCGCCGCAGCCTGGCGCAACATGGCCGCGTTCGGGACGCTCGACGAATGCCGCCACGGCCAGGCGCAGATCTACTTCCCCTATTGCCTGCTCGGAAAGGACCCGCAATTCGACTGGGCTCACAAGGCGATGCATACCAACGAATGGGGCGTGATCGCGGCGCGCAGCCTGTTCGATGACATGTTCACCGCCAATGATGCGGTGTCGACGGCCATCCAGCTCACATTTACGTTCGAGACCGGCTTCACCAATCTGCAGTTCCTCGGCATGGCCTCCGACGCGCTGCATGTCGGCGACATCGAGTTCGGTGCGCTGATCTCCTCGATCCAGACCGACGAGGCGCGGCATTCGCAGCAGGGTGAGCCGACGCTGAAGATCATGATCCAGAACGGCAAGAAGGCCGAGGCGCAGAAAATGGTCGACCAGATGTTCTGGCGGTCGTGGAAGCTGTTCGCGTTGCTGACCGGCATCTCCATGGATTACTACACGCCGCTGGAAAGCCGGACGATGTCGTTCAAGGAGTTCATGCAGGACTGGATCTGCCGGCAGTTCATGGACCAGTTCAAGGACCTCGGCATGAACGTGCCATGGTACTGGGAGGAGCACTTCCTGCCGGAGCTGGACTGGGTCCATCACGCCTATCACATGGGCGTCTGGTTCTGGCGGCCGACGGTGTGGTGGAATCCCGACGCCGGCGTGTCCGCCGCCGAGCGCGACTGGCTCGAGCAGAAGTATCCCGGCTGGAACGATCGATTCGGCAAGCTGTGGGACGTGATCGGCGACAATGTCCACACCGGCCGGATCGAGAAGACCTATCCGGCGACGCTGCCGATCGTCTGCAACTGCTGCCACATTCCGATCTGCAGCCCGAGCATCGGCCAGGCGCCGCGGATCACCACGCATAATGGACGCAAGCTGAACTTCTGCTGCGAAGTCTGCGAATGGGTGTGGAAGAGCCAGCCCGAGCGCTACGACACCCATCTCTCGGTCGTTGACCGCTTCCTGGCCGGCCATATCCAGCCACCGACGCTGGAAGGCGCCCTGCAATATATGGGCATCACCCCCGATGTCGCCGGCAACGATGCCCAAGCCTATGCCTGGGATGGCGCGTCGCGGCTCGCGGCGGAGTGACCCGGCCGCGACGGACGGCCAGCACGGAAAAAGGGGCGCCGCTCGCGAGCGGCGTCTCCAATCGAAAGGACCACCGACATAACAACAATCCGGGAGGCACACATGGCCCTGTTTCCGCTCCAAGCCAATTTCCGCGGCGACTTCGTCGTCCTGCTGATCCCTGTCGACGACGGCGACGACATGAGCATCGTGGCAGACAAGGTCGCACAGCACGCGGTCGGACTTCGCGTCGCCGAGCAGAAGGCACCAAAATGCGTCTACTACAACGGTCGCGAGCTGCCGTCGGCGATGACGGTGGCGCAATCCGGCATCCAGCCGATGGATTGGATCGAGGTGGCCTATGTCTGACGATGCCGACGTGACATGGACGCAGGTCGCAACGCTGGACGATCTTTGGGAAGGCGATTTCATCGGCGTCGAGGTCGACGGCGAGGAAGTGATCGTGATGCATCTGCCCGGCGGCGACTTGCGCTGCTTCCAGGGCATGTGCCCGCACCAGGAGATCCTGCTGGCGGACGGCAAGGTCGATTTCGAATCCGGCACCATCACATGTTCGGCCCATGAATGGGAATTCAGCATGGATGACGGCCGCGGCCTCAACCCGCGCGACTGCCGCCTCTTTCGCTACGCCGTGAAGAAAGACGGTGAAGCCATTCTGGTTGGCGTGCCGAATGACGGCCGGCTGCGCCGCCTCCGTCACAAGACCGAGCAGGACGCATAGGACAAGCCCATGACCACGACAGCAGCTCCGAAACTGGTCGGCCCCGTCATCAGGGGCGTCGACGAGGACATCATCGACGCCGTGATCGCGGCGAGCGAGCAGGACAATCCGGACGTCGAGATCGTCATCGAGGACCGCGGCGGCTACGTCCGCGTCCAGGCCGACCGCAACTTCCGCCTGACGCAGAAGAGCATGCAGGCGGCGCTGGGGCGGCCGTTCCGGCTCGCCGAGATCGAGCCGAGCCTGGTGTCGTTCGGCGGGCGACTCGAATCGATGGACGACGAGTGGGTCTGGACCATCCACACATAGCAAATCCCGGGAGGACACGTCATGACCGCAATGACCGCGAAGCCGGCTGCGCGCAAGCAGAAGAAAACTTGGAGCCTGTGGACCGAGCGCCGGCTGCCGTCGGCATACGAGGCCGTCACCTACAAGTTCCACAGCCACTTTCGCCGCGCGCCGGCGCCATTCGAGCTGTCCGAGAACTGGTCGATCAACCAGTTCTACCTCAGGAATCGCGAAGGCTCGAAATTCGCGCTGGACGACTGGGAGGGCTATCGCGATCCCCTCACCTACACCTATCGCCGCTACGTCGGCGATCAGAAGGACCGCGAGGTGTATTGCGACAACCTGATCGACGAGTTCGAGCGCCAGGACATCTATCGTAAGCTGTCTGCACCGTGGCTCGACTTCCTCGGCCAGGCCTATCTGCCGGTGCGCTTCCCGGGACACGCGATGCAGATGAGCGCGGCCTATGTCGCGCAGATGGCGCCGTCGGCGTTCGTGACCAACACTTTCTACTTCCAGATGGGCAATGAGATGCGCCGGGTGCAGCGCCAGGCCTATCTGGCCAAGGCGCTCGCGCTCGACACCGGACGCGAGGAGCTCGCCGACAGCGGAATTGCCCGTACCGTCTGGACGCAGGCGCCGCAATGGCAGGGCCTGCGCGAGCTGATCGAGAAGCAGCTGATCGCCTACGATTGGGGCGAGGCGTTCGTGTCCCGCAATCTGGTGCTGCGGCCGATCTTCGATCACGTCTTCAATCGCGAGATCGCCGATCTGGCGCGCACGAACGACGACGACCTGCTGGCGCTGCTGCACGACGACTTCCGCAGCTACGACGAAGCCTATGCGGTCGAGACCACCAAGGCCCTGGTGCGCTACGCCACCGGCAAGGTCCCGGAGCACGCGGCTCTGCTGCGGGAGTGGGTCGCGAAGTGGATGCCGCTCGGCGAACGCGCCGCGCGCGGGCTCAGCGAGGCACTTTCGACCGCGCCCGGGGCCGACGGTGCACGGGCGATCCTGGAGCGGACCATGACGACCCAGGCGAGGCTGATCGCGGATTGCGGCTTGTAGTCTGGCAGGCGCACTCGGCGTGCCGGCCGAGCGCCGGGACTGGAAGGATGGCGTGGATGACCCGACAACTCCGCATCGAGCCCGACGGGGTCGTGATCGACGCGGCCGACCATGACACCATCCTGCAGGCAGCACGACGCCAGGGCATCGCGCTGGCCTACGAATGCGGCTGGGGCAGTTGCGGCGCCTGCAAGGTGACGCTCGTCGACGGTCAGGTCGATCCGATCTTTCCCGGCGCTCCGGCGATGAATCCGCGCGACGCGCGACGCAGCCGCATCCTGGCCTGTCAATCACGCGCGATCTCGGACGTCACGATCGCGCGTGGTCCCGGCGACTGGTCCGCGCCGACGCCGCGATGCGTCGAGCAACAGGCGATCCTGCGCGGCGTCGACGATCTAGCGCCGGAGATCCGCCAGTTCAGCTTCGAGACGGCCGAGCCGATCAACTTCCGGCCCGGTCAGTATGCGATCCTGCATCTCGGCGAAGGGCTACGGCGCTGCTACTCGATGTGCAACCTGCCGGGCAGCAAAGCCCTGCAGTTCATTGCCAAGCGCTACGATGGCGGCAAGGGCAGCAACGCGCTCGCCGCTTTGGCCTCGGGCGCACAGATCACCATCGAGGCGCCATTCGGCGCCTGCACGCTGCGTCGACAGCAGGGACGCAAGGTGTTCGTGGCGGGAGGCACCGGCATCGCGCCGATCCTGGCGATGCTGCGCGAGGCCGCGGAGGCGCGCCTCGATTTCGGATCGCCCGTGGATGTCATCTACGGCGCCCGCACACCGGCGGATCTCGCCGCCGATGACATGCTCGAGACGGCGATCGCGCGCATTCCGCAGGGGCGCTACCTGCCCGTGGTCGAACACGCGCCATCCGACTGGCCGCATGCGGCCGGCTTCGTTACCGATGTCATCCAGAGCGCAGTCCTGGATCACGCGGCGGCCGAGTTCTATGTCGCCGGCCCGCCGGTCATGGTGAACGCGGTCAGATCGCTGCTGCGCGCCGTCGATGTTTCGATCACGCGGGTTCATTATGACAGCTTCGGCTAGAGCAGGCTTGCGCAGTGCTGCACCCGTCTGGGCGATGGCACCGGGACTGCGTCGTCTCGCCACACGTTCCGGCAGCGCACCGCGGCTCGCACCGACATGGCCCTGCCACCAGCTCGACGGCACCTCGCCCGCCGGATACGCCGCACAGCTCGTGTCCTGCACATGCGCGCTGGCCGGGGTCGAAGAGGTGCCGGCGCCGCTGAACGCCGCAGGCCGCGCCTTCGCGCTCGATGACATCCATGCCATGGGCCAGCCGGAGGCCTTCGTGTTCGCGCCGGTGTGGCTCATCGTTCGCCCCGACGGGTCGCTGCACCTGACCTTGCGACCGGAATGGGCGCAGAAGGTCGCGGCCAAAGGCTGGGGCACGGTGCATCCGTTCGCACGCTACATGGCGGGCGCCGTGCCACCGCAGAGCCTCGTGGTCTACGCGCCGCGCGATCGAAGCGAGCTGGCGGTTGCGGCGCGGATCATCGCGGCGGCGCACTGCTACGCCAGCGGCCGCATCGGCGACGTCGCATTGCCCGACAGCCGGTGGTGAGCGATGACGGAGCTCTCGGCCATGACCAATGAAGGCGGCATCAGGCGGTTTCGCATACGGCTGGAACGTCCGGAGGGGACGTTCACATTCGACGCCGCATCCGACGAATATCTGCTGTACAGCATGATCGACGCCGGCATCGAGACCCCCTACATCTGCGAGCAGGGCTGGTGTCTCGCATGCGCCGCGCGCTTGGTGTCGGGCACCGTGGACCGCTCCGATGCGCTGACGGTCTACCCTCAGGACGCTGAAGCCGGCTTTCTGCTGCTGTGTTCGACCAAGCCGTGCTCGGATCTGGTCCTGATGCTCGACGAGCGCCAGACCCGACGGGACATGATGCAACACCGGATCGAGCACAATCAGCTGGCGCGAGCCTATCCGCCCGGCGCACGTCTCCGGTTTCGCCGCGGACGCGCTACCGCGCGGGTCGACGCGTGCACCCGTTCAGCAACAGGAACTCGAACAGACGAGCCGGCGACATCCGCTCAGATGGGGCTGATTGGGCCAAAACCCAAATAGCGTCCTTCTGCATATCATGAGGACTGGTGGTCACCAAAGCCGCAAAAAGGTGAAGCTGGTTCTGTCGCTGACTCATTCGTTTGTTGGGATCCGGGCTGGGTCGGCCGCCAGCGCAGCTTTGAACTTGAACGATCCACCGCATCCGACCGGCCGGTTCAGAACAGCTCGAACGATCGTCTCTGTGTCCCGCAACACGGGTTCTCTCAATCGTCCTTGCCAAGGGTGAAGCGCCATCGCTTTCATTTCGGGGCCCCCGAGGAGGGCACACAACATCGCTTCAAGTTGAGTGACGAATCCCTCGTCATTCGTCCAACAGATCCAAGAACTGCTCGACCCTTCGTAAAGCAGGTTCATCGCTGCGCCCGGGGTAGACGACGCGATCGCCCTCGCGCTGCAGCGACCGTGAGCGTGACTTCTTGATCCTCCCTGCGAGCATCGTTGCGGCAATTGCATCCGGACCGACATCGAGACGCATGATCCCCCGTTGCCTGCAACTTACCCTGAGCTTGGCGACAGCAAAGAAATTGCTGGCCTCGGATGGCAGCTTGCCGAATCGACGGTGCGTTTCATCCTCGAGCTCCTCCAGATCGTCATCACTCCGGCACCGAGCGGCTCGAGCGTAGATCTCCAGCCTGACCGCCTCCGATTGCACATAGCTCGAGGGAAGCAGCTCAGGGATGGGAAGATTCAACTCAGGGATCCAGAGCGCGGACATTCCATCGCGGTCTCCCTCCAGGGCAAGCGTCAGAAGGTGGCCGTAAAGCGTCGGTCCGAACACCTGCGTGTGGCCGGATTGTCGATCGGAGCGAAGGTCGCCACCACCGCGCAGGTCGAGGTCGCGAGCGCTGATCGCGAAGCCAGCGCCCGGACGACTCAATTCCTCAAGAGCGGAAAGCCGTTTTTCCGAGCGTTCGGAGCCGCCTTCCGTCAGGAAATGCGCAAACGCCCGGATGCCGCCCCGTCCTACTCGCCCCCTGAGCTGATGCAATTGTGCCAGGCCGAATTTTTCCGGCCAGCACACAACGATGGTATTTGCACGTGGGATGTCGAGGCCACTTTCCACGATGTTGGTTGCAAGTAGTACATCGGAACGACCTTCGACGAACCCCATCAACCTCTCGTCGATCTCGTCGGTTGGCAACTTGCCGTGAATGGTCATGATACGTAGTTCCGGCGCCAGCGCGTGGATCCTGGCGAGCATGGGATCGAGATCCTGGATCCGCGGACAAATGACGAAACTCTGACCGTTACGTCTGTGCTCGCGAACCAGGGCAGCGGCGATAGCTATGTCCGAGAGCGGTGCCACCTTGGTGGCAACCGGAACACGATGGACCGGCGGGGTTGCGATCACGCTGAGGTCCCTCAAGCCCGTCAAGCCCGCTGCAAGTGTGCGGGGGATCGGTGTCGCACTCATCCAGAGCCGATGGCCGTTCTTATTGAGGCCCGACAGCATGGCTTTCTCAGCAGCGCCGAAATGCTGCTCCTCGTCAATGATGATCAGACCAAGGTCGGCAAATCTCACCTCCTTGGATGCGAGCGAGAGGGTCCCGACGACGATCCTGAGTTCTCCGCTCTTGAGGCCCTCCCTGACCTTTCGCGCTTCGGCGGTCGAGGCAACCCGCGACAGGTTTCCAACATCGATGCCAAGAGGCGCAAAGCGCTTTCGAAAGGTTTCGACATGCTGTCGCGCCAGCACTGTCGTCGGCACGACGATAGCGACCTGCTTTCCGGCCAGCACGGCGGCTGCCGCTGCTCGCAGCGCCACCTCGGTTTTGCCAAAACCGACGTCTCCACAGACGATCCGGTCCATCGGGTGCCCCGATGCAAGATCATCCAGAACGTCGCGGATGGCCTTCGCCTGATCGGGGGTGGTGAAATAGGGAAACCGCGCGACGAACTTCTCATAGACAGCAGGGCGCGGCACGAGCTTCGGAGCTGGGCGCCGCCGGCGTTGACTCATCTGCTTGGCCAGCTCCTTTGCGACCACGTGAATCTCCGTCTCGGCAGCCGTTCGCCGCGGCCGCCACGAGCTGCCGTCGGCCTTGTCCAGCGAGGTGTCTCCGAGCTCGGCGGCGTAGGGCCAGATCAGGGCCAATTCTGCGAGAGGGACGAGAACGGCGTCGTTTCCGGCGAATACCAACCTGACCATCTCGCGCGCCGAAAGATCGCCCGCGCCCATGGATCGCAAGCCGCCAAGGCGTGCGAGTCCACGTTGCAGATGAACGACCACGGATCCGAGTTCGGGGAGATCTCCCGAATCGAAGCCGGGCGTCCACGCCCAGTTCGTCGGTTGCGGCTGGTGCGCCCTGCTGCCGAGCACGTCGGCAGCAGTGACGACCACGAGCGGCTTCTTTCCAGGAACGACAAAGCCCGCATCGAAGCCTGCCAGCAACGCAGCCTGCTGCCTGCCCCTTGCGGTCGCCTGCGCCCAATCGGGCACGCATTCGGCCTTGATGGCGCTCATCCGGGCCATCACACGCAAATCCGCTTCGACCGCAGCGACGAAGAGCACACGTGCGCTGCCGCGCTGGGCTTCCTCGATAAATGCACGGAGGGCCTTCCGCGGAGAGGCTGCCTTGTAGAACTCTGGCGTCGCACGATACGGAGTGGTTGGCGGCAAGACAGTGATCTTCTTCGCCGCCAGCTCCCATTCGCGCCGGCTGAGATAGGCACGGTCACGCTCACTGCGGGCGGCCGCATCGTCGATCGTGCTCAACCAGGTCTCGGCGTGCCTGGGCACGGTGCTGTCGGCGATCCATTTGGCGCGCGCACAATAGTCCAATAGGCTGGACCTTCTTCGCGCCCGGCCCGTGAACGCCAGCCGCTCGGACATCGGGTCAATCAGGAGCTCCTTCGCTTCGGAAATCACCTCCTGGTCTATCGGATTGATCGCTGCAATACGCCGGATTCTCCCTCCGGAATGCTCGATCCTAAAAGGTCCGAGCGCGCCGGCAGGGAATATCTCGAAGGTGTTGCCGTGAAACAAAACTCCACCGGGATAATCCGGACTGTCGTCCAGGTCGTACCCGAGAGCTTTCAGACGGGCCTCAAGGTCTTCCTCGGAAAAGACGGCCCCGGTCCGAAGTGGAAATCCGATACGAGACCAGTTCGCAGGCAACGGCAGGAGTTCCATTATTGCCTCCACCGTCGTGATCAGCAGGATCGGCTTCTTTGCCCTGGCAAGGCGTCTCAAGACGGAGCTCCGCCGACCCGCGATATCACGTGACGGCTCAAGCTGATCGAACGGAAGCGTGTTCAAACGGGGATAGACGAGCACATCACAAGCCGGCTCGATAACTGGGATGATCGCACCCAACAGCTCGGCTCGGCTCTCATTTTCGGCGAGGAACACAAGTCCGCCTCGGCCCGAAGCACGCCATTGCGCAGTAAGATACAGCGCCAACATGCCCAATGGAGACGAGGAGGAAATGCCGGTCCGAATCGGAGCCTTCGTTGTTGTCGCAACAGATGTCTTCTTCCGCAGGGCGACCTTTGGTGACGCGGAGCGCTTTGCTGATGTGTTCTTGCGCGGCGTTGAGCCACGGGGCGTACGAAGAGCAGTGGTCACTGAATTCTCGTGCTGAATTGACGAATGCGATGCAAGCCTGCGAATCTCTGTCGAGCTTTAGCGGATTCGACGGCTTCACGGGATCCAAACTTCGGAGTGTCGATCACCGTTCTCCCCTTAAGTGCGACGGTGTCACCGACCAGCACCATCGTCGCGCTCCACGTGGGCAGACTGGGGTGTGATTTCAACTATGACGCAGAGAGATTCGTTCTTGAACGACCATGGTACGAACGCGTTGATAAGCGTGATCGCGGCCTTGGTGACTGCGCTGCACAGAATTCGCGAGCCAGGCTGACGGCCTGCGGTGGGACTACCTGTCACGAGGTTTGAGCAGAGCCTGCGGTTGCCCCATGCCGTAAGCGAGGCCGCGTGATCTCTGTCCTTATGGCTATGGGCCTCTGCCGAAGAGGCTCGGGCCGCAACGTACAATAACGCAGCAGCTTCAGATTCGACACAATCAATGCGAACCTCTCCGCGCTCAACCGGTGTTCCTCGTGCTCGCTCTCCGTTGCTCCTGCTGTGTCATGAAGGAAGCGCTCAGGTCGGGAATGGGCCCTCGGATAGTCAGGCTTGCCGGCCACTACGTAGTCTTGGGGCACCGAGCGTCTGCCGTTGCGCGAGAAACGACCGACTTGGGAATGACCCGCGCCCGTTCAACCCTCCACCGCCGGCGGCCGCGCCACGCCAGATTCGACGGTGACGTTTCATGCGTTCATGCCTTCCGCTTCGGAAGGATCGTGTCGAAAGCGAGCTTG
Source organism: Bradyrhizobium sp. SZCCHNR1015 (assembly GCF_032489875.1). Classification (NCBI taxonomy): domain Bacteria; kingdom Pseudomonadati; phylum Pseudomonadota; class Alphaproteobacteria; order Hyphomicrobiales; family Nitrobacteraceae; genus Bradyrhizobium; species Bradyrhizobium sp. SZCCHNR1015. The sequence continues at coordinate 347,955 of NZ_JAUEYW010000003.1, forward strand.
CTCGACCGCTCGCCGCGATCGGTCTCCTTGCGGATGCCGAGCCAGACGAAAGTGCGGCCGTTGTACCAGCGCGTGCGCTGGAAGCTCTGGGTGACACGAATGCCCGCGCGCGGCACCTCCTCCTCATGGAGATTGTAGCCCTGCTGCTGCGGGAGGTCGAGACCGTGGCGCAGCAGATCTGTGCGAGGTTCGACGCGCACCGGCGGATCCGGGTCGCGGTCGATGACCCGCAGCAGCGCGGCGCGACGCAGCTGAATCTCGCGGCTGTCGTTGTCGATGTGCACTGGGATGAACGGGATCCAGTTCTCCGGCATCTCGCTCATCAGCCGATAGCGGATCGCGGCGTCGTTCTCGATCGGCGCCGCAGGTGGTGGGGCCGGCGGCAGGCTCTCCTCCACCAGGCGACGGAAATAGCGGCGGGTGTCGAGCGCGGCGCTGCGTCCGCTCTTGCTGTCGCCCGAAGCCAACATCACCCGCGACTCGACGCCCCACACCATGTTGGCCATCTCGTCGCGGAACAGTTCCACGGATTCCAGCGGCTCGCCCTCCTGGATCTTCGGCACGCTGGGCACGACGAACAGGCTGAGATCGGCGGGAATGTCGTCGCTCCCCTTCGTCGCCAGCGTAAACATCGACCAGCGTTGCCAATCTTCATCCGCGCCCTTGCCCGCGGCTTCGACCCAGATCCGCTCTCCGAAGACGTTGGTCACGCTCATGCCGGCGACCCTGGTGATCGCCCCGGCCGGCACCGTGAACGGCATCAGGAACCAATCGTTGGCGTAGACGAGGCCGAATTCGATCAGCAACAGCTTGTTGACGTCCGTCGTCTCCGGATCGATGTCGCCGAAATTCGTTCGTCCCTCCTCGAAGGTCCACCAGCGCGTGTTCGGCATGCCGTCGAACTGGATCGGCGCCGGGATGAACGACGCCGTGAAGGTCGTCTCGATGGCGGCAGGCGGCGGCGCGTCCGCCAGGTCACCGAGCCCTGCGCCGGAGGCGTCGACGTCGAAATTGTACCAGTCGAGATGCCCCTGGAAGTATTCGTCGGCGACCACGAGCTTCTCGCCGCCCGCCTTGGGCGCCGACGCTGCAAAGGCGTATTCGAGGCGATCGGGCAGCCAGGCATCGGCCGCACCCGCGGCGGGCTGGTAGAACGCCTCCCGGTACCACGCCAGGAATTCCGCCTCCGCCGTCTCGATCGCAGCAGTGCTGGCCGGGTTGCCGAGCGCGACGAGGTCGTGCGCGTGATTGCCGGGCGCGGCCATCAGATGCTCGACGAGGTCGTAGCCGTCCATCGACCTGCCGGCGAGCGCCGCCATCGTCTGCCAGGCTTCGCGATGGGCGGCGACCGGCGCATCGGCCTTGAGCGCCGGATCTGGCATGGCGAGCGGCAGCGCCGCGATGAATTGCTGGGCAAGCCCCGGCTCGATGCCGGCGACGAGCTTCAGCCAGCGTCGGCCCAGGGCGATGCGGAGATCGAACGCCATCTTCTGGCCGGCGAGACGGAACGGGATCGGCCGCCGCTCGACCTTGGCTTCGAGCGGCACGTCGTCGGCGAACGCTTCGGGCGGATTGCCGGCCGCGCGGTATTTCGTCAGTTCGGTGGTCTCGATGTGCACCTTGGCGACGACCGGCGAGCCGGCGTCGTCGCCCTGAAACTCGCCCATCTGCCACTGCTTCGTCAGCAGCCACAGCGGATCACGAACCTCGGCCTTGAGCGCGCGGTCGAAATCGTGCGTGCGTGGGCGGCCCTCGAGCCTGTTCCACAACGTGATCGTGGGCAGCTTCACCTTGCCGGAGAACACGGCGGAGAGGTTCTGAACCGCGACATAGTCAGCCATTGCCCGTCTCCGTCTCGGCCAGCACCGCGGCGAGGTTGTTGTTGAAGGCGAGGTTGAGCGAGGCCGTGATCGGATGGAAGGTCACGGCGGACACCAGCGCCGGCAGGAAGCGGGCATAGGCGGTGGTGTCGACGTGGTCGGGCTCGATCGCGCGCTTCTTGGCGAGGTCCATCGTCTCGCGCACCGTGTCGACGAGATCCTGCCACTGCCACGCGCCGACAAATTTCGGCGGCAGCGCCAGCAGCAGGGTCTGCGGCGGTTCGGCGTTTGGCCGGTCGAAGTGGAACGCCAGCCCGGTATCTTCGGTCGGGCGCGGGATCACTTCGGTCCACTCGTCGAGCAACAGCCCGAGTTGCCGCCGCGCCGGATCGAAGCTTTCGGCGAAATGCGCGGTATAGAGCAGCTTGTCCTCATCGATCACGAACGGCTTTCCGTCGGCATCGGTCTCCGGGAATTCGAGTCCGAGCCACGGCAACTCGGGGCGATGCGGAAATTGCAGCGCCTGCAGCGCGACGCCCGCCCCCGTGAACGCCTCGGCGAGATGCTGCGAGGCTTCCAGATCGTGCAGCTTCGACCGCACCCGCGCGACACCCGTGAACCAGTCGTCGAGCGGAAAGCGGCGTCCGATCGTCGTCTTGACGAACCCGAGAATGGTCTCGTCCGCCTGCGCGCCCGCGCCCCAGGCGTTGCTCCATTCACCGGCCAGCGCCGCTGGCAGGCCGAAATCCGGCACGATCTTGAAATCGTCGCCGAACAGCAGCTTCGCCGCCGCGGTCAACGCCTCGATCTTGTTCTTCGCCTCCGCCGCGGCATCGTATTGATCGAGCCGGGCCTGGATCGCCGGCAGCCGCGTCGTCAGCTCGAGCGCGAGCGCGGCGGTGCGCTTCGCCATGTCCTCTGCGAGGGCGACGATCGCCGCGCGCTGGGCTGCGATGTCGATCACCGCGGCGTCGAACGCGGCGTTCGCAGCCTTCGAGGCTTCGATGCCGTCGTGCAGGGCGGCGAGGTCGGACGCATTGTCGTAAAGCGTGATCAGAGCGGCGCGCTGTCCGACGAAGGCGGCGCGCGTGCCGCTCATGAGATCGTCGCGGAAATCGTCCGGTTGCGCCGGTAGAGGGTCGGTCGCCGTGGTCGCGATCAGCTTTTCGGCCACCCGCAGCGCCAGGAACTTCGCCGCGTCCGGCGCGCCCGGATCAGCGTCGTAAGCGGCCATGCGTGCGTCGAACTCGGCGAGTTGTCGGGTCCATCGAGCGATGTAGCCGGCGAGTGCGGCATGCAACTGGGAGAAGATCCGCCGCCGGTCGGCGTAGACGGCACCGGTACCGGTCTGCAACGGCGCGAACGGACCGAGACCCTGCATCACCGACACGAAGCCGGTGATCGTCAGCTCGATCTCCGTGGCGATCTGCGCCTCCTGCTTGGCGTCCAGGCGGGCCTGCAGCGCCGTACGGAAGGTGTCGAGATCCGCAAGCCCCCCGACGAGCAGGACGCGCGGCAGCGTCGCCCGCTCGCGTGCGAGCGCCGCGTCGAGATCGACCGCCTCGTTCGCCTCGCCGGCCATCGCCATGTCGCTCGCCTTGAGCGGACGCGAGCGCAGCAGCAGGCTTCTGAGATGCCGCATCAACGCCGACAGCTCGAACAGCGGCACATGCCCGGCGATCGCCGCGATCCTCTCGCGGTAGGCGATCGTCAGCATGGCGTCCGGGCGAGGCGTATGAGCGGCGATCACATGCGCTTCGATCAGATCGTCGAGCGCCTTGGCGGCTGGATCGTTGTCCGGATCGAGCAGATACAGCAGGTCGATCGGCAGCAGGCCGAGATCGGCCTGCGTCACGTTGTAGGTGACGGCGGAAAGATCGAGCGGGTCGGTGACCGTCACCGAGCAGGCGACCGCTGCCGGCGGCGGCAGAATGCCCGCGAGCCAGGCGTTGAGCGCAGGCTCCGCCTTCGCCCGCGGCGATGTCAGCGCGCCGTCGTTCGGGTCGAGCCCGGCCTTGAGATGCAGCGCCACCCGGTGGGTCAGCGTCACCCCCGACCGCGGCGTACGCACCACGTCGGGGGTCGCCGGGAATTTTCCCTTGGAGTAGGTGTCGAGCACGGCGCCGGCACGATCGTAGTTGCCCTGCACCACCTGATGCACGCTCTCTGCCATCGCGAGGTCGGCGACCGCGTCGGCGATGTCGGCAATCCGCGCGGCCTCGGCGGTGATCGCGGCTGCCTGCTGCGGGCTCGCCGCCGGCAGGTCGGCATCGTGGCCGAACGGATAGCTGCTCACGCCGCTGGTCTTGATGTGCTCGACCAAGGCCAGGCCGTCGATGACGTTGCGCGCCTCCACCCGGTCGATCCGCAGCCGCCGACCGAACGCGTCGAGCCGACCGGTACGCGTCGGAGTCAGCCGGTCGCCGACCAGCGGGAACACCTTGCGGAGGTCGTAGATGAACCCGTCCACTTCGACGTCGTGGCGGTCGTGCAGGCCGCGCTCGAACTGGTAGCCGAGCAACGCGCCGAGGCTCTGCTCGCCCTTCATTCCCTCGATGATCGACAGCGCGATGCGGACCCGTTCCGAGCTGAGATTGACAGCGAGGCTGCCCGGATTGTCGGGCGTGGCGTTGGACAGATAGCCGTTGCGCAGCACCGCGGCGGTCACCGCTTGGTTCAGCGACGGCGCGTGGATGTAGCCCTGGTTGCTGCGGTCGCGCATCAGCGGCGGCGCGTCGGGATCGGCAAAGATCGCCGCGAGGTTTGCCGGCAGTTCGACGGCCGTCAGCTTCTTGAACTCCGGCTTGACGTTCTCGAGCCAGCCATAGGCGCCGAGATAGATTCCCCTCTTCGCCTCGCCGGCCGGTGCGCCCGGCTGGGCGGTCCCCCGGCCGGCACCGTTCGGATAGCGCATCCGCTCCAGTTGGCGGCTCATGATGCCGCCGTACCAGGCGTCGAACCGGTAGGTGCAGAGGTCGAGATGCTCGGCGAACACCCGTTCCAGAACCGCCGTCGGCGACCTCTTCAGCCGTTCGAGCGCATCGAGCTGGCGCTTGAGATACGCGGTGGCGACCATCGAGGTCAGCACCGTCGGGATGAACTCGCCGACCGTCCTCAGTCCCGTTCCGGTGACGGCGGCGTCGCTGCGGTGGAGGTAGCGCCAGCGGCTGCCGCCGGCCGCGGCCGGCACGGCGAGGCTCGCCTCCTCGACCTGGAAGAACTTCGGCTCGCGCCGCGCCGCCTTCAGCTCGGTCTCGCCGATCAGCCCGGCATTGAAGAACAGACGGATGCTGGTCTCGACGAAGCTCAGGTCGAGCGCGTGATGCAGCATGAGATACAGCAGCGCATTCGGGCGCTGGGTGAAGCCCTGCTGCAGCCGCAGCGCGTCGTGGGAGGTCGCCGCAGCCTTGATCAGCCAGCCGATGTAGTTGTCGCCGCCGGCGGTGTAGGCGCGGATCTGCTCGGTCTCCGACAACGGACGGTCGTCGATCAGCGGACCCTTGAGCTGGTTGGGCGCCTTGAGAAAGAGTTTCTCAAGGATGTCCGGCACCTCGATTCCCTCGGGCGGCGTGTAGCCGAGCTGCTTCAGCAGATCGAGCCCGCTTCCGACATAGCCTGCGGCGAGCAGGAGCGCGACCAAGGCGCCGCCCGCCCCCTGCATCGCGAGGCGGTTGTACAGTTCCTTGAAGCTTTCGGCGAAGCGCTGCTGGAATTCCACCGATCCGGCGTGCAGGCCGAGGACATCGAGCAGTATCTGATGACGGTCGCCGCCCGGCTTGCCGATGTAGGACACCCGCGACATCAGCGGCTCCAGATCGGCCTCGACCTTGCGCAGCAGTTGATACAACCGCATCAGGAACCGCAATTCCGGATCGTCCGGTGCGTGCGTGGCCCCGACCGCGACGTTCGACCCGGCGAAGATCCATTGGATGCGCGAGCGCGGCGTCGCCGGCAGGATGCCGTAGGGCTGACGACGGACGCGGATCGTAGGCATCGGCCCGCGCGCCGACACGTGCCGGACGAAGAAGTCGCGGGTCCGCTCCACCGTCGAATCGTCGAAGATCGGATGAAGCATGCTCTCCATGAAGTAGCCGAGCGTAGCCGGCCACAGCGCCGTGTTCATGGCGCGGGCGTCGTTGACGTCGTGGCGATGGTAGAAGGGGATCGCCGCCAGCGCGGCCGGATCGAGACCGAGCGTGGCGGCGAGGCAGCGTCCGTCTGTCCGCTCGAACCATCCGTCGGGGTCCAGGGGCGGAGTGCCGAAGTAGTGATCGAAGCTGACGTCGGAATCCTCGCGCCAGCTGTAGGCGGCGCCCTCGCCCTCGACGTTGTTGGTCGGCTGGCCCTGCGGCAGGATCGAGAACCCCGCCTTCGACTGATGATGATGGACGAACAACTGCTCCAGCGCGACCCGGCCGGCGTCTGCATCGGCCCCGAGCCGCACACCGAGCACCATCAACTGATCGAAGCCACGGCGGAAGGCGGCCGGCGTTAGCGGCACCCGGAATCCCATGCCGATCTCGACGGCGCGGTCGAAGTTGCGCACCCATTCGAGCTCCGGACCGAACGTGATGTCGTCGCCGTCGCCCGCGACCGATGCGTCGTCCGTTCCGGTCGGCGACGGCGTGACCGGCAGCGGCGACGGAATCGGTTTTCCAAGTTGCTCGAGCTCGAGCGTTCCGTTGTTGTAGCCGAGCAGGACGAGGCGATCAGGCAAGGTCCGGGCGGTCGCCGGCTGCGACCAGCCGGTCTCGCGCATCGGCGTGGCGTCCGTGGCGGGAAACTCCAGATACGCGGCGATGACCGTGGTGGTCGCGCGGTCCGCGCCCTCGGGCGGCGCGTCGGCGAGATTCCGCGGCCGGTACGCCTCACGGACCGCCGCGGCGCGCTCGGCGCCGAGCGCGCTGTCGAGCGCGGCGATCGCGTCCGCCTGCGCGGCCGCATCGGTGCCCGCGCGCCACAGTGCCGTCCAGAACGTGCTGACCGCACCTCGCTCGGGATCGACGAGCGGCGCGCTGGTCACCACCGTCAGGATCACGGTCGGCACGCCTTCCACTTTGGCCGGTCGCGCCGCCTCGTTGAGCGGGCGATGAGTCTGGATCACGTAGTAGGACCGCCCCGAGCCCTGTCCGCTCAGCAGCGTTCGCCAGGCGGCCCGCTCCCCGGCGGGGTCGTGGTTCGCCCGCCAGACGTCGGCCCAATAGGCCTGGGCGCGCTTCACTTCGTCTTCCGACAACGCCTCCTCGAAGCTGTCGACGGCGATGTCGTCCGGATAGACCCGGACCCACAGCTCGTCGCGGTCGCCGCCGAATGCCGCCGCCTGCTTGAAGCGCGTTTCGATTCGCAGCGGCATCAGCAGGATCGGCGTCTGATCGGACAGCAGGCCGATGTTGCGGCGGGGATCGGTGAAGTTCGCGAACAGCCCGATATTGCGGACCACTTCGTCCTTCGCCGCCCTCAGCGCACCGCCCAGCCGCTCGATCTCGGAGGCCGCCGCCTTGATCTCCTTGTCGATCGCCGCCAGCGCCGGATCGTCGGCGCCCTTGCTGACGCGCTCGGCCCGTGCGCGGTCGCGGATCAGCCGCGCGCGGGTGTGGCGAAGCCGGCCGATTTCGCGCGACGTCGCATCGGCCGCGGCGCGCGACGCTTCCAGCTCCTTGCGGATATCATCGAACTCGGACATTTCGCTTCAGCCGCCCCCTGTCGTGTCCACTGCGCGATCAGTTCGGCAGCATCTCGCTGCCGTGCACCGCGACCAGCACGGGAACCTGGTAGAGGATGTAGGCGAGCTCCGCGGAGTTGCTGTCCGGATGCCAGCGGAGCGCCTTGTCCTCATCGTATTGTTGTTTCTTCTCCTGCAGCTCCGGAGCCACCGGATCGTCCAGGGTGAGGGTCGGCCCGCCCGGCCTGATCTGCAGGAAGCCCTTGTCGGCGTCGGACAGCACGTCGGGCCAGGCGAGATCGTTCCAGACGTTGAGCGGCCCATCGCGAGAAATATCGAGGCCGAAGCGCGGCTCGCCGGGCCGCTCCTTGATGACGAAGAACCAGCCCGGCGCCGTCGAATTGCCGCGGCCGCTGCCCCCCTTCGCCTCCTTCGAGGTCAGGTCGAAGCCGATGAAGGTGATGTCGGGATCGACCTTGGCTTCGTAGAGCGGTGTGCGCAGGCGATCCTCCACCGGACCGTCGGTCTCCAGCACCCGCTCGACGCGGGGATTGATCGCGCCGCCGTCGTCGCGCTGCCAGCGCGCCTTCTGGGCGTAGATCACCGCGGTCGGATATTTCTTCAGCAGCTCGCCGCGGATGACGAGGACGACTTCCTCCTCGTTCTCGCCCGGCTTCTCGCGATGGTCGTGATCGCCGAGCTTGGAGAACAGCGACCAGGTGTGGAGCGGCGGAATATCGCGGAGCTTTTCGCGCAGCTCGTCCTTCGACAGGCCCTCCCGGTCGATCACGCCGCTCGGGTCCCAGAACTGGCGGAAGCAGCTGCCGCGCTGGTCGGTGGGATATTCGCGCCACAGCAGCTCGCGGGCGAATTCATGGTTGAGGCCGACCATGTAGGCCTCGATGAAACGCTGATTGGTCTCGAGCAGCGTGATCGTGTTCTGCGGAATCTTGTCGATGTTCGGCAGGAAGTGCTCGTCGGACAGGCCGAGAAGCGGCTTGTACATCGGCAGGTCGATTTCCGGATATGCCATCACCGGCTTGAACACTTCCGGCTGCAGCAGCGTCGCGATCCCGTTGATGGCCAGCACTCGCGGCGGAATGGTGATCGAGGAGAAGGTGCAGGCGGGCACCGTCTTGTCGGGATCAATCGCAGCGAAGGTCGACGCTCCGAGCGCGGCGATGTCGATCGGCTTGCGCAACGGCGGCCTGCCGAGATCGGCGCTGACTGTGAGCAGCCGGTTGAGGTCCTTGAGGGCCAGTTTGAAGCGCGCCGCCTCCGGGCTGTCGGCGGACGAAACGCCCCCGACCGGCTCAGGCGCGGCGGGATCAGGATCGCGGATGGTGAACGACGGAAAGCCCGGCAGCGCGTCGATGATCTCGGGCGAAGCCCCTTGCGGCAACACGCCGGTCGCGATGCCAGCCTGCTTCTCCAGCCGCACCAGCCATCCGAACAGCGCCAGCGCCGCTGCCGCGACCACGATCGCGAACGGAATGGCGACGGCCAGCAGCAGCACGGCGAGCAGCAGCAGAACGACCAGCAATACCCACTTCGCCCAGCGGTGCTTGGCGAGCCAGTCGGTCAGCTCCGCGGGCAGCGACTTCGGCTGAAGTTGCGCGGCGACATCCTCCACCGCCGGCAAGGCTTCCGGGGTGACCCGCGGCGGCGCCGCGCTGACCTCGCCGCGATTGATCTTCTCCAGCAGCTCTTCGGCGCCTTTCGGCGAGTCGAAGCCGAGCGTCGCCGCGACCTGGTCGCGCGGCCGGACCGCGCGCCGGAACGGCGCAGACAGCGCCGCGCGGGGCACCGTGCTTTCCTTGAGCCGATGGCGCAGCGTGAAGCCGTCCGCGATCACCCGGCGCTGCACCGGCGCCATCATCGTGAGCCCGCGCTCCGCGCTGAGATCCTTCAGCGGCCCGAGATGGCGCGCATGCCAGATCGCGGCCGCCGCCTTGGCGAATTGCGCCAGCCTGATCCGCCGGTTCGCCGCGAGGATGTCGCCGACCTGGTCCCAGGCGGCGTCCATATAGGCCTCCTGGTTCTTCTGCACGACTTCCGTGCCGAACGCGGCGGGAACGCGAAACCGCGGGTCCAGATTGAGCTCGTGCACCCAATTGCGCGGCTGCGGCGCGTCGCTGCCGTCCGCCTCCTCAAGCAGCCGTTCGGTGAGCGCGTGCCAGCGGCCGTACAGCGGCGGCGTGATCACCGGGTCGGGCGCGCCTTCGCGGGCATAGTCGTCGGTCAGGTTGACGAAGCCCGCCAGCGCCTTCTCGAATTCGTGCGCGTAGGGTTCATCCCAGCCCTCATAGGCCGCAGCTTCTGCCTCCTGCGCACCGGTCAGCGCCTCGTCCGGCACCTTGAGCGCGCCGCCGAGCCGCAGCACCCCGTGAAGCCCGGCGACCGCGATGGGCGGCATCCCGGAACCCGGCGTCTGCGTGTCCATGTCGCGGCGGCCGAGCCGCGAGTCCGGCGGACGCGGCTTCAGCAGGCGGACGAGGTACTCAAAATCGCCCACCGTCCCAGTCTTGAAGTACCACCGCTTGTACACCGGATGCAGCGTCGGGAACGGCCGGTCGGTATAGTCCGCCCAGGCCGACAGGGTCGCGAAGAGCGCGGGATTCGCCACCGGCGCGATTCCGAGGCCGGCGAGACGGCCGCTCTCGAAGGTCGGCACCACGAACGCATGGTAGGACGTATTCGGCTTCAACTGACGCGGCGACAGGACGCGCGAATAGGCGTAGTCCGGATTGCTGGCCAGCAGGCTCTCCAGTCGCGCCCTCGCCTGGTCGGCATTGGTCGATTCCACCACGCCGTCCTGCTGGATCAGGTCGCGATTGACGTGGACGTGCGCCCAGGCCCAAAGCTGGTCGGCGGGCGGAAACACCGAGGCCGGATCGCCCGTCACCTCGATCGCCGGCAGCGGCCGCGCCGACGACACCGCGACTTCCTTGAACTCCTCCACCTCGAGCACCAAGAGTGCGAGCCACGGGCGCAGCCGGTGGCGCGACTCGTCCGGCGCGGCCGGCGTGTAGCGCCACGGAAAATCCTCGTCATAGAACTCAACGAAGGGCAGGTAGTTCGGCTCGAAATTGGTGATCCAGTCGCGCGGCTCCACCTTCACCACCGCCTTCGGATCGATGCCGACGATGTCGCCTGGACCATAGAGCGCGACGTCGCGCGAAATCGTCGCCGTCAGATCCGTGTCGCCCTGGACCGGCCGCCCGGCCAGCGACAAGTCGACCTTGATCGTCGCGCGCAGCGCCACCGCGTTGTCGTTGTCGGCCGCGGTGATGTTGTTCGCCACGCCGAGCCGCAGCCAGGGCAGGAAGGAATAGGTGCCGATCGTGTCGCTCATCCCGCCCCTCCCCGCCGCCTCGCCGGACCGCCCGCCATCATCGTGCCTCCGCTACGCCGCGCGCTTCATCTCGTGCGGGCGCACGATATGGGCCTCGCTGGCGAAGCTCGGATTGCGCCGCGTCTCGGCCGCCATGAATTCACCGGCGCTGGCGCGCGATTGGAACGACGCAGGCGCGCCGGCGATCGGCGAATTGTCGACCAGGCTCACCACCACATAGGACGCCTGATCGACCGCGATCTTGTCGTCGAATCCGTGCTTCAGATCGCGCGACTTCGCCGAGATCTCCGACCGCGCCACGGCGTTGTTGGCCAGGAAGTGCGTGAACAGCCCGGAGATGAGCGTGACGAAGCGCCGGCGTGCGCGCTTGAAATTGTTGTCGACGATGATCTCTTCGTAGCGGGCGATGCGCTTGGTGACATAGCTGGTCTTGGCCTGGTTGCCAGTGACCGACAGCTCCAGCCCCGCCTCCTCGGCCTCGTAGTCGGAAGCGCTGAGCTTCTCGCCGTCCTTGAGGTCCTTGAACTGGGCGATCGCGAACGACTCCCGGATGGTGGCGCGCTTCTCGATGCCCGACGTCGCGGCCGCGACCGCGAAGTAATTGGCGTCGTCCGGGCGCTGCGCGCCGATCTTGTCGAGGGTGATGCCGAGCGGAATCGCACGCTGGGTGATCTTGAGCGAGCCGACCGGATGCAGCACAAGGTCGGAGCCCGCGTCCACGGTCTTGAGCGTCACCAACAGCCTGCTGCTGTTCTGCAGCGCGGCAGTCCAATTCTCCGCCTTCGAGTATTCCGCCACCAGCAGGGGCAGCACGGAGACCGGCGGCAGGCTGGTGTCCTCCTTGTCGCCCCAGGTGTGGGAGAAGTCGACGTCGACGTCCCAGAACAGCAGCGAGATGCTCCCGGTGCCCTCGACGTGCCAGGGCGATGTGCCTTCGAGCGAGCCGCGGAAGCGGATACTGAACAGCCCCGCGCCGAACAGCTTCACCGACAGCGAGGCAGAGATCGTGATGATGAAATAGAACGGCGAGAACTGGAACAGCGCGTCGAAGGCGAGATGGCCCTCGATGCTGGCGATCGAGATGCCGAAATAAAGCTCCGCATGTGCGCCGAACTGCACGGTGTTCGACGTCACCGCGAAATAGGCGTCGACCCGGATGCGGGCCACCGGCGTGTTGAGGATGTTGATCGCGATCCGGGGGATCGGCGGGAACGGCAGCGGCGGTGGATTGTAGGCCGGGTGGAAGCCGCCGACGGAGACGATGAAAGTGGCGTCGCCGCCGAATGACGCGAGCACGCCCATGCCGCCGTCGAGCGGCATGAAGATCACGCGCGATTCGTACAGGATGGCGAAGAACCAGCCGCGCTTCTTGTCGAATTCGATCGCGCCCATGAAGGCGACCTGGATGATGATGAGCGGCAGCCGCTCGTCCGGGATCGCCACCGTCAGCTTGCCGATGATGGCGATGTTGCCGGGAATCTCGATGATGATCCCCAGCGACAGGCTGATCAGCGTCGGCGTGCCCCAGCCGAACTTCGCCATCGGGCCGATCAGGAAGGTCCCCTGCTCCGGCGGGAAGAAGGTGCGGAGGTCGGAGATGATCCGGTGCGCGTTGGCGACGACGTCGTGCGGGAACAGCACCGAGTCCAGCGAGCCGGCGCGCACGCCGTTGACCAGCGCGTCGAGGTCCATCGAGCGGTTGAGGCCGACGAGTCCGCCGACTCCCAGCAGGGTGAAGCCGAAGCCGAGCTGCATTCCGGGATTGAACTCGACCGTGATGATGGCGATGAAGGAAAAGCCCTTTGACCCGTCCGGCATCTTGGTGGTGATGACGCCGATTGCCGTCACCGAGAGAAAGTCGAGGATCTTCAGTTCGAGCGCGCCGGCATATTCGCCGCGGTCCGGATCGATGAAGAGATAGCCGCCGCCCGTCACCGCCCCGGCATCGATCGACAGCCCGACACCGTTCGGTGGCTTGAAGCCGAAGGATAGATCGATCGGGCCGAGATTGCCGCCGCTCCCCGGAAAAGCGAGATCGGTCCGCAGCCCGATGTTTTCCACCACCGCGACCAGCGGACCGAGCGCCGCCTTCAGCGTCGCGCCGATATCGATCGGGAGGCCGCCACCCGACGGTGTCACCGCGAGCGTCAGTCCCTGCACCTCGATCGGACCGAGGTCGATATGCGCTGGGATCTGGATCTCGAGATGCGAGGTGCCGCGGAAATACACGCCGCGCGGATAGGCGACGCCGAGGCCGAGATCGAACTCGAACCGCGTCGAGATCCCCGACAGGATGGTCGAGATGAAGCCGTCCGAGCCGGACGCGTCGAGGACGAAAGCGAGGCCCTTGAGATCCACCTCGGCGAACACCTCGACGTCCTTGCCCGCCACCAGCGTGAAGCCGCCGGCACCGCTCACCGATTGGTATTCGAGCCGCGTGCCCTCGCCGGTGCCGAGGATAATGGTCGGGCTGCCGGAGGCGGCGGAGTATTCCACTTCGACGCGCGCGGTGCCCTTGGCCGACGTCGGCGCGCCGCTGCCCGCGAAGCCGGTCACCATGTCGATGCCGCTGCCCGGCCGCACCATCAGGCCGACACCGCCGGTGAGATCGAGGTCGCTCGAGATCGTCACCGCGATCGTCGGACCGAGCTGCATCCGCACCGACAGCAGCCCGCTGAACGACGGCAGCAGCGCGAAGCCCGGCTTCTTGGTCCCGGACTTCGGCAGCGGGAACAGTCCGAGCTCGGCCGATAGCCGACCCGCGTCGCGCGCCCGCTCGAAGAACACCAAGCGGAGCCGCTTGCGCACCGCGGCACGCCCGGTCGGAGGGCCGCCTTCGAGCGCGCGCGCGACCCGATCCGGCACCTCCACCATCCGGACGTCGAGCCCGAGCCCGGCCGCGAGGCTGTCGATCTGTCGCGCGAAGCCGGAGAAGTCGAAGCTGTCGGTGCCCCAGCCGAAGGCGTTCTCGAACAGTGTCACCGGGTCGGAGACGATCTTCGGCAGGTCCGGGAAGCTGAACCTGTAGTCGATGTAGTCCGGGCGGTTGCCGGCCGGCGCGGTATAGCGGGTGCTGATGACGCCGAGCGCCTGCAGCGCGAAACCGATGCCCGGATGATGGTTGCGCAGATAGGTGATGAAGAGATAGCCGACGAGCTGCCCCGGAAACTCGCCCTTGAAATTGTCGGCGTTCAGCGTCGCCGAAAATGCACCGCCAGGCGCCGAGACGAGGTCGTCGATCGCCTGCACGACGCCGGCGATCGCCTCGATGGCCTTGAAGGCGTCTTCGAGCGCCCCGGACTCCAGCGTCATCTCGCCGTCGGACGCCACTTCGCCGTCGAGCGACAGCCCACCGCCGACCAGCGCCTGGAGCCGATCGAACAACAACTGCAAGTCGACCGCGAGATCGGCGATCGGCTTCGGAATCACGTCGGAATCCCAGCCCAGCTTGAGCAGCAGGCCCTGGAACGCGGCCGGCGACTCCACCGCCGCCCGCAGCGGCAGCAGCAGCTTGCCGATCTCGGCGACGATCGTTTCGAGGGCGCCCGGTTCAGCCATTTTTCTTGGCCTCCGGATAGAATTCACGGTCGACGACGTCGTGCAGCGCGGGATCGACGCGGTTGGTGATCAGCCATTTGCAGACATGGCAGAAAGCGCCGCTGCTGTTCCGCATCTTGCAGTCGCCGGCCGGCCGATAGACCAGCCCGGTGAAGTTGTATGCGCCCTCGTACAGGCCGACCAGCCGCTGCGCCTTGCATGGCGGCTTGAAGTCCGGGATGTCCTTCGGGTCGTCGCCCTCGTCGTTCACATGAGCGGTGTCGGTATCCTTGTTGAGCGGCAGATGGTTGCCTGCGATGAAGTCGCGCACCTTCTTTTCCACCACATAGACCAGCGCGTCCGCATCGTCGCGGCGCGGCACGAACAGCAGCGAGCCTTTCGGAAACACGGGAAACGGCGCCGGCGGCAATTCCAGCCCGCCGAGCCGGATCGAGCCGAGGTTCTGGTCGATGTCGCCGATGTCGAGTCTGACGAGGTAATCGGCATCGATGAACGTAAGCGGCAGTTGCTGGCCGATCGCCGTGATCTGGATGCGGCGGAGAAACGCCTGGCGGCCGGCCGCCTTCGCCTGCACCCAGCGCGGGATCTGGCGCGGGTCGATCCTGACCTCGATCGAGCCACCCTGCTGGGTCGAAGCCTGGGTCAGCTTGGCCGAAAGCTCGATCCTGAGAAGTTCGAACCATTTCACCTTGGACGGATCGACCAGACGGGAGTGGTTGGCGGCGTAGCTCGGATCCTGAAAGATGTCGGCGAGCGCGACGATGTTGTCGTCCTCGCTCGAAGCGGTCGCATTGTCTTCGGCGCTCGTCTCGTATTCGTCGCCGAGATTGAAGGAATGGCCGAATTCGTGCGCAACCGTGTCGATAATATCGGTGAGGTCGGCGTCGATGTCGCTGGCAGGCTTGCGCCGCATCACTTTCTTCGTCGCCGTGTTGGTCGCCGGATATTCGAAATCGAGCGTCTTCAGGCTCTGCAGCGAATTGGCGGTCACGGTCGACTGGTTGAAATTGGTGCCGCCGATCATGTCCTCGTTGGTGATCATGGCGATCAGGCCGCGGCTGCGCTTGAAGGTGCCGTCCGGTATCCACTCGGCGCCGAGCGCGGTGTGCGGCGACGGCCCGAGCCGCAGTCCGGACAGGTAGGCCATGATCGGCGCCGCAACGTTCGCGCGGCCGTCCCTGGCGAGCTCCGGCGGGTGCCGGCGCGGATCCGGGGCAAGGTGCCGGGTGGCGCTGGCCGGCTTGAAGAACTGATAGGCGCGGGCGATCAGCGGCGCGAGGTTGGCATCGCCCGCCGCATCCGCCGCCGGCATCGTCAAAGCGGCCCCGGACTTCGCCGACCGGTCGCCCCAGCGGGCGCCGAGCATCAGGCCGTAGAAGGTGTCACGTGCCTCCAGGATGCCGAGCGATTTCTGCTTCCTCCACGCTTCGATCAGGGTGTCGTTGACCTTCGCCGCGTCGTAATTGGGCAGCGACTGGCTCGCCCACCGCGCCTTCAATTGCGCCGGCGTCGCAGTCTCGTTGCGGAGCGGCAGGCCGACACGGGCCACGAGCTCGTCGACCTCGTAGATGCTCTTGTCGTCCGAAACGCTGTAGTTCCACGGAATCGGTCCGCCCTTGCCGAGCTCGGAGGTCTCCTCGTCGTTGACGCGCCAGCCGCAGGTCACCGCCTGCTCTTCCGACGCCTGGAAGGCCTTGAATACGTTGAAGCTGCCCGCGAGCGTGCCATAGGGCTCGTGGCGCTTCTGCGAGAACAGACCGTCCGCCGCTTCCTGCACGATCTTGTCGAACTTGTCCTTCTCGGACGCGCGAAAGCCTTCGGCGAGGAACAGGATGTTGTGCATCTCGGAGGCATTGGCGAGGTCGCCGGCGCGCACCGTGGAGATGTTGTCGCGGGTCTTGGCGTAGTCGACCACCTTCACCGGCAGGCTCTGGTTGACGCCGAGGAAGCTGCCGTCGAGCTGGGCCGCGCCCTCGCTCACGCCCCTCAACCGTCCCTCATTGTTCGTATTTGCCACCACGAAGGTGCCGGGGCTGGCCGAGCTGAGCGTGACGAAGCCGTGCCCGGTGATGTCGCCGACGAGATCGGTCCCGGTCGGATCGTCGCTGAACAGCGCGCACAGCGTCGGCTGGCTGTGGGCAACCGTCGGATGCAGCGCCGTGGTGATCGAGGAGTTGCCGAACCACCAGCCGAGCACATCGTCGTGCACCTGGATACGCGCGACGACGTAGCCGGGGCCGTATTCGATCACCACGAGATTGATGCCGACGTCGTCGCCGGTGATGGTGCGCGCCGCAGGATCAATCGTCACGAAGCTGGTCAGCCGGGACCCGACCGGGTTGTACGGCGCCAGGATTCGAAAATTGCAGTCCGCGGTGACGTCGGTCAGCGTGTAGGTCGTCGAGCCGTTCGGCAGGTCCTGGTCGAACACGCGGAACGGCAGCACCTTGGTCGCGGGCTTCTTCAGCGCGACGTGCATGTCGCAATGCGGATAGACGATGAGAGGCATGCCGGCACGACCCTCTCTCAGCCAGCACACCTATCGGGAAGCCCGTCGCTCCCATCGAAAATCTGGCATCCCCAAGATTGTACACTCAAGCCTTCTCAACACAACCTCAACGTGATACTGTTTCGACATCCTTCCGCAATTGTCGTTTGCCGAGTGGTGTTCTCCATCACTGGGGCCAACCCTGCTGCAAATGCCGGCGGCGTGGAGCTCTCGTTGTCCTCGTTCACGGATGAACACGACCGCTCTATGGCGCGATCCGGTTTCTCACCGTCGAGCTCCTTGAGACGTACTGCGACTGACCGCGTCTCCTATCCGTGGGTTCGGCCCGACGCTGCTCGACGTTGTCACGGGCGCAGACAAGCACCGTCACGTCATTCGGATGTCAAACAGCCAGATGTCAAACAGCCACTTGCGGTCGCTTCAGGCGTGCGCGCGCAGTCTCGCGGCTCGATGAGTCCGAGGGATGCGCTGGTCGGCGCGCCTCGACATACGAGAGGCGCAGGGAGAGCCGGACCTCGACTGAGGCCCGTGGCCCGCCTGCGAAAAAGATGCAGGCGGCAGGTACCACAGGTCCAGCCGGACGACCCGGCCCTCCCTGCGCGATCGGTTTTAACGGTGTCCTTCGTGCTCTCCTTGGGGACCGGGCTTTCTTGCCCCCATCGCCCGCGTGACGCTTGCGCATAACAGCAGGCTTGACCTCAGCATCGGGAGGCCGGGACCACACGACTTCGCCGTCCGCGACGCACGCGCTCGTCTGGCGCAGCATCCACGTCCATCGCAGCCCACCTCCACGTATCGTGACGACGCGTACGCCCTCTGCATGAGGCGGAATCCGCAGATAAAATCGCGATTTCGGAAAACCGGCAAGTGAAATCTTTATTTCGGCCGACGCCTTTGGCAAAGATGGCCAACCGCAACGACGCACAGGCGCCCGCGACTTCGTCTGTCGCGCTGCAGCGTTGCCAATCTCGTTGATTGAGCGCAGGCTATCAGAAGCACAGAAGTCGCATCAGGGGGAGAGACGCATGAAGGAACCGGGCCTGGACGGCCGCCATCGGGACAAGGATGGCGAGATCAGCCGGAAGCATGGCAATACGCTGGTCGGCACGCTGCGCAAGATCTATGGCAAATCGTTCGCGGCGGGCTATCCGGATTCGACGAAGCTCAGTGACGTGCTGCTTCAGCTCAACGAGACGTCGCTGAGCCAGTTGCGCCGGGACCACGGCACCGGGCATTTGGATCACAAGATCAAGGAAGCCTCGAAGTAATCGGGTTTTGCTGATCGGGACTCATCGCCCGATTGGCGAGGCCGATTGGTGTTCGCAAGGTTTGTTCGCTCCCGTGGTTTCGCGCCGTCCGTTCGCGTGGAGCGCGTCGTCTTGCAGCGCTGTGGTGTAGCGGCGTCTTGCATCGCTGCGCTGCTGCGGAGTGCCACCGCGCGCCGGAAAGCCCGGGCACCGGGCACTCCGACGCGGAATCCGAGGGACGATTCCGTCCTACTTCCCCATGCTCCCCGCCTGGTTCGTGCCTGGGCCGACGTTGCCCTGGCTCGACGAGGTGGAATCGCGGCTGGACTTCATCGCGCCGCCGCCGGTCGCCCGCATGTTGCTGCCGGTGGTCTGCGAGGAGGTCGTCGAGGTCGCGGCGCTGTGCTTCTTGGCATGCTTGGCTTGCGCGGCGAGCGGGACGGCAGCGAGGGTGGCGGCGACGAGGGTGGCAATGGCGAGCTGGGTCTTCTTCATGGATCCGATCTCCATCCGGTTGAACCCCACGCTCGCCCAACCCGGCTGCGACATCGCAGTTCCTGCCGGTGGATCAAGCGTTGTTGTCCGATTCCGACAGCGCGCGTGAAGGTGCGATGCAGCAGCGTCAGGCCGGCGCCTGCATCGGCACGACGCCAGGCTGCGACGCCGGCTTGGGAAACGGCCTGAATGTCATCATCATCATGACAGCGCCGAGGCCCATCACCCACGAGCCGACATAGAGCCAGGTGTAGCTGGCAAAGCTGTCGTAGATCAGGCCGCCGGCCAGCGGGCCGGTCGCCATGCCGAGGCTGCCGGCCATCGCCGTGCCGCCGATCACCGTGCCCATGATGCTCTGCGGAAAGTTGTCGCGCGCGATCGCCGCGTAGAGCGGCATGGTGCCGGCATAAAGGAAGCCGAAGGTCGCCGCGACGGCATAGAACGCGGCGAGGTCGCGCACGACGACGTAGGCGAGCGCGCCGAACGCCTGCGCCAGCAGGCCGAGAACGAGCACACGCTTGGCGCCGAAGCGGTCGCCGAGCAGGCCAAAGGCGATGCGGCCGCCGAGGCCCGCGAGCCCCTCGACGCTGTAGATCGTCACCGCCGCCATCAGCGGGATGCCGCAGGTGACGGCGTAGCTGACGGTGTGGATGATCGGGCCGGAATGGGTGGCGCAGCAGAAGAAGTTGGTGGCGAGCAGGATCAGGAACTGCGGCGAGCGCAGCGCCGCCGCGCGCGTCATCTCAGCCGGCCCGGCGGCCGGATCCGACGCGAGGGCGGCGTCGGGCGCTGACGATGGTGGACGGCCCACCAGCAGCGACGTCGGGATCATGATAGCGGCGACGATGGCGGCGATGCACTGCATCGCGGTGCGCCAGTCGTAGCTGAACACGAGCCAGGCCGCGAGCGGCGACATCGTCATCGGCGCGACACCCATGCCGGCCGAGACCAGCGAGACCGCGAGGCTGCGGTGGGTGTCGAACCAGCCGGTGACGGTCGCCATGACCGGCGGGAAGATCGCCGCTGTCGCGATGCCAGCGATCAGTCCGAACAGCAGTTGGAACGCCAGCAGCGAGGACGTCAGGCTTGCCAGCAGCAGGCTGACGGCGAGCAGGACCGATCCGATCAGCAGCACGGGACGCGGGCCGATCCGGTCGGACAACGTGCCCCAGCCCATGCTGGTGACGGCCATCGCCAGGAAGCCGATGGTCATCGCGCTTGAGATCCCCGCGACCGACCAGCCGGTCTCGGCGGCCATCGGCTTGAGGAACACCGGCAGCGAGAACAGGCCGCCGACCGCGACGCAGCCGAGCACGCCCCCGGCCGCCACGATCACCCAGCGATAGTGCGATGTGATCATTCGTCTCCTCCTCTGCCGTTCGATGACAAGACGAACGGCGCGGGGCTCGGACGACATACGCGCGGACCATTTTTCGTCGCCCCTGGACCGTCGGGGGGATCGGCCGACGCGCGCAACCGGCAGCCGCGCCCCAAGCCGGTGCCGATGCGCTGGTCGCTTCCGATCCGTGCCTACTCCGTCTCGATCTCGGGAAAGGGCGAGTAGACGCGCTTTGCGTCGCAGCTGAGCATCGCGATCTCGCGCCGGCCTTTCAGACCTGCGTGATTCAGGCGCTTGTTGGTGAAGGAAATCGATTCGACCACCGTCCGCGGGCTGAGCTCCTGTCCAAAAGCACGCGGTCTGGTCATGTAGCGCACGCAGATGCCGACCACGGTTCCACCATTGAGGATGTCACCGAACTCCTTGGCGGGGTTCGATATCTGGGCCTTGGTGATGGGCATGCCAGCGTAGTCCGGCCAGGTCTTGAAATCGTTGGCGAGGATCTGACGATAGTCGGCCGGCAGATGCGTCGCCATCGCGGCGGCTTCCGCAGCCTTGTCATTTTCCGCGCTCTGCGTGACGCAGCCGGTCAGCAACGGAGGGATGAGAGATACGAGAGGCCAGCGACGCATGAGTCCTTCCATTCGCTTTCAGCACACGTCCTTCGATAGGGCGCGGCGGGGCGAAGTTCCATGCGGAAGTTGCGAGGCACGTGACGTCCAGGACGATCCTTGCCCCTCGCCGCCTCACACCGGCGTCATGCCGTGCTGGCGCTTGGTCTCGGCGGTCTCGTCCGAGACCAGATATTCGATGAACGCGCGTGCGGCGTCGGTGTGTGCGCCGGCGTTGCACAACGCGGCGGCGAACACGGTGCCCGGCTGCAGCGCGTCCGGCAGCAGACCGACGATGTCGATGCCAGGTGCGCCGAGCATCTCGCTGAGCTGCTGGAAGCCGACATCGACCTCGCCATCGGCGAGCAGCTTGGCCACGGGAATGCCGGGCTTGGCCTGGACCAGGCGCGAGGCGCCATCGCCCTCCAGGCCCCAGTCGCGGGCGAGCTTCTGCACATATGTGCCGCTCGGGCCGGTGGAGATGCCGATCGCCTTGGCGTTCTCCATCGCCTTGCGCACGGCGGCTTCGTCGAGCGGATCGGGCTTGGCGCTGCCGGCGCGCACCGCCATCGCCATCGGCGATTCCGCGATCTCGATGATGCTGCCGGGCACGAGGTGGCCGTCGGCCTCGAGCTTCTGCAACGCGTCGGAAGCCAGCACCGCGAAATCGAACGCTTCGCCGGCGCGGATGCGCTTGGCGGCATCGACGCCGCCGACGGATTCGATCGTGATCACCTCGCCGGTCGCCTCCTCATAGGCGGCCGCGAGCTCGGCGAGGATCTGCCTCGTCGCCATCGAGGAAATGCCGGCGGCGGTCACGCTCATGGAGGGGCTCCGTTTGAAGAGGCAATTGCAGCGCCGCAAACTACGCTGCGACGCTTCTTCGGATATGGCAAGCGGGGCAGCGGAGCAAGACGGTGGGAGGCAACAGCGGTTACGGCGAGCGCCGGTGCGCTCCCTCTCCCCGTTCTTACGGGGAGAGGGAGCGCACCGCCCGTGATGCAAAACGGTGCGCCATCGACATGCCACGAGGACTGCAGCCCTCACTTCGGCACGCTCTCCAGGTCCTCCAGCCACGCCGTCGCATTGCCGTCCGACGGCGCGCGCCAGTCGCCGCGGGGCGATAATGCGCCGCCGGCCACCACCTTCGGGCCGTTGGGCATCGCCGAGCGCTTGAACTGGCTGAAGGCGAAGAAGCGCTTGAGGAACACTTCGAGCCACTTCCTGATGTCGCCGAGCGCATAGGCGTTGCGCTTGTCGGGCGGAAAGTGCGGCGGCCAGGCGCCCTCGCCCGCATCCTTCCAGGCGTGATGCGCCATGAAGGCGATCTTCGACGGGCGCATACCGTAGCGCAGCGTATAGAACAGGTTGAAGTCCTGCAGCTCATAGGGGCCGATCGTGGCCTGCGTGCTCTGCGGCGTCTCGCCCTCCTTCACCGGCACCAGCTCCGGCGAGATCTCCGCCGACAGCACCGCCTCAAGCGTGCGGTCGACGTCAGCCGAGAACTGATGCGAGGCGATCACCCAGCGGATGAGATGCTGGATCAGCGTCTTCGGCACGCCGGCATTGACATTGTAGTGCGACATCTGATCGCCGACGCCATAGGTGCACCATCCCAGCGCCAGCTCGGAGAGATCGCCGGTGCCGAGCACGAGGCCGCCGCGGTCATTGGCGAGCCGGAACAGATAATCGGTGCGCAAGCCCGCCTGCACGTTCTCGAAGGTGACGTCGTAGACCTCTTCGCCGCGGCCGAACGGATGGCCGATGTCCTTCAGCATCTGCGTGGCGGCGGGGCGGATGTCGAGCTCGGCGGCACTGACTTGAAGCGAAGACATCAGCGCATGCGCGTAGGACTTGCTCTGCGCGCCCGTGGCAAAGCCCGGCATCGTGTAGGCCAGGATGTTGGTGCGGGGTAGGCCGAGCAGATCCATCGCCTTCGCCGCGACGATCAGCGCATGCGTGGAATCGAGCCCGCCGGAGACGCCGATCACGATGCGCTTGGTGCCGGTGGCGCGCAGCCGCTGCGTCAGGCCGGCGACCTGGATGTTGTAGGCCTCGTAGCAGTCCTGATCGAGCCGCGCGGCATCGCTCGGCACGAACGGAAAGCGCTCGATGCTGCGCCTGAAGCCGATGTCGCCCTCGGCCGGCTGCAGCTCGAAGCCGATGCGGCGCCAGTGCACGCCGGCGCCTTGCGCGCGCGCATTGTCGTCGAACGTGCCCATCAGCGCGCGCTCCTGGCGCAGCAAATCGAGATCGACGTCGGCGACGATGGTCTGGCCGGTCTGGCGGAAGCGCCCGCTCTCGGCGAGCAGCACGCCGTTCTCGAAGATCGAGGTCTGGCCGTCCCAGGCGAGGTCCGTGGTGGATTCGCCGGCGCCGGCCGCCGCGTAGACATAGGCGGCGAGGCAGCGCGCCGAGGTCGAGCGGCACAAGAGTGAGCGAGACTCGGCGCGGCCGACCGTGATCGGGCTGCCGGAGAGATTGGCGAGCACGGTGGCGCCGGCAAGCGCAAGTTCGGACGCCGGCGTGACAGGGATCCACATGTCCTCGCAGATCTCGACGCCGATCACGAGCCCGGCGACATCGGCGGCGGCGAACAGCAGGTCGGTGCCGAACGGCGCCATGGTCTCGGCGACCTCGATCATCTCGCCGCGGATGCCGGCACCGGAGGCGAAGTGGCGGCCTTCGTAGAACTCGCGATAGGTCGGCAGGTAGCTCTTGGGGATGACGCCGAGCACCTCGCCGCGATGGATCACGACGGCGCAATTGTAGACCCGGTGGGCGAAGCGCAGCGGCGCGCCGACGATCAGCACCGGCATCAGGTCGTGCGAGGCTTCGACGAGGGTGAGCAGCCCGCGCTGCACGGCATCGAGCAGCGGGTCCTGCTTGACGAGGTCCTCGATCGCGTAGCCGGACAGACAGAGCTCCGGAAACACCGCGACCGCCGCGCCCTGATCATGGCAGGCGCGCGCCGCCGCCAGGATCGCCGCCGCGTTGGCGGTCGGGTTGGCGACGCTGGAGACCGTGACGCAGGCGGCGACGCGGGCAAAGCCATGGCGGTAGATCGAATGGAAATTCATCGTGGCAGTCCATCTCCTGTCGCCGGAGCATACGACATGGACCATGACGGGAGCCATAACAAGCGCGGCAGGTCAGCACCGCCCCGCCCGCAGGCTGACTCCGCGCGCGTCATTTGAATTGCGCGGGCCACCCGGCGCCGGGTAACTCGGAGGCTCATCTATTCGCGCAGTGCAGGTGAACGGCATCCATGAACCTCTTCGTCATCGGCCTCGGCTACACCGCCCAGCGCTTCGTCGAGCTGCACCGAGGCGCGTTTGCCCGCATCGGCGGCACGGTGCGCAGCGCCGGCAAGCGCGCGGAGCTGGCGCCTGATGACATCGACCTGTTCGACGGCACGGCGCCCGCCGCCGCGACGCTGGCGAAGGCGGCGGACGCCGACGTCGTGCTGATCTCGGTGCCCCCCGGAGCGGGCGACGACCCGGTGCTGGCCGCATTCGGCGACGCGATCACGGCGGGGCGCGCGCGGCGCGTGGTCTATCTCTCGACCGTCGGCGTGTACGGCGACCACCAGGGCGGCTGGATCGACGAGGACACGCCGCTGGCGCCAGAGCACGACCGGGTTCAGGCCCGCGTCCGCGTCGAGGCGGAATGGCGCGCTGTCATCGGCGACCGGCTCGCGGTGCTCCGGCTCGGCGGCATCTACGGGCCCGGCCGCAACGCGCTGGTCGAGCTGCAGGCCGGGCGGGCGCGCCGCATCGTCAAGCCGGGCCAGGTGTTCAACCGCATCCATGTCGATGATGCCGCCAGCGCGATCATGGGGGCGATCCGGCACGGACAAGGCGGCGCCTGGAACATCGTGGACGACGAGCCGGCGCCGCCGCAGGACGTCATCGCCTATGCCGCCAGCCTGATGGGCATCGCGCCGCCGCCCGAGCTGCCGTTCGACAGCGCCGAGCTGTCGCCGATGGCGCGCAGCTTCTATGCCAGCAACCGGCGTATCCGGAATATTCGCGCTAGGCAGGAGCTCGGCGTCGGCTTCGCCTACCCGACCTATCGCGCCGGGCTCGACGCGCTGTGGGCCGCCGGCGACGGGCGCTGAGGCAAGATTTTCGCCGCCGGGCGGGAAACCTTTCATGCCACCGGCGATTGCAACGAACAGAGATTGTCATGCGGGTTTGACGCGACTGCACGTCGCGCAGCCCTCACGGATCAAAGGATGTTCGACATGCAAGGCGATCAACCCATCAGCTGGCTGATGTTCTTCACGCTCGCGGCCGCGATCATCATCGCGGCCGGCGCGTTCCTGGCCTTCCTGCGCTCGCGGCACAACCGGGAGATCGCGGCGGTGGCGCTCGAGGGCGACGGCCGGAGCCGCGGCGTCGCCCCATCTGGCGCGCTGCCCGAGCTCGGCGGCCTGTTCGTGCTCGGGCTCGTGGTCGCCGGCCTGCTGGTCGCCGGCTATCAGAGCGGCGGCGCGACGCGCTTTGCCGGCGGCGACAAGCCGACCCCGGTGCCGTCGGCGCCGAGCAACACTGATCGCGGCACCACGGTCGGCGCCGGCGCCGCGATCACCCCGCCGGAAGCTCCGACGATGACCCAGCCGGCGCGGCCGGCCCCGGACCTGCGCACCGCGCCCGCGTCATCGCCGACCGGAGCCGGTCCCGAGAGCGGCGGGCATCCAGAGGCCAATCCGCCAGCGCGGTAAAAGACCCCCTCGAACAGCGAAGGCCGCGCAATGCGCGGCCTTGACGTGTTCACGGCAGGGATCGCCCGGATCAGATCGCAGCTGCGACCTTGTCGAGGCCGATCGTGCGCGCGAGCCGCCGCACTTCGTCCTTCTGGTCCTCGCGCAACTGCCAGAGCAGCGGCATCGCGGCCGACTTCAGCTGTTGCACCTCATCCGAATCCGGATCGAGCGCCACCGCGCCCGGCTTCGCCGCGCCCTGCCGTCCGGCGTGGATCTTACGGGCGACGGCGCGCAGCGCGGTCTCGACCGCCGGCCAATAATATTCCTGGCTCGACGAGAGCCGCAGCCGCTCCTTGATGCCGGCGATCTGGCCGTCCGACAGCAGCGAATAGGCCTTCTGCACCTCGGGCTTCAGCGGCGCCGGCGTCGGCTCGCTCCGGGCGAGAATCTTGGACTTCGGCACCACCGGCTCGGCAGCAACGACCGCAGCGGCCGACGCCTTGGCCATTTCGGCCTCGGACGGTGCATAGGCATAGGCTTGGCGGAGAGTCGTCTTCGGGGCGGCACTCGGCTGCTGCACCTCGGGGACCGCAAGTGTGACCATCGCCAGGCGGTCGCCCTTGGCTTCACGGTTGGAGAGCGGGCTCTTCGCCACCACGGGCGGCATCATCGCACCGGCCGAAGGCACGCTGTCCTGCATCAGGACGCTCGTCACGGCCGCGCCTGCGATCAGCACGCCCAGCAAAGCGACAAAAGCGATCGACTTCGTCACGCAATTCTCCGTATCCCGGCGGAAAGCCGCACTTTGCCGAAAAGTGGGAGTTAATTAAGGCTTTACGATGCCACAGAAACACGCCGGCCACCATTCCGCCCTGTGAACATGACGGATATTTTTTTCACGCCGCCGAAGACAGCTCGGCCGGGATCAGCAGATCGTACGCGGCCTGGATGTCGGCAACGATGTCGGAGGCCTCCCAAAGCGCCGCCGGTTCCACCGAATGCAGGCTGATGGTCCAGTTCCCGCCGCGGGCGGTGCGGGGAACGCTCATGATGTCGAACTGGACGTTGCGGCACAGCGGATGCCGCTGCAGAGCATGCCCGACACGGATCCGGATCTCCTCAAGCGTCGCCCGCTCTTTGTCCTGCCGTAGCCCGATGCCCATCGCACGATTCCGCCAAGTTCAAGCTCCGCGGATTGTGGGACCCGATGGTTAATGGTGCCTTAAGGACACACATCACGTTTTCTCACGAGCGTGGCCACCGGCGCCCATGTACTCATCGGCCGTGCGCGCGACCAGTTCGGCAACGGACGGAATGTCGGTGACCCCAGAGGTCGCGTGCCCCGCACTCCAGATGTCGCGCCAGCGTTTCGGCCGCGCCTCGCGCGCAGCAATGTCGATGTCGCTGCCGATCTCGATCGCGCCGCGCGCCGGCAAGGCTTCGGGGTCGAGCCCGGCGGCGACGATCGACGGCCGCAGCATGCTGGTCGGCAGGCCGGTGAAGGCGGACGTCAGCAGCACGTCGTCGGCCGAGCTCGCGACCAGCATCGCCTTGTAGCGATCATCGGCCAGGCTTTCGCGTGTGGCGATGAACTTCGTGCCCATATAGGCGAGGTCGCAGCCGAGCACCTCCGCCGCGCGTAGCGCGACGCCGTCGCTGATGCCGCCGGCAAGCACGATGGGACCATCGAAGAACGCCCTGACTGCGCGCACGAAGGCGAATGGATTGAGCCAGCCGGTCTGGCCGCCGGCCCCGGCCGCGAGCAGCACCAGGCCATCGGCGCCGGCCTCGACCGCGCGCTCGGCATGACGGATCGAGGCAACGTCAGCGAACACCAGCGCGCCCGCATCATGCAGGGGCGCAACGACCTTCGCCGGCGAGCCGACCGAGGTGATCACGATCTCCGGACGATGCCGCAACAGCACCGCGAGATCGTCCTGCAGCCGCGCGTTGGAATGGTGCACGATCAGGTTCGGGCAGAGCGGCGCAGCCGCCCGCCCACTGGCATCGCTGTGGCGCGCGAGCCGATCGGCGATCTCGCGCAGCCAGGCATCGAGCTCATCGGGAGTGCGACAATTGACGGTCGGGAACGCGCCGATCACGCCGTTCCCGCAGGCCGCGCTCACCAGCTCGATCCCCGACACCAGAAACATCGGCGCTGCGATCAGCGGCAATCGCAGCCGCGTCCGCAGCCCTCCCCATCGCGTGTCCTGCACTTCAGGTCCCTCCCTGATCCTTCGTTGGGCTCAGGGATAGCGACGCGACCGCGTGCGATCAATCGTCGCCGAAGAAGCTGAAGCGCGGTCCATCCATGCCGACCGGCTGCGCCGCATAGGCGCGCGGCGTCGTGTCATCGCGCACCGCCTGCTCGACGGCGCGCATATCCTGCTCGCGGCGCTGCCGCCGGCGCTCGACATATTGCCGGTGCCGCTCGGCGCGGCGCTGCTCCGCGGCGCGCTTGCGCTCGGCGCCGCGCGACTTGAGATCGGCGTCCTCGGGCTTCGCTGCGGCCTTGTCCTGAACGTCCTCGGCGGTAGCGGTCTGGGTGACGGCGTTCGCCGAAGAGGCCGCCGTCGCCTCTGCTGCGGCGTCTTGCGGCGCCGGCGAGGGATCGGTCGAGACCGGGGTCACGGGCCTCGTCTCGGTTGCGGCAGGCGCCACCTTGACCGGCGTGATCGCAGCCGCCTGCGTTGCCGCAAGATACGAGGTGGCGGTCGGACTTGGCGACGGCGCCTCCGGCACGGAGCGCTCGAGCTTGGCCTGCTCGAGCGCCGGCGATCTCGGATGCATGCCTTCCGCGATCATGAGCCCGCCGCCGAGACCGGCCGCAACGGCAATGGCAACCGTTCCGGCTCCCGCAAAAAAAGCTGTCGAGGTGCGCATGGCCTTGCTCCGTTGTTGTTCGGCCGGGCAACGCGGCGCGCGCAGCGATGTTCCGAGGACGACAAGCGCACCTTGAGCGCGATCGGCTTTCTGATAGCGTCGGCAACAAGCCACGCGACGCAACAACGATCGCGGCATCTCGGAAGGATCGTCCATGACCCCACAGCTTCATTCGTTTCCGGTCGTCTGTGAGCAGACCCTGCTCACGCTGTCGCGTCATCCGTCGCGCACCGCCTTCAGCTGGCCTGGCGGATCGCTGACCTATCAGGGCGCGACCGACCTCATCGGCCGCATGCAGGGCGTGTTCATGCGGCTCGGCCTGCCGCCGGGAACACGCGTCGCGTTCCTCAGCGCGAACCGCGCCGATGCCTGGTGCGCCGGCACGGCGGCGCAGCTGTCGCGGCTCGCCATCACCTGGCTGCATCCGCTGGGCTCGCTGGACGATCAGCTGTTCCAGCTCGCCGATTCCGAATCGCAGGTGCTGGTGATCGATGCCGCCGCGTTCCACGACCGCGGCGGCGAGCTGGCCGCGCGCTCGGGCGGCCTGCGCCACGTGTTCACGCTTGGCGCAGCCGGCTACGGCGCCGACCTCCTCGCCGCGATCGAGCAGTCCGGCCACGCCACCGCGCGAAGCTTCGCCACGCCCGAGGACATCGCGACCTTGAACTACACCGGCGGCACCACCGGAAAGTCGAAGGGCGCGCTGCGTCATCACCGGGAATATGGCGGCTTCGCCACCGCGATCCTCGCCGATTTCGAGATTCCGGAGCGCGCCCGCTACCTGACGGTCGCCCCGATCAGCCATGTCGCCGGCACCAAGGTGCTGCCGACCCTGATGCGCGGCGGCACGGTTCACATGCTGAAGGGCTTCGATCCCGAGGCGGTGCTGGCGACGATCGCGCGCGAGCGCATCAACTTCACGCTGTTCGTGCCGACGATGATCTACGTGCTGCTCGATCATCCCGCGTTGGCCAGGACCGATCTCTCTTCGCTCGAGCTTGTGCTGTATGGCGCCTCGGCGATGTCGCCGACGCGGCTCGTCGAAGGCATCGAGCGCATCGGCCCGGTGTTCTCGCAGCTCTACGGCCAGACCGAATGCTATCCGGTGTCGGTGCTGCGCAAGGCCGACCACGATCCGAAGCAGCCGGAGCTGTTCCTGTCCTGCGGCTTCCCGATCGCGGCCTGCGAGGTCAAGATCCTCGATGACAATGATCAGGAGGTTGCGCAGGGCGAGGCCGGCGAGATTTGCGTGCGCGCGCCGCATGTGATGAGTGAATATTGGAAGCGGCCGGACACCACCGCCGAGACCCTGAAGAACGGCTGGCTGCACACCGGCGACATCGCCCGCCGCGACGAGCGCGGCTACATGTACATCCTCGACCGCAAGAAGGACATGATCGTCTCCGGCGGCTTCAACATCTTCCCACGCGAGATCGAGGATGTGCTGACGCAGCACGCCGATGTGGCGATGTGCGCCGTGGTGGGCGTGCCCGACGACAAATGGGGCGAAGCCGTCACCGCCATCGTGGTGCCGCGCGCGGGCGCGCAGATCGACGCCAGCGAGCTGATCGAGCTGGTCAAGGCGCGCAAGGGCTCGGCCCATGCGCCGAAGCGGATCGAAGTCGTCAACGAGCTGCCGGTGACCGGCGTCGGCAAGATCGACAAGAAGGTGCTGCGCGCGCGGTACTGGGAGGGACGCGGGCGCATGGTGGGGTGAGGACACAGCCACGCTGTCTCGACGGAGATCCGAGCATACGGCTTTGCAATCCCGAGGTAGGCCCCCCGCTCGCAGCCGCCACCCTCCGCTGTCGTCCCGGGCAGGCGAAGCGCGACCCAGGGATCCATGACCGCAGGAGGGCGTGGTGAGACGAGTCGTGTCGACATGCGTGCCTCGAACATCGGCCTGTGGCTATGGATCCCCGCGTTCGCGGATGACACTGTGTTTGTTGCACGAGTGGAGACCATGGCCCTTCCATCTCGCGACGCATCGGCGTCCGAGTCTTGCTGACGTTCTCCCCTCCATCAGACGGAGGGTGCAGGGAAGGCCAGGCCTCGACCGAGGCCTGCGGTCCGCGTGCAGCAAAAAAGCACGCGGCAGAACCACAGGTTCGGCCGGATAGACCCGGCCTTCCCTGCGCGATGGGTTGACGGATTATACGCAGTCTCCCCGGCGACCGGGCTTGTTTGCCACCGTCGTCCCGCAAGATGCCCCTGGGCGATCTCACGAAACTTGACCTCAGCGTCGGGAGGCCAGGACCCTGCGACTTCACCGTCCGCGACGAGACGTACGTCGGCATGCTTGGAGCACGCTGCGCCCGTCGCGGCCACCGCCTCCCACCCCAACGCGTCGTGACGTTCGCGAAGCGCCCCTCGTCAGTGAGGCGGGATGAGAAGAGGAAAACAGATATTTCTGATAATGCAAAGTCGAATATTTTTCGTCGAGGATCTGGACAGGCCAAATCGGCTTGAAGGCGTTGCCGAATTTCACATTCGGCGCACGCGGTTTCCGCTGCGCGGGGCGGCCCTCGAACCACGGTGAATGTGAGAGAGTCCGCTCGTCGGGCAAATCACCTCCGTCGGTTCATGGCCCCGCTCTGCGCGATTGCCGGGATACTGCCCGAGTCGTTCGTCGGGTCCAGCGCGGCCGCGCCGACGCGCGGCTTCATCACAGCGCACCGAACGCGTCGCGCGAAGGCGCGAGCGGCAGCCAGTCGGGAATCCGGCGTTTTGCAAGCCAATAGGGCCGCCACAGCGCGCGCCAAGTGACGTGGTCGAGCGGCGCCTGGCCCCACTTCATCCTGGCCGGCTCGATCTGTGAGAGATCGTGCAGATGCAGCCAGCGTCGCGCGATCCACCACAGGTCGTGCGACGCGGCCGCGTTTCCGGCCCCCTTGAGCTGGACGATGTTCAGCAAAGGATCGCGCCAGTGGCGGCCGACCTCCAGCGTCGCAACGCGTTCACCCCGGTGACGGACGCTCCACAGCCGCGAGCGGTTGTGGACGATGTCAGCGCCGTAGGTGCGGACACAATTGCGCATGGCGGCCGCTTCGTCGACCAGATCCGGAATCTTGTCGAGCGGCCTGAACTCATAGTCCCCGATCCGGCCGGGATCGAGCCACATGTCGCTGATCGGCAATTGACCGAGATTCAGATGCAGCGAGATCCGACCGCGCCAGTTGGATGCGGCAGTGATTGCGGCATCGAGCCTCATGTCCGGCGTCCACGGCCGGTCGATGAGATCGTGGGCGAGACGGCCGGGCTGGCCAGAGAACCAGATCCACAGGGCGAGCAGATGCACGCGGTCGCGGTTCACGATCTTCGGCGCACGGACGTACTCCCGCGCGATCCAGACGGCGGCGGCCTCATGGGCGATGGTCGCCATCTCCGAGACGAGTTGCAGCCATATCGGCATCAGCTTCGGCGAGCGCGGCAAGTGATTGCCGATCTGCCTGCGGAACAGATCGCCATCCGGCAGCCGCGGGATCGGACAAACGAACGCCTCCGGCGGCAGCTTGCGCAGCCACATCGGCAGGCCCGCCGCGGCGGCCGCCTCGGCAAGCGAACGTCCCGCGATCACGCGAGCAATCGCCGGCTCCGGGTCAACCTGTTTGCACGGCACCGCCAGCGCGAACAACAGCGCCGGAAAGCTCAGCGCGAGGTCGGCGAGATGCGGATGGCGCTGCGCCAGCGCAGTGACGCGGGACTGGAAACGAGACGCATAGCGCCGCAGCCGACGTTCACACAACGAAGAACGCACCGGCTCCCGGCGCGGAGTCAGCAGAGGATGAGATGTCATGACACAAGTGTTCAAGCGCAGGCCAGGAGGGCCGCGGGCTTTTCGATGAGTTGTGAAAGAGTCAGATCATATCCGGGACAATCATCCCGGTGGCCGCGTCAATGATCGCGCAGCGAGCCCGGGAAGCGTGCGAGTCTGGACATCGTCGCCTCCTGCGTTGAAGTTGGGGTGGCGCTGAATAGCCGGTTTCGTTGCGCGGCGCAACTCCAGCGAGTTCGTCAGGTGCTCGACCGTTTCCTGCAGCTGGTGTGCTTCGCTAAGCCTGTCATCGCCTGTCATCGCGCCGCGCATGCGCAGCGGCCCGTTGGCTCGCGACCCCGGGCGGGCAGCGACGCGTGAGGATTGCCGTCCGCTGCTGCACCGCCCCTGCTACGCTTTCCGACCGCTCCGCTTCGTCCCATTCAGCGCAACCGCGGCGCGGATCAGCGCCATGAACGCCGCCTCGTCGATCACGTCGCCTTCGTGAAGGTCGATGGCGCGGCGGGTGTTGCCGTCGAGGCTGGCGTTGAAGAGGCCGGAAGGGTCAGGCACCGAAGCTCCCTTGAGGAAGGTGAGCTTCACAGCCGCCTTGTAGGTTTCGCCGGTGCAAACGATGCCGCCATGCGACCACACGGGAACGCCGCGCCACTTCCATTCTTCGACGATATCGGGATCGGCCTGTCTGATGAGATCACGCACATGGCCGAGCGTGACGCCGCGCCAGTCACCGAGTTGCTTGATCCGGACGTCGATCAGTTCCGACGGAGACTGGCTCCCCTCGCCGGCACCTTCAGCCTTCGTTGATTTCGCCATGACGCTTGTTCCGTTCACCTGCGCGTAGTTCCATCTGCGTGTAGTTCGCAGCGCGCCGTACTTATACGGCTATCCTGGTCTGCTCAAGTTTAGAGCAATCTTTATAAATCCCCGGCCAAATCGGGCGCACGCGCGGACCACGACGCCTCACCGACGAGCGCTCGTCGCGCCGATTTGCAGTAACGCGCTCTCTTCGAGCCGGCTGCACCCAATCCCTGGACCTATCGAAGCCGGAGTCGCAGATGCCGTCGTTTTCCAACCTGTCCATTCGCAACAAGGTCCTGCTGGCGTTCGGCATCGTGCTGATCACGGCGATGGGGCTCGGCGGCTTCTCCATCGATCGTCTCGGTAGCGTGAACGGCTCGGCTGCGGAAGTGCGCGACAACTGGCTGCCGGCGACCGGATGGCTCGGAACCATCTCCAAATCGATCGAGCAATATCGTGCCCGGCAGGGTCAGTTCCTGCTGGCGACCACGGCCGACGAAAAGGCAATCCAGGAACGGCAGATCGCCGAAAGCCTCGAGCTGTTCGACAAGACCTGGCGCCTCTACGAGCCGACGGTGACGACGTCGGAGGAGAAGGCGCTGGTGGCTGCGTTCAAGACGCCGTGGACCACCTATCTCGACGACAGCAAGCAGTTGCTCGAACTGTCACGCAAGAACCAGGTCGACGCCGCAACCACGCTGTTCATGGGCAAGCTGCGCGACGACTTTGTGCTGGCCCGCAAGGCGCTGGAACAGGACCTCGCCTGGAACGTCGAGCAGGGCAAGAAGGAAGCCGACAAGGGCGCCGCGGTCTATCTGTCCTCGCGCGCCTGGATTCTGGGTGTGATCGCACTGGCGGCGCTGCTCTGCATCGCGATGGGCTACCTGATCGTGGCCGGCGTGTCGCGCCCGATCACGGCGATGACGGAGGCGATGCGCCGGCTCGCCGGCGGCGACATGGCGGCGCCGATTCCCGGCACCGACCGCAAGGACGAGATCGGCAACATGGCGGGCGCCGTGCTGGTGTTCAAGAACAACGCCATCGAGACCGAGAAACTGCGCGCCGAGCAGGCGGAGGCCGAGAAGCTCGCCGTCGAGCGGCGCAAGCGCGACATGCATGACCTGGCCAACAGCTTCGAGAGCGCGGTCGGTGAGATCATCAACACGGTCTCCTCGGCCTCGACCGAGCTCGAAGCGTCGGCCACGACGCTGACCTCGACCGCCGAACGCACACAGCAGCGCACCACCACCGTCGCGGCCGCATCCGAGCAGGCGACCGCCAACGTGCAGTCGGTCGCATCCGCCACGGAGGAGCTGAGCTCGTCGGTCACCGAGATCAGCCGGCAGGTGCAGGAATCCGCGCGGATGGCCAACGAGGCCGTCGACCAGGCGCGCAAGACCAACGACCGCGTCGGCGAGTTGTCCAAGGCCGCAGCGCGCATCGGCGACGTCGTCGAGCTGATCAACACCATTGCCGGGCAGACCAACCTGCTCGCGCTCAATGCCACCATCGAGGCGGCGCGCGCCGGCGAAGCCGGCCGCGGCTTCGCCGTGGTCGCCTCCGAGGTCAAGGCGCTGGCCGAGCAGACCGCCAAGGCGACCGGCGAAATCGGCCAGCAGATCTCCGGCATCCAGGCGGCGACCCAGGAGTCGGTCGGCGCGATCAGGGAGATCAGCGGCACCATCGAACGGCTGTCCGAGATTTCCTCGACCATCGCCGCGGCGGTCGAGGAGCAGGGCGCCGCGACGCAGGAGATCTCGCGCAACATCCAGCAGGCGGCACAGGGCACGCACGAAGTGTCGTCCAACATCACCGAGGTGCAGCATGGCGCCAGCGAAACCGGCTCGGCCTCGTCCCAGGTGCTGTCGGCGGCGCAGTCGCTGTCGCAGGACAGCAACCGGCTGAAGCTGGAGGTCGGGCGCTTCCTCGGCACGGTGCGCGCGGCATGAGAGCGAGATCATTCGTGGTCGGACTCGTTCAGTCGCAACAACGGCAGTGCGTTCCCTCTCCCGCTTGCGGGGGAGGGCTAGGGAGGGGGCCGCTCCAGCGGCGGTGTGCGTGGCGCCCCCTCTCCAACACTCCCCCGCGAGCGGGGGAGTGGGCGCAGCGGAGCTTGGCGCAGGGTTGATTGGTTCACCCGTAACGAAGCAAGCAACCGCCGATCACCGGCGCAACCTCATGACACCTCGCCGCGGCGCGCCGTTGGAAGCGAAGCAGCACTGGTGCGGTGATCAGTTCGCCAACCCGCTATGAACGAGATACGGACGGCGGACCGCCCCCTCACCGCTTCTCGATCACCAGGCTCTGCACCACGCGGCCGAAATAGCCTCTCGCATCACCCAATCGCGCCATCGCCAGCCCGGCGCCGTCCGGGCCGATCCAGCTTTCGGCGTCCAGCAGGATCCAGTCGCCGACCGGCTCGCGGGCCATGTTCACGGTGAGGTCGGCATTGAGGAACGTGTAGCTGTGGAAGTCGAGCGCGGCCGAGGTGCCGTTGCAGAAGTCGCTCGCGACCACGGCGCGCATCGCCTGCGATACGGCATGGCCGTCGACGAGCGGCCAGTCGACGCGGTACCAGATCGCGCCCGGTCCCTTGACGCCGAAGCGGCCGCGCGCGGCGCGGAGCGTCATGCCGCGCACGAAGGGGCTGGTCGAGAAATCAGCCGGCTCCGGCAGCGCCTCGTCGGGGCCGACCAGATCGACCTGCAGCTCGCCGACATCGTCCGGCAGCGGCACCGCATCCTGCCTGATCTTGAGCACGGTCGCCGTGACGACCACCGTGTCGCCGGCGCGCAAGCGCACGGCGCAGAGCTGGATCTTGCGCCCCTCGCGCAGCACCTCGGTCTCGATGAGGAGCTCTGCGAGCGGCACCGGGCGCATCAGGTCGATGGTGACGCGGGCGATGCGCATCGGCGACTTCGTGGGAATGCGCTCGGCCGCCCACACGGCCAGCGCCGATGGCGCAGACCCATGTTGCATGGTCGGATCCCATGGTCCCGCAGCATCGGAGCTGACGGCGACCCGATTGTCCGCGATGCGGAAGATCGGCCGCATCAGCGCGCGCCTCGCCACGTCTCAGCCGGCGCTGGCAAAGGCGCGGTCGGCGCCATTGGGCAGTTCGATGTCGACCTCGAGCGTCGAGACATGCTTTCCCCGGTCCATGCGAACGATGACCTTGTCCGGATCAAGTACCACATGGCGCGAAACCACGGCGAGGATTTCCTCGCGCAGCTGCATCAGGAGATCGGGCTGGCCGCGCAGGCTGCGCTCATGCGCGAGCAGGATCTGCAGCCGCTCCCGCGCGACGGGCGCGGAGGCCGCACGCCCCGTAAAGAGCCGCAGCACACTCATGCAGCCCTCCGTCCCAGGAGCAGGTTCATCAGGCCCTTGCGCTCGGTCGGGATCTGCATCTCGACCTCCTCGCCGAGCAGGCGGCGCATTGCATCGTGATAGGCGCGCGCCGGCGCGCTGGCCGGGCTGTTGAGCGTCACCGGGCAGCCGACATTGGAGGCGCGCAGCACGTCCTGGCTCTCCGGCACGATGCCGAGCAGCGGCGTCGCCAGGATCTCCAGCACGTCGTCGATCGACAGCATCTCGCCGCGCGCGGCACGGCCCGCATCGTAGCGGGTGATGAGGATGTGCTTCTCGACGCGCTCGCCGTTCTCGGCGCGCACGGTCTTGGAATCGAGCATGCCGATGATGCGGTCGGAATCGCGCACCGACGATACTTCCGGATTGGTGACGATGAGCGCCTCGTCGGCATAGCGCATCGCGAGCATCGCGCCACGCTCGATGCCGGCCGGGCTGTCGCAGATCACCCAGTCGAATGTCTTGCGCAGCTCGGTGATGACGCGGCCGACGCCGTCCTCGGTCAGCGCGTCCTTGTCCTTGGTCTGCGAGGCCGGCAGCAGCCACAGATTCTCCAGCCGCTTGTCGCGGATCAGGGCCTGCGGCAGCTTGGCGACGCCATGCACCACGTTGATGAGATCGAACACGACGCGGCGCTCCGCGCCCATCACCAGGTCGAGGTTGCGCAGGCCGACGTCGAAATCGACGACGACGACCTTCTCGCCGGCCTGCGCCAGCGCCGCGCCCATCGCCGCCGTCGTGGTGGTCTTGCCGACGCCACCCTTGCCCGACGTCACTACGAGTACTTTCGACATGTCACGAATCCTCCTGCTACTCAGTTCAATGCAACGATCTTCATGGAATGACCTTCGAGCCGCGCCTGCACGGCCCGGCCGCGCAACGCGGCGTCGATCTGCTCGGCGGTCTGGTAGTAGCCGTCGATCGCGACCAGCTCGGCCTCGATCTTCTGGCAGTAGATGCGCGCCGCCGCGTTGCCGTTGATACCGGCCATCGCGCGGCCACGCAGCGCGCCGTAGACGTGGATCGAGCCGCCGGCGACGATCTCGGCGCCCGACGACACCGCGCCGAGCACGGTGACGTCGCCATCGGGAAACACGATCGACTGGCCCGAGCGTACGGGCTGGTCGAGCAGCAGCGAGGTCGGCTGCTGCAGCTGTGGCTTCTCCGGCTCGATCTCCTGCACGGCGCAGTGACGGCCGCCGGACAACAAGGGCGGCATGCCGAGCGACAGCCGCCCCTGCTCGACGCCTTCGAGGCCGAGCACGCGGATGTTGCGCGACTCGATGCTCTTGATGAGATGGGTGATGGCGAGCGGACTCAGGTCCACGGCGGAGAGATCGAGCACGATCGGCTTGCCGACGAAGAAGCCGGGCGATCCCTTGAGCGTCGCATCGAGTTCGGCGAGCCAATCGGCGATCGGCACGACCGGCGAAAACACGAAGGCGACGTAGGAGCGCCCGCGCAGACGAATAACAGGACGCACCGTTTCAGCGCTGGCACTCATGACCATCCGACCCAACCCTTCTTAGTGATTGGTTAACTGTCGGCGCCAGATGGTTAACGGATGGTTAAATCGACGCTAAGCCGCTCAAAAATCGACAGCGGCCCGCCCGACATAGTTCGATGATGATCGAATCAAGGCGCAATGTTGGCATCAATGAGACGCAATTCATGAGCATCTGCGTCAAGACCTGTCATGCCTCATTTTAATCACATCATGATGATAACTTTAACGTACATATAATTCGGAACCGACGGCTTTAGGAAGTTCCGATCGATTGACACTCGTCAGGGGGCGGGGCATGGGATCGATAGAGGCGCCCAAGGCACGGCAAACGTGCCACGGCGCCTTGCAGGAAGGGACTGCTGGCGTGCGATCGCTGATCGACGCGAAACGTCTGATTCTGCAAATGATTCCGTGTGATCTGAAGTGGCAGAACCGCTCCCGCTCTTCGTTTGAAACTAGCTCTCATACGACCGTGGCAGAAGCGTATCAGTTTACCGGAATCGAGCGTCAGAGGAGTAGCGTATGAGTTCGTTGAGTGAACAGAATCCGATGAACCCGCAGGACCCGCTGCACTATGCACCGCGGTGGCTGCGCGAACGTCCGGAAGCCGCGCGT
The DNA here is from genome assembly GCF_032489875.1 of Bradyrhizobium sp. SZCCHNR1015. Lineage (NCBI taxonomy): Bacteria > Pseudomonadati > Pseudomonadota > Alphaproteobacteria > Hyphomicrobiales > Nitrobacteraceae > Bradyrhizobium > Bradyrhizobium sp. SZCCHNR1015. Next base: position 386,206 of record NZ_JAUEYW010000003.1, read on the forward strand.
CTATCTCTCGTCGGTGACAATGCCAAGGCAGCGGAGGCGGCCGAGCGTCCCGCTTCGGGACAGCAAGGACCGCTCGATGCTCGCCTGGAGACCGCCGTGTTCGAATCCCTTCGCCAATCGCTGAATCCCCAGGTCATGCGCGAGCCGCCGGATCTGGAGCGCGAGCGCGACCGCCGCTCGGTCGTGTTCAAGGTGGCCGGCCGCTTCGCCGCCGCAACCGGCGTCGCCGCCGTCGTCGCGCTGTTCTTCGTCAACATCGTGCCGGTGTGGCGCCAGCCCGACGCGAGCTCGTCCTTCGTCGCCGCCGTGCAGTCGATGAAGACGCTGCCGCCGGTCGCCGCCGACGTGCAGGACGCCAAGGCGGACCAGACCAGCGCGCTGCCGGAGCGGGTCGAGGCTCAGGCCGCCCCGGCGCTGTCGCAGTTCAAGTCGCTGCTCGCGGACGCTCCGGAGCCCGCGGCAGATTCCGACAATCCCGAAAAGCCCATGCTGCAGCAGTTCATGCAGTGGAACCAGAAGACGGGTCAGATGGAGCGGGTTCGCTAACCCTCTACGACTGATCCAGCTTCCAACACTTCACAGGCGACGATGATCGACGTCCTACCGCAGAAAGCGGCAGCACGCCGTCCGCTGGCTCACGCCCGTGTGGCAGCCATCCTGCTCGCGTCCCTCGTGGCCGGCGAGGCCGTTGCCGCGCCCGGCGAGAGTGTGAGCGTGGCGCGCCAGCTCGGCAGCCGCGTCGGCCCGATCATTGGCGCAGCACTCGCGTGCCGCGACATCGCCCGGCCGCGCATCCAGGCCATCATCGAGAAATTCCAGCTCGTCATCCGCGAGGCCGCCTCCAGCGAGGCCGACCGTGACGAGCTGACGCGCCTGCTCGATCGCTATGTGGCCGAAGGCCGCAGCCTCGTCACGTCAGGCCGGATGGATTGCGGCGGCGCCGATCGGCAGCTTGCCGATCTCGAACGATCCATCGCAGCGCCGCCTCCGGCGCGCGCGAACCTGCCTGCCGTGAGCATCGGACCTGCGACGGCGCAGGCCGCGACCGTCCCGGCGCAACTGCTGCCGCCGGCCGGCAACGTGCGCGGGGTGACGCAGAGCGAGATCAAGCTCGGCATGGTCATTCCCTACAGCGGACCGGTGAAGGAGAGCGGGCGACTGCTCAAGATCGGCGTCGAGACGGCGTTCAATCGCGTCAACGAGGCCGGCGGCGTCAACGGCCGCATGCTCAAGCTCGTCACTGCCGATGACGGCTACGATCCCGCGCGCACGCTGGATGCGATGAAACTGCTCTACGAGAAGGAGCAGGTGTTCGGCTATATCTGCAATTTCGGCTCGGCCACCGCCGCGGTCGCCATCCCCTACGCGCTCGAGCGCCGCACGCTGTTCTTCGCGCCCTATACCGGCGCCAACGTCGTGCGCCACGATCCGCCCGACCGCTACGTCTTCAACTACCGGCCGAGCTATGCCGAGGAGACCGACGCGCTGGTCCATTATCTCGTGAAGATGCGAAGGCTGCATCCGCGCCAGATCGTCGTGTTCGCGCAGAACGACGCCTTCGGCGACGCGGGCTTCGCCGGCGTGGCAAAGGCATTCCGGACGCTCGGGGTGAGCGACAATTCGATCGTCCGGGTCAACTATCCGCGCAACACGGTCGAGGTCGACGACGCCATCAATCAGCTGAAGCTGCTGAAGACCCCGGTCAAGGCGGTGGTGATGCTGGCAACGACGCGTGCCGCAGCCAAGTTCATCGAGAAGGCCCAGGGCGTATTTCCGGGCGTCATCTTCGCCAACATCTCGGCGGTTGCCGGCTCGGCGCTCGCCAGCGAGCTGATGCTGCTCGGACCGCGCTACGCCGAGGGCGTGATCGTCAGCCAGACCGTGCCCGGCGTCTCCGGCTATTCGAGCCTAGTGCTCGAATACAAGACCGCACTTGCGAAATATGCCCCGGGCGAGCCGGCCGACTACACCTCGCTCGAGGGCTACATCGCGGCGAGCATCCTGATCGAGGGACTGAAGCGCGCCGGTCCGAACTTCGATACCGAGCAACTGGTCGAAACGCTCGAGAACATGCGCAACGTCGATCTCGGCCTCGGCACGCAGCTCGGCTTCGGCCGCGCCGAACACCAGGCTTCGCACAAGATCTGGGGCACGGCGCTTGACAACAGCGGCACCTACCAACCCGTCGAACTTGAATAGGATACCGCTGGAGGCGCGACGGCCTCGACTACCACGACAAAAGAGCGACAGAGAAACCCGACATTAATTCGAAATGCCACGAATAGTAGAACGAAGAGGGTTTGAAACAGGCTGAGCAGGTGGAAGGTTCGATGGCCGTGCGTTGGTCCACGTTGATCATCGGGAGTGTTTTCGCAGCTCCCTTCAGCCCCGCTCTGGCGGCGGCTCCCGACGTCGTCAGGGAGCTCGGCAGCCGGGTTGGGCCGATCGTGGGACAGGCATCCGCCTGCCCGGACATCGCGCAGGGCCGCGTCCAGGGCATGGTCGACAAATTCCGCGAAGCCATCCGCCAGGCGACGAGGAATGACGGCGAGCGCGATCAGCTGACCCGCAGCTTCAATGGCTACATCGCCGAGGGCCGTAGTCGTACGGGCGCCTCGCAGGCGACCTGCGCGGCCGCGGAGCGGCAACTGACGGAGCTCGAACGCTCGCTCGGCGAGCCGGCTACGGCGACGGCCCCGATCACACCGGTCAAGGCCGAAACGACGACCGGCGCCGTCACCGCCGGCCCCGTGCGCGGCATCACCGACCGCGAGATCCGCTTCGGCATGGTCCTGCCGTTCTCCGGCATCCGCAAGGAGACCGGGCGTCAGATGCGCCAGGGCATCGAGGCCGCGTTCGCACGCACCAACGATGCCGGCGGCGTCAACGGGCGCATGCTCCGCCTCGTGGCGGCGGACGACGGCTACGATCCGAACCGCACGCTGGCGGCGATGACGCAGCTCTACGACAAGGAGCAGGTGTTCGGCTTCATCGGCAACGTCGGCACCGCCAACTCGCAGGTGGCGATCCCCTATGCGCTGGAGCGGCGCACGCTGTTCTTCGCGCCGAACACCGGCGCAGCCGTGGTGCGACGCGATCCGCCGGATCGCTACGTCTTCAACTATCGGGCGAGCTACGCCGAGGAGACTGCCGCGCTGGTGCGCTACCTGATCAGGATGAAGCGCGTCTCGCCCAAGCAGATCGCAGTGTTCACCCAGCAGGACCCATTCGGCGACGACGGTTACACCGGTGTCGCGAAGGCCTACCGACAGTTGAACATCGGCGATACCGTGACGCGAATCAACTATCCGCGCGCGACGATGGACGTGGAAGAGGCGGTCAATCAGGTCAAGGCGCACAAGCCGGGACTGAAGGCGATCATCATGGTCGCGACCGATCGCGCCGCCGCGAAGTTCATCGAGAAGACGCGCGACGCGGTGCCGGGCCTGATCTACGCCAACGTGTCCGCCGTCGGCTCGACCTCGCTCGCGACCGAGCTCAAGCTGCTCGGCCCGCGCTTCACCAACGGCGTCATCGTGACGCAGGGCGTGCCGGCGGTTTCGGGCTACTCAAGCCTCGTGCTCGACTACAAGAACGCCCTGGCCAAATACGCGCCCGGCGAGGCACCGGACTACACGTCACTCGAAGGCTATATCTCGGCGACGATTTTGATCCAGGCGCTGAAGCAGACCAATCCGCTCGACACCGAGCGGCTGGTCGACACGCTCGAATCGATGCGCAGCCTCGATCTCGGCCTCGGCACGACGCTCGCATTTGGACGCGCGGAGCACCAGGCCTCGCACAAGATCTGGGGCACCGCACTCGACGAAACCGGCACGTATCAGGCAATCGAACTTGAGTAGAATTAGCTTCGAAGGGGAAGAACTGGTGAAGACGTTTCGTTAGCAGGTCCTAAAGTATGATCGGAAAAAGGCGTGTCGGGTTACCGAAATGGTCATGCTCTTAGGAAAGGCTGGTCTGTGCATGGTGACGGTCTTATGTCTTCTCCGTCGCAGACACGGCGTCAATTCACCAGGCGGAAGACCTGGATGGGGTCCAAAGTGGGATAGTGGCAATGAACTTTCGTTGTAGCGTGTTCTTGGTTGCGGCATTGCTCGCAACGCCCGCCAGCGCGGCGGGCACCAATGCGGATGTGGTGCGTAATCTTGCGAGCCGGGTCGGGCCGATCGTGGGAGCAGCATCCGCCTGTCAGGCGATCGACCAGGGCCGCGTTCAGGCCATTGTCGACAAGTTTCGCGAGGTGATCCGGGAGGCCTCCACCGGCGGCTCGGATCGTGACGAGCTCACCCGCGTCTTCAACGGCTACGTCGCCGATGGACGCAACCGCGTCGGGGCGGCTCAGACCGACTGTAACTCCGCGGGCCGCCAGCTCGCCGAGCTCGAGCGCTCGCTCGGGCAAAGCGCGCCGAGCCAGACCGCCACCAGCCTCGCCGGGGTGATCGCCCCGTCCGCGGCTGTCGCTGCGACGGCACCGACCGCGACGCTGCCGCCGGCGTCCACGACCAACGTCCAGGGCGTCACCGCCAACGAGATCCGCTTCGGCATCGCCGCTCCGTTCTCCGGCGCTGCCAAGGAGCTCGGCCGCCAGATGAAGATGGGCATCGAGGCTGCCTTCAACCGCGCCAACGACGCCGGCGGCATCGCCGGGCGCTCGCTGCGGATCTATTCGGCCGACGACGGCTACGAGCCGTCGCGGACGCTGGACGCGATGAAGCAGCTCTACGAGAAGGACAAGGTGTTCGGCTTCGTCGGCAACGTCGGCACCCCAACTTCTGCCGTGGCGATGCCCTACGCCCTGCAGCGTCGCGTGCTGTTCTACGGCGCGTTCACCGGCGCCAACCTGCTGCGCAACGATCCGCCGGATCGCTATGTATTCAACTATCGCGCCAGCTACGCGGAAGAGACCGACACCGTCGTGCGCTACCTCGTCAAGCTGCGCCGCCTGCCAGCCAAGGACATTGCCGTGTTCGCGCAGCAGGACGCCTATGGTGATGCAGGCTTCTCCGGTGTGGCCAAGGCCTTCCGCACGCTCGGCCTTGCCGACACGTCCATCTTGCGCCTCAACTACAAGCGCAACACGGTCGACGTCGACGACGCGGTCAACCAGCTGAGGGCGTTGAAGAACCCGCCCAAGGCGATCGTCATGGTCGCAACCTATCGCGCCGCCGCGAAGTTCATCGAGAAGACGCGCGATCTGTTCCCGCACATGATCTACACCAACGTCTCCTTCGTGGGTTCGACCGAGCTCTCCGACGAGCTGATGCTGCTCGGCCCGCGCTATGCCAGCGGCGTGATCGTCACCCAGGTGGTGCCGGCCGTCGGCGGCTATTCGAGCGCCGTGCTCGAATACAAGAGCGCACTGGAGAAGTACTTCCCGGGCGAGGCACCGTCCTACGTGTCGTTCGAAGGCTACGTCTCGGCCAACGTGCTGATCCAGGCGCTGCGCCGGGTTGGCCCGCAGCTCGACACCGAGGCGCTGATCGATACGCTGGAGAACATGCGTGACATCGATCTCGGTCTCGGCGCCAAGCTCGGCTTCGGCCGCGCCGAACACCAGGCCTCGCACAAGATCTGGGGCACGGCGCTGGACGAGCGCGGCAAGTTCCAGGCGATCGAACTGGAGTAACTCGTCCAGCTTATTACGGGTTAAAAAAGCGCGGCAGCCCAGGCTGCCGCGCTTTTTCTTTTGTCCGGCGCGAAGCCGCTCAGAGCGGCGGATCGATCGCTTCGTCATATTCCTTCTTGAAGCGCGCGATCAGCTCGGCGGCGGGCAGCACGTCCTTGATGGCGCCGATGCCCTGCCCCGATCCCCAGATCTCCTTCCAGGCCTTCGGCTTGGCGCGCTCGCCCGCGGCATCGGTGCCGAAGCTCATCTTCGACGGATCGGAGGTCGGGAGGTTGTCCGGATCGAGGCCGGCGGCGACGATCGACGGCTTCAGGTAGTTGCCGTGCACGCCGGTGAACAGGTTCGAATAGACGATGTCGTCGGCGCCGGACTTGGTGATCATGTCCTTGTAGCTTTCGACGGCGTTCGCCTCCTTGGTGGCGATGAAGGCCGAGCCGATATAGGCGAAATCGGCGCCGAGCACGCGCGCGGCGCGGATGGCGCGGCCGTTGGCGATCGCGCCGGACAGCGCGATGGGGCCGTCGAACCAGCTCCGGGTCTCCGCCACGAAGGCGAACGGCGAGATCGTGCCGGCATGGCCACCGGCACCGGCCGCGACCAGGATCAGGCCGTCGGCGCCCTTCTCGATCGCCTTGTGGGCGAAGAACTGATTGATGACGTCGTGGAAGACGATGCCGCCCCAGCCATGCGCCGCCTGGTTCAGCTCCTCGCGCGCGCCGAGCGAGGTGATCATCATCGGCACCTTGTACTTCTCGCACAGCGCGAGATCCTGCTCGAGCCGGTTGTTGGAACGATGCACGATCTGGTTGACGGCGAACGGCGCCGACGGGCGTTCCGGATGCGCCCGGTCATAGGCGGCGAGCTCTTCCGTGATGCGCGCCAGCCATTCGTCGAGCAGTGCGGCCGGCCGCGCGTTCAGCGCCGGAAACGAACCGACCACGCCGGCCTTGCACTGCGCGATCACCAGGTCGGGCACGGAGATGATGAACAGCGGCGAGCCGATCACCGGGATCGACAGGCGGCCCTTGAACAAGGCGGGCATGGACATGGATGGGAATTCCTCGTTGTGAAATGCGGAGACGCTCGTGATCGCGAGCATGCCCGACATCAAGCCGTGATGGCAATTCGCCCGCAGAGGGACCGGAAAAGCCCGATCACGGTCTTGCGTTGAGGCGCTGGCATGCAGGCGTCATTGGCAGAGTGCCGAGGTGACGAAGGTATCTGTGCGGCAGTCGCCCGGCTTGCGCTGCCGGCCCGGGATCAGCACCCTGGCCGAGCAGGTCTCCGCCGAGTCGGTGTTGAGGCTCTTGCCGTCCTTGTAGCCCTTGCCCTGGCACAGCCGGTCGGCGCCGAGCTTGCAATCCGGCGTGCCGTTGGTGGCAATCGGGCAGACCGAGCGGCCGGTGATCATGCTCGAGGGCTTGGCGAGGCGCGACAAGGTCTCGCCGGTCTCCTTCAGCACGTCTTTGGTGTCGGCGCCGCCCTTCGGCGCGACCGGGCCAGTGGGCTGCACCGGTGTCGCGGCGGGCTGATCCGCGGCAGCGCCGGTGGGATCGCTGCCGGCCGCCGGCGGCTCGGCGCGGGCATCGCCCGAAGGTTTCAGCGGAATGATCGACATCTTCTCGAACAGCTTGCCAAGCTCCTCCACCAGACCCGGATTGGAGGGCGGCGCAGGCTGGACGGCAGGCGCCTGCTGCGGTGGCTGTTGCGGCGCTTCTCGCAACCCCAAGGAAGGCGCCGTTTGCGCCCATGCCGCGGCGGCAGAGAGCACGGAGACGACCACGAGCAGCGCTGCCCCCGCCCCCCGCCCCGGGCGCAGCGGCCGCATCAGATCAGCTTCACGGCGATGACGAAGCCGGCCACCAGCACGGCCGCGCCGATCGCCACCCACAGGCCGAGATGCCTCTCGATGCGCACCCTGATCCATTCGCCATAGCGGTTGAGCAATATCGCGGCGATGAAGAAGCGGCCACCGCGCGCGATGATCGAGCAGACGATGAACAGAAACAGATTATAGCCGGCGAAGCCCGACGTGATCGTGACCAGCTTGTAGGGGATCGGCGTCAATCCCTTCAGCAGGATGATGACGGCGCCCCACTCGGCATAGGAGGCGCGGAACGCCTCGACCTTGTCGCCGAGGCCGTAGAGCTGGATCAGCCAATGGCCGAGCGAGTCATAGAGCAGCGCACCGATGCCGTAGCCGACGATGCCACCGAGGACCGAGGCCACCGTGCAGACGCCGGCGAACAGCCAGGCCCGCTGCGGCTTCGCCAGCGACATCGGGATCAGCATCACATCCGGCGGCACCGGAAAGAACGAGCTTTCAGCGAAGGCGACCGCGGCCATGATCCACATGGCATGCGGCTTGTGGGCGGCGTCGATACACCAGTCGTAGATCCGTCTGAGCATGGTGGCGATGAAGCAAACCGGGCAGGATTTGTCCATGGCCCATATGCCGGTCCGAATCGGACCGCCACACTAGTGCCGCTTGCGGATCGTCCGGTCGGCCGCGACGATCGGTCGCCCCGCCACCCGTCCGGGCGCGGCCTTGGCGACCTTCGCGGGCGATTTCGGCAGCTTCTCGGCGATGCCGAGCATCAGCTCGCGCCGTTCCATCTCGCGCCAGACGTCCTCGGGCTGGACATCGAGCTCGGCCCACAGCACGGCCAGATTGTAGATCAGGTCGGCGCTTTCGCGCACCACGGCCTGGGCGTCGCCGCCGACGGCATCGATCGCGACCTCGATCGCCTCTTCGGCGAGCTTCTTGGCCATCTTGGCCGTGCCCTGCTGCATCAGCTTGGCCGTGCGCGATCGCGCGGGGTCGAGATCCCTGGCCGCCAGGACAGCGCGATAGAGCCGATCGATCGAATCAGTCATCTCGCCACACTAGTTAAAATCGATGGCCCGCATATTAACGTTCGCAGCAGGCAAGAAAAAATCCGCCGGCACGGGGCCGGCGGATCGTCTCATCCGATCTCACATCACCAATGCGGGTGATGATGATAGCCGCCACCGTAATAGGGGCCGCCGCCGTAATACTGATAGCGCGGCCCGTAGCCGTAATAGGCCGGCCGGCCATAGTAATAATTGTCCTCGTAGTAGGAACGGCGGTTCTGCGCCGCCGCGATGGCGAGGCCGGTGCCGACGATGCCGGCAAAGGCAGCCGCAGCCGCCGCACCGCCATTGCCGCGATAGTGGCGCCGGCGCGCGCTGACATCGGTCAGGCCGCCATCATTGGCCGTCTTGGCGACGACGCCCTTCTCGGCCGGCGCGGAGCCGGCAAAGGCGAGTGTCGGCTGCACGGCCGTCAAAGTCACCGCGGCCACCGTCGCCAGGACGGTAGCACGGCCAAAGCGGGAAAAACTTCCGCGCTGTGCGATCATATGTTTTCTCCGTACGATCCAATCTCGCGCACCAACTCGCGAACTGCGCCCACAGTTCCCCTCGCGAAACCCGGAGTCGAAGCCGCAAATCGCCGCAGGCCTTGCTCATGGACCATTCACATTCGATCCGACATGATCAGGCACCGCCGGCCCCGAGCGGGCAGCGAGACAGCGACGTTGTCACGAAATTGACATGACGATCCCGCGGCTCGATCCCGCGACGGCCGGCGAACTGATTAGAATACCGGCGTGACAAGACCGGTACGGCCTGCGAATACCGGCGTGACATGATGCGCATGCGACGATCCCTCACCCTGCTTGCTTTGGCGCTCCTCGCCGTCGTCGTCGTGCCCTCATGCCTGTCGCGACAGGAAGCTGCGGCGGAGGAGCCGAAACGTCCGGTCGCCGTCATGTTCGCGCTGGATCGGCCGCTCGATGGCAGCATGGCGCCACTGGTCCTCGCCGCCAGCCGCGGGCTGTTTGCCACCGAAAGCGTGACGGTCACCATCACCACGGCCAAGGGCTCTCCCGATGCGATCGCGCGGGTCGCTTCCGGCGAGGCCGACATGGCGCTCGCCGACATCAACGAGCTGATCCGCTATCGCGACGCGTCGAACAGCCAGCCGGTCAAGGCCGTGTTCGTGCTGTTCAACAGGGCGCCTTACGCGATCATCGCGCGCAGGAGTCGCGGCATCAACGGGCTCGGCGACATCGAAGGCAAAACGCTCGGCGTCGCCGAGGGCGATCTCTCGATCCGGCTGTGGCCGGCGGTCGTGAGGCACAACCATCTCAGGCCCGAGACCATCAAGCTGTCGCGCGTCGGCGCGGCCGTGCGCGAGCCGATCCTGTCGGCCGGCCAGGTCGATGCCGTCAGCGGCTTCTCGTATCTCTCGGCGATCAATCTGCGCGACCGCGGCGTGCCCGCCGCCGATCTCGCGGTGCTGCGCTTCGCTGATTATGGCTGCGAGGCCTATGGCCATGCGGTGATCGTCAATCCCGGCTTTGCGGCCAAGCAGCCGGCTGCCGTGAAGGGCTTCCTGCGCGCGCTGACGTCGGGCCTCCAGCTTGCCATCAAGGACCCTGCCGGCGCGATCGCCGACGTGGTGGGCCGGATGAATGACGGCTCCCGCGAGCTCGAGCTGCAGCGGCTGCAGAGCGTGCTCGTCGACAACGTGCTGACGCCGGACGTCCGACGCGATGGCATCGGCGGCATCGATCCCGCCCGGTTCGAGCGGGCCCTCGACCAACTCGCCGAGGACGGCAAATTCCACCACAAGCGTCCGCAACCCGCCGACATCTTCGACGACAGCTTCCTGCCGCCCGCCGACAGCCGGCTGGTCAACTGAGCGCTCGCCGCGGCGGCCGTTCCCTTGCTAACATGGCGCCGCGCGCCCAGCGCTGATTCCAACTGCCGACACGAAGCGCCCCGCCCATGTCCCTGCTCCGCATCTATGCCCGCGTGCTCCATCTGCTCGGAAAGGAGGCGCGGCTCGGCTGGTTTCTCGCGATCGCCAACCTGGCGCTGGCGGTGGCGCAGTTCGCCGAGCCGGTGCTGTTCGGACGCATTGTCGACTCGCTCTCGGGCAACGCCTCGACCAGCACCGCCTGGCCGCTGCTCGCGGCCTGGGCCGGATTCGGGCTGTTCACGATACTGGCCAGCGCCTGGGTCGCGCTGCAGGCCGACCGGCTGGCGCACCGGCAGCGCCATGCGGTGCTGACGAGCTATTTCGAGCACATCTTGCAGCTACCGCTGACGTTCCATTCCGGCACCCATTCCGGCCGGCTGATGAAGGTGATGATCAACGGCACCGACGCGCTGTGGAAGCTGTGGCTGTCGTTCTTCCGCGAGCACTTCGCCGCGATCATGTCGGTGCTGGTGCTGCTGCCGCTGTCGCTCTATCTGAACTGGCGGCTCGCGATCCTCTTGTTCGTGCTGTGCGTGGTGTTCACCGTGCTGACGACCCTGGTCGTGCGCAAGACCTACGGCATGCAGAGCGAGGTCGAGGAGCATTACAGCGACCTGTCGGCGCGTGCCTCCGACGCGCTCGGCAATGTCGCGCTGGTGCAGAGCTTCGTGCGCATCGATGCCGAGGTGCAGGGCCTGCGCACCGTGGCCGGACAATTGCTGTCGGTGCAGATGCCGGTGCTCGGCTGGTGGGCGCTGGTGACGGTCATCACGCGTGCCTCGACCACCATCACCGTGCTCGCGATCTTCACGCTGGGCATCGCCCTGCATCAGGCCGGGCTGACGTCCGTGGGCGAGATCGTGATGTTCGTGTCGTTCGCAACCATGCTGATCCAGAAGCTCGAGCAGGTCGTGTCCTTCATCAACAACGTGTTCATGGAGGCGCCGCGGCTGGCCGAGTTCTTCACCGTGCTCGATGCGGTGCCGGCCGTGCGCGACCGCCCCGACGCGATCGAGGTCGGCCGGCTCTCGGGCCTGGTCGAATTCAACGACGTCTCGTTCTCCTATGACGGCAAGCGGCCGGCGGTGGAGGACCTCACCTTCACCGCGCTGCCCGGCCAGACCATCGCGCTGGTCGGACCGACCGGCGCCGGCAAGTCGACCGCGATTGCACTCTTGCATCGCGCCTTCGATCCGCAATCCGGCTTCATCAGGATCGACGGCATGGACGTCCGCGGATTGAAGCTCGCGGCACTGCGCAGGAACATCGGCGTCGTGTTCCAGGAGGCGCTGCTGTTCAATCGCTCGATCCGCGAGAACCTTTTGGTCGGCAAGCCGGACGCGACCGACGAGGAGCTGCGCACCGCCGCCGCGCGCGCCCAGGCGCTCGACTTCATCGATCGTGCCGACCAGGGCTTCGATACCAACGCCGGCGAGCGCGGCCGCATGCTGTCCGGTGGCGAGCGCCAGCGGCTCTCGATCGCGCGTGCCCTCCTGAAGGATCCTCCGATCCTGATTCTCGACGAGGCGACCTCCGCGCTCGATGCCGTCACCGAGGCCAAGCTCAACGCGGCGCTCGACGAGGTGATGAAGGGACGCACGACCTTCGTGATCGCACACCGGCTCTCGACGATTCGCAATGCAACGAGAATCCTGGTGTTCGAGAACGGGCGCGTGATCGAAAGCGGAACGTTCGATGAACTCGTTGCCAAGGGCGGCCATTTCGCGGAACTCGCGAAGGCCCAGTTCATGGTGCAGGAGAACGCACGCGCGTCGCTTGTCGCGCCGGACAGCGACGGCACCACCGTCAAGGCCTGATCGCGGGACGCTTTCATCGTGGAATTGAATGGCTGGGCTCTGTTCGCCAGCGTCGAGCCGGTATAGGTTCGCGACCTGCCGCAACCGAAGCGGCACCGGACACGCTTGAAACCCGAAAGCCCGTTTGCCCACCTCGCCGCGCGAGGCGGGTCTCAAAGGACCGGATCTGACCAGTGCAGACGCTTCGCCTGTTGTTCCGCTATTCCCCGATCAAGATCATCGTTCTCGCTGCCGCTCTCGTGCTCGCGCCGCGCTGGGCCCATGCCGAGGCGCTGCTGCTCGTCGAAGCCGACACCGGCAAGGTGCTGGAAGCGCAGAACGCGACCTATCCCTGGTACCCAGCATCAGTCACCAAGCTGATGACCGCCTATGTCACCTTGAAGGCGGTCAAGGAGGGCAGGATTACGCTCGACACGCTGTTCACGGTCTCGCCGACCGCGGCTTCGCAGTCGCCGTCGAAGATGGGCTACCGGCCGGGCACGCAGCTCACCGTCGACAACGCGCTCAAGATGATGCTGGTGAAGTCCGCCAATGACATGGCGGTGGTGCTCGCCGAGGGCGTCGGCGGCTCCATCGACGGCTTCTCGGCGATGATGAACGACACCGCCCGCAAGCTCGGCATGACGCAGACCAGCTACGTCAATCCGAACGGACTGCCTGCCGACGGCCAGATCACCTCGGCGCGTGATCTCGCGATCCTGGCGCGCGCCATCATCCGCGATCTTCCCGAGTACGAATACTTCGTCCACATCCCGTCGATCCGCTACGGCCGCCGCGTGGTGCAGAACTTCAACAAGCTGATCGGGCGCTATCCCGGCGCCGACGGTTTCAAGACCGGTTTCATCTGCGCCTCGGGCTACAATCTGGTGGCGTCGGCGACCCGCAACGGCAAGCGCCTGATCGCGGTGGTGCTCGGCGCCTCCTCGGGACAGATGCGCGCCGTGCGCGCGATCCAGATGCTCGACCGCGGCTTCAACGGCAACCAGCTGAGCTGGCTGAAGTCGCCGCTCGGCACGGTCGATCAGTTGGCCCCGGTCGACGCGACGCCGCCCAACCTGCGCGACGACATGTGCAACGGCCGCCGCCACCGGCCGGCCAGCGATGAGGACGAGGACACCGTTGCCGGTGCGGACGGCGAAGCGACCGGCGGCACCCTGCTCGCCGGCCTGCAGGCGCCGTCCATGAAGCCGTCCGAACTGCTGGCGGCGGCCCCCGCTCCGTCCGAGCCGGTCGTGGTCTACACCGGCCCGACGCGCACCGGCGCGGCGCTGATCGCAGCTGTCGCCGCCGATGCCGACGCGCAGACCCCGGCCAGGCACCGCGGCAAGAAGGCGCATGCCGCCGCCCGCAAGGATGCCAAGCCGGCGACCCGGACCGCCGCCAAGACCGATGCGGATGCGAAGGCCGCGGCCAAGCCGTCGGATGCCAAGCCGTCGAACGCCAAGCCGGGCGCGGCACGCCACGTCGCCGCCAAGCACGAAGCCGGCGGAAAACCGGCGGAAAAAGCCGGCTCCGACGCGCCCAAGCCCACCAAGCCCAAGGCCGCCGCAAAGCCGAAGACGGACGGCAAGCCCGCGCCGAAGGACGGCTGATCCCGCGCGGCGCATACTGACGCAGCCAGCAACTGGCGCGGGCCCTCGGCCCGGACTGCCTGTACCTCCCCTTTCATCGACGCGCCGGCCGCTTGCCTTGAACGGCCGGAAATTCGATATTGGCGCCGCCGGCCCCAGAGAGGCGGCTGCCGATATACGAACAAGAGACGATCAGAGAGGAAGGGTCATGGAGCGCATCTGGCTCAAGCACTATCCGGCCGGCGTTCCCGCCGATATCGATCCGGGCAAATACCCGTCGCTCGTCGACCTGCTGGAAGAGAGCTTCAAGAAATTCGCCGATCGCCGCGCCTTCATCTGCATGGACAAGGCGATCAGCTATCGCGAGCTCGACGAGATGTCGGTCGCGATGGGCGCCTATCTGCAGGGCCTGGGTCTGGCGAAGGGTGCGCGCGTCGCACTGATGATGCCGAACGTGCTGCAATATCCGATCGCGATCTCCGCGGTGCTGCGCGCGGGCTACGCCGTCGTCAACGTCAACCCGCTCTACACGCCGCGCGAGCTCGAGCACCAGCTCAAGGATTCCGGCGCCGAGGCGATCATCGTGCTGGAGAATTTCGCCCACACCGTGCAGCAGGTGGTGGGACACACCCAGGTCAAACACATCGTCGTCGCCAGCATGGGCGACCTGCTCGGCTTCAAGGGCGTGATCGTCAACCTCGTCGTCCGCCGCCTGAAGAAGATGGTGCCGGCGTTCTCGCTGCCGGGCGCCGTGCCGTTCAACGATGCGCTCGCCGCCGGCCGAGGCAAGCGCTTCCAGAAGCCCACCATCGGCCCCGACGACGTCGCCTTCCTGCAATATACCGGCGGCACCACCGGCGTCTCCAAGGGCGCCACCTTGCTCCACCGCAACGTCGTCGCCAACGTGCTGCAGAACGACGCCTGGCTGCAGCCGGTCATGGACCGGCCGCCGCATGTCGATCAGCTGCTGATCGTCTGCGCGCTGCCGCTCTACCACATCTTCGCGCTGACCTGCTGCTTCCTGCTCGCAGTGCGCGCCGGCGGCGCCAATCTGCTGATCCCCAATCCCCGCGACATTCCCGGCTTCATCAAGGAGCTGATGAAGTATCAGGTCAACACCTTCCCGGCCGTCAACACGCTCTACAACGGCCTGCTGCATCATCCTGACTTCAAGAAGATCGACTTCTCCAAGCTCAAGGTCTCCAACGGCGGCGGCATGGCCGTGCAGCGCCCGGTCGCCGAGCAGTGGAAGCAGGTGACGGGCTGCAGCATCGCCGAGGGCTACGGCCTGTCGGAGACCGCGCCGGTGCTGACCTGCAACGTGCCGACCTCGACCGAGTTCACCGGCACCATCGGCCTGCCGTTGCCATCGACCTGGCTGTCGATCCGCGACGATGACGGCAACGAGGTGCCGCTCGGCCAGGCCGGCGAGATCTGCGCCAAGGGCCCGCAGGTGATGGCCGGCTACTGGAATCGTCCCGACGAGACCGCCAAGGTGATGACGGCGGACGGCTTCTTCCGCACCGGAGACGTCGGCGTCATGGCCACGGACGGCTCGGTCAAGATCGTGGACCGCAAGAAGGACATGATCCTCGTCTCCGGCTTCAACGTCTATCCGAACGAGGTCGAGGAGGTCATCGCGACCCATCCGGGCGTGCTGGAGACCGCCGTGATCGGGTTGCCGGACGAGAAGACCGGCGAGGTCGTCAAGGCGTTCGTGGTGAAGAAGGACCCCAACCTCACCTCCGAGGACATCATCAAGCACTGCCACGAGCAGCTCACGAACTACAAGGTGCCGAAGCAGATCGAGTTCAGGACCGAGCTGCCGAAGACCAATGTCGGCAAGATCCTGCGCCGGGAGCTGCGCGACGAGAAGAAGAAGCCGGCAGCGGCGGCCTGATCCGTTGGCGGGGCGGCAGCGTTGTGCGATGACGGAGTCGTGATCGCGGCGGGCCGTTGCCGTTTCCGGCCTGCCGAATAGTGTAGCGCGCACCGCGCAAGACAGATCCAAGACACATCCAGGGGAAGGAGTAACTCGAATGACCATAAAGGTTGGCGATAAGCTGCCGCAGGCCCAATTCCGCGTCATGACCGGCGAAGGCCCGCAGGTCAAAACCACCGACGACATCTTCAAGGGCAAGAAGGTCGCGCTGTTCGCGGTGCCCGGCGCCTACACCGGCACCTGCCACAAGATGCATCTGCCCAGCATCTTCCTCAACGCCTATGCGATGAAGGACAAGGGCGTCGACACCATCGCGATCGTCTCGGTCAACGACGCCTTCGTGATGAACGCCTGGAAGCGCGACACCGACCAGCGCGACGAGGCCGTGTTCCTGGCCGACGGCAATGCCGAGTTCACCAAGGCGATCGGCATGGAGCTCGACGCCTCCGGCGCCGGCCTCGGCATCCGCTCGAAGCGCTACTCGATGCTGGTCGAGGACGGCACGGTCACCAAGCTGAACCTCGAAGCCGCCCCGGGCAAGGTCGAGGTCTCCGGCGGCGACACGCTGCTCGGGCAGCTGTGATCCTGCTTTCCTGACCTGATCCGAAGGCCCGCGGTGCCCCCGCGGGCTTTTTTCTTCTGCTTCGACCGAGCCTGCGTTCTACCACCAGAAGAGCGCAGCAGCCGTCGCAGCGACAATCCTAGATGAACAAAAGCCGCTCGGACGCGTTGTAGGCCCCGGTTCATGGAACAAGGGGAGGCCAGCATCTTCAGCGAGCAGACCGAGCAACTGGCGCAGGAAGATGTCCGCAGCGCGCGACCGCCATGGGCGGCTGCACCTTCGTTTCCGATGGCCGCCGTCGTTTCAAACTTCCGTTGCGACATCCTGATCATTGGCGCCGGGATTACCGGCGCGATGATGGCCGAACGGCTGACCCGTCAAGGCCGCGACGTCGTCGTGATGGATCGCGAGAAGCCCTGCCGCGGCAGTACGGCTGCGAGCACGGCCATGCTGTTGTGGGAGATCGACCGGTCGCTGAGTGAGCTCTCGGTGATGATCGGCTTCGAACGCGCTGCGCGGTGCTATCAGGCGAGTCTGCGGGCGGTGAACGAATTGATGCGCCTGGTCGGCGAGCGCAACCTGCCTGGCGAACTGCGGCCGAGACAATCGCTCTACCTTGCGCGAGAAGACGATTCCCGCTCGCTGCGGGAAGAGCTGGAGCAACGCGTTCGGGCCGGGCTTCCCGGCGCATTCCTCGATCACCGAACCCTGCTCGAGCATTTCGGGTTTGCCCGCGCCGGGGCGATCCTGTCTCCCGGCGCGGCCGAAGCCGATCCGGTCAAGCTCGCAAGTGGTCTGCTGTCCCTCGCGCTGTCGCAGGGCGCGCGCCTGGTCCATGGTGATGCGGTGGCCTTTGACAGCGGCAAGGCGAGTGCCACGGTCGGCCTCGACAGTGGACATGAGATCGAAGCCCGTCACATCGTCCTGGCGACAGGATATGCAATGCCCGCGATCATCCAGCCGACGATCCATCGTGTCGCGTCGAGCTGGGCCGTCGCGACCAGGCCCCAGCCACAAAATCTCTGGCGAGACGACGTACTGATCTGGGAGAGCAGCGAAGACTATCACTATGGCCGGACCACGGCTGACGGGCGCATCATTTTCGGGGGAGAGGACGATGAGGACCTCATCGAGCCCGAAGCTCGCGACCGCGCCATTCCGGACAAGTCGCGGCGGCTCGCCGCAGAGCTCTCGGCGCTGTGGCCGCGCGCGATCGTCGATTTCGATTATCAGTGGTCCGGAACGTTTGATACGACCGATGACGGGCTGCCTCTGATCGGCCGCGTTCCGCGCGCTCCCAACATCTATGCGGCCTACGGATATGGCGGCAACGGGATCACCTTCAGCTATCTCGCCTCCGAGCTGATCGCTGCCTTGATCGAGGGCCGCAGCTCACCGCTCCTGGACGATTTTGCCATCGAGCGGAGTTCGCCCGGGCGTCCGTAGTGGTGCCGTGACGTCAGCCGCGCACGTTCTTCTGCATCCTGGCCATCGCCACGCCGTCGCGCGCCAATTGATCGGCGCGCTCGTTCTCGGCGTGCCCCGCATGGCCCTTGACCCAGTGCCAGTTGACCTTGTGCGGCTTCAGCGCGGCGTCGAGCCGCTGCCACAGCTCGGCGTTCTTGACCGGCTTCTTGTCGGCGGTCTTCCAGCCGTTGCGTTTCCAGCCATGGATCCAGCCGGTGATGCCCTGCCGGACATATTGGCTGTCGGTGTAGAGCTCGACCTGGCACGACTTCTTCAGCGCTTCCAGCGCCGAGATGGCGGCCATCAACTCCATGCGGTTGTTGGTGGTGTGCGGCTCGCCGCCCTTGAGCTCCTTCTCCTTGTCGCCGAAGCGCAGGATCGCACCCCAGCCGCCGGGCCCGGGATTCCCCGAGCAGGCGCCGTCGGTGTAGATGCTGACGACCGGATGCTCGCTCACGCCACTGCTCCACCGATGCCGTAGTCGCGCACGCTGGTCACCGCCTGGTGGAAGCGCAGCTTGCGGACATATTCCAGCGGGTCCTTCGGCTTGACCAGCGCGCCCGGCGGCACGTTGAGCCAGTCCACCAGCCGCGTCAGCAGGAAGCGGATCGCCGCGCCTCGTGCCAGCAGCGGCAGCGCCTCCAGCTCCGCCTCCGACAGCGGCCGGACGCGGCCATAGGCGTTGAAGAAGGCGCGCGCCTTGGTGACGTTCAGCGAATGATCGGACTCGAAGCACCAGGCGTTGAGACAGATCGCGACGTCATACGCCAGAATGTCGTTGCAGGAGAACGGGAAGTCGATCAGCCCCGAGAGCTTGTCACCGAGGAAGAACACGTTGTCCGGAAACAGGTCGGCATGGATGACGCCCTCCGGCAGATCCGTCGGCCATGCGCGCGCGAGATGATCGAGCTCGGTCGAGAGCAGCGCGGAGAGGCCGGCCTGCACCGTGTCGGCGCGGTCGCCCGCCTGGGCGAACAGCGAGCGCCAGCCGGACACCGAGAGCGGGTTCTTGCGCACCAGCGGAAAGTCGCGCCCGGCGAGGTGCATCTGCGCCAGCGCCGCACCGACCCCGGCGCAGTGGGTGACGTTCGGCTTGCGCGGCCACATGCCTTCCAGGAAGTTGATGATCGCCGCGGGCCGGCCGGACAGGCTCGAATACACCGCGCCGTCCCGATTGCGCGCCGGCTGCGGACAGCTCACGCCGCGCTCGGCCAGGTGGGCCATCAGGCCCAGGAAATACGGCAGGTCGTCCACCGCCACGCGCTTCTCGTACAGCGTGAGGATGTAGGAGCCCTTGGTGGTGTGGAGCAGGAAGTTGGAGTTTTCGACCCCTTCGGCGATGCCCTTGTAGGACAGCAATTCGCCGATGTCGTAGGTCTTGAGGAAGTCCGCAAGCTCGTCGGCGGCGACGTCGGTATAGACCGCCATGCGCTATCCCAGTTGTCGAAGTTCGCCTGCCCCCGCCTCTCCGATGCGAACTTCATCACCGGACAGGCCCGTTGCGCCCTTCATCGCGCATGCGGGCGCCGGGTTCAAGGCCGAGAGGCCGCCGAGGGCGGAAAACAAGCGGCCGGCTTACTCGGCGGCCGCTTCCGGACGCAGCGAGCGCGGCAGCGGGAAGAACTCGTTCTCCTCGGCCGCCGACACCGTCTCGACATGCAGCACGTAGCGCTCGGCAAAGGCACCCATGATCTCCTCGACGATCACCTCCGGCGCCGAGGCACCGGCGGTGATGCCCAGGCTCTTGATGCCCTCGAAGCGCGCCCAGTCGATGTCCGAGGCACGCTGCGCCAGCACCGCAATCGGGCAGCCCTCGCGCTCGGCGACCTCGCGCAGGCGCTGCGAGTTCGACGAGTTCGGCGCACCGACCACGATCAGCGCGTCGACCACCGGGGCCACCTTCTTGACCGCCAGCTGGCGGTTGGTGGTGGCGTAGCAGATGTCCTCCTTGTGCGGGCCCGAGATGTTCGGGAACCGGCCCTTGAGGATCGCGACGATGTCCTTGGTGTCGTCGATCGACAGCGTAGTCTGGGTGACAAAGGCGAGGTTGTCCGGGTCCTTCGGGGTGAAGGTCGCCGCGTCCTCGGCGGTCTCGATCAGCGTCACGGCGCCGGCCGGAAGCTGGCCGACCGTGCCGACCACCTCCGGATGGTGCGAGTGGCCGATCAGCAGGATCTCGCGGCCGCGCTTGAAATGGATCGCGGCCTCACGGTGGACCTTGGTCACCAGCGGGCAGGTCGCGTCCAGGGAGAAGAAGTTCCGCGCCTGGGCCTCGGCGGGAACCGACTTCGGCACGCCATGCGCCGAAAAGACCACCGGTGCGTTGGTACTGTCGGGAATCTCCGCCAGCTCCTCGACGAAGATGGCGCCCTTGGTCTTCAGGCTGTCGACGACGTATTTGTTGTGCACGATCTCGTGGCGGACATAGACCGGGGCGCCATAGATGGCGAGCGCCCGTTCCACGGTGTCGATGGCGCGCACCACGCCGGCGCAGAAGCCGCGCGGCGAGCAAAGCACGATTTTGAGGTCTGGTTTGGCTGCCATGGGGCTGGTCTGAGCTGATCTGTGCGGGCTGGTTTCGGCG
The DNA here is from genome assembly GCF_032489875.1 of Bradyrhizobium sp. SZCCHNR1015. Lineage (NCBI taxonomy): Bacteria > Pseudomonadati > Pseudomonadota > Alphaproteobacteria > Hyphomicrobiales > Nitrobacteraceae > Bradyrhizobium > Bradyrhizobium sp. SZCCHNR1015. The sequence goes on from NZ_JAUEYW010000003.1 coordinate 406,585, forward strand.
ACCACGGACCCCCGGGCCGGCAAGCGGGGGCGGTCGATACGCGAAGAGCTTGGGTCTGACACTCGTTTGGGTAGGACTTGGGACTGCTTTCGAGCGCTGTCAAGGCCGTTTTCTCCAGGCCATTGCGCCCCGCCCCCGGGACGGCTTATATAGGGCCAATTCCCGTCATCGCCGATGACCACAGGTTTCGCCTCCCAGGGCCGGGGCGGAGCACAAAGGAGATTTGCCATGAGCAACGCCCCGCTGATGCCGAAGGCAACTGCCGTGTGGCTGGTCGACAATACTGCGTTGACCTTCGACCAGGTCGCCGATTTTACCAAGATGCACCCGCTCGAGGTGCGCGCCATCGCCGACGGGGACGCCGCCCAGGGCATCAAGGGCATGGATCCGATCTCGACCGGGCAGCTCACCCGCGAGGAGATCGAGAAGGCCGAGCGCGACCCGAACTACCGCCTGCGGTTGCAGGAGAGCAAGGTGGTGCTGCCGCCGCAGCCCAAGCGCAAGGGCCCCCGCTACACCCCGGTGTCGCGCCGCCACGAGCGCCCGAGCGCCATCCTCTGGCTGGTGCGGAACCATCCCGAGCTCAAGGACGCCCAGATCATGCGCCTGGTCGGCACCACCAAGACCACGATCGCCAGCGTGCGCGACCGCACCCATTGGAACGCGCAGACGCTGACGCCGATGGATCCGGTGACGCTCGGCCTGTGCTCGCAGATCGAGCTCGACTTCGAGGTCCAGCGCGCCGCCAAGGAAAAGCCGCTCGACGCCAATTACAGCGGCGCCACCCTGCTGCCGGCCTCCGAGACCACCCGCAAGGACGAGTACGAGCCGGCGGGCCGCGACGAGGACGATCTCAACGTCGACGCCGTGTTCGCCAAGCTCAAGACCATCGGCGGCAAGAAGCAGGACGAGGACGAAGAGTAGGACGCGCGGGCGTCCATCTCTATCGGCCATCAACAGCGCCTGCCACAATCATCGGTGTCGTCCCCGCGAACGCGGGGACCCATAACCACAGGCTTGCGGAACGGCCCAAGCCGGTCGTGGCTCAGCGCCTCGTCCTTCATTCCCGCCGCGGCGTATGGGTCCCGGCTCAAGGCCGGGACGACAGCGGTGGGGGAGGCGCGAGCTCCAGCCAAACTCAAAACTAGCCAGCAGCAATTCTCCCCCAAAAAAATGGCGCCGGGGATGCCGGCGCCATGCAGTCTTGGGAGGAACGCAACAAGTCAGAACTTGTAGGTGACGCCGACGCCGACCAGCCACGGATCGATGTTGGCGCGGCCGGTGACCGGAATTGCGCCGTTGACGGTCGCCGAGTAGTTCGGCTGCAGCCACAGCTTCTTGACGTCGACGTTCAGGCCCCAATGCCTGTCGAGCATGTAGTCGAAGCCGAACTGGACCGCGGCGCCCCACTGGTTGGAGATGTGCAGGTTGGTGACGGCAAGGCCGTTCCAGACCTGGTTCGCGGCGCTCTGGTTGAAGAAGACCGTGTAGTTCACGCCTGCGCCGACATACGGCTTGAACGCGCCGAAATCGGTGAAGTGATATTGCAGGGTCAGCGTCGGCGGCAGCAGCCAGGCCTTGCCCATGTTGAGGCCGTCGAGCGAGCCGGTGCCGCCGATGGAATGCCGGGTGACGCCGAGGATCAGCTCGGCCGCGATGTTCCTGGTGAAGAAGTAGCTGATGTCGAGCTCGGGGACGACCGAGTTGGAGATCGACAGGCCGGAATTCGGCGACGACAGCGCCGGCACGCCGGTCACGTTCACGGTGGAGCCGCCAGCATCCGGCAGCACACCCAGCGCGCGGACACGGAGCATCCACGGATTCCACGCCTCGACCACCGGCGCCTTGGTATAGACCGGCGCCGCCTGCAGGTCGGCTGCTTGCGCCGAGCCCATGGCTCCGCAGATCGCCGCCAGCACCAGCAGCGATGACGAGAGTTTCAAGATTCTGTTCATCGAGGTCCCCATAACCACCACCCTTGAGCAACGTTTGCGCGGGCACGGCCGCGCCTTGCGGTCACAGGTGTGGCAGGGACGCCATGGGCTTGGATTTGATCTCAATCAATCGGCATTGTTGCAGCGCCGATGTCACGCAACTGTTGCATCGAAGTCACGGGCCATGAGAGGCGCTTGCACTGGCGCTCAGGGCCGGTCGGGATGGTTCATCATGTATTCGCCGAGATCGCGCTGCCGGCGGTCGGCACGCGCCTCGGCGCGCTGCCGCTGCACGTCGCGATCCTTGCGGCAGGCGACATATTCGGCGGAGCCCGGCGCGACCTTGCCGCCGGCCTGACAGACCGCATCATCATCGTCATTGCCGATCGCCACCGCAGGACCCTGGTTGCGCGAGGCGCAGGCCGAGAGCGAAAGCACGGCCATCAGCACCAGGGCCAGGCGGGCGGAGGTCTGTCGCATCGAACGTTCCATTCTCGTCAATCGGGCGGTCCGGCCCGTTGCTTGACGACAATGGGCGCCCGGGTCAAGCCCGAGGGCGCGGATGTCGACGCCTCATGATGCTCCAGGGCAGAGCCGTGTTCGACTGCAACTTGTGCTCCTCACCCTGAGGAGCCCGCCAGAGGCGGGCGTCTCGAAGGCGAGGCCCCCACTGCAGCCTCATGGTTCGAGACGCGCCTGTCGGCGCTCCTCACCATGAGGGGCAAGCGACGGAGCGGCCGCTGCATACGGGACCATGAACACGCTGTTTGCGTGTTCATGGAGAGGCTTGAGAGTGACCCGCGCCGCCCGGTGACCTGAGCAGCGTGACGCTACACCCGGCTCTTCAGTGCCTCGCCGATTTCCTCGAGCACCTTGGGATCCTCGATCGTGGCCGGCATGCTCCATTGCTCGCCGTCGGCGATCTTCTTGATCGTGCCGCGCAGGATCTTGCCGGAGCGCGTCTTCGGCAGCCGGCCGACGGTGATGGCGAGCTTGAACGCGGCGACCGGTCCGAGCTTGTCGCGCACCAGCGCCACGATCTCCTTTTCGATCTGCGACGGGCTGCGCGAGACGCCGGCCTTGAGCACGATGAAGCCGCAGGGCACCTCGCCCTTGATCGCATCCTTGATGCCGAGCACGGCGCATTCCGCGACGTCGGGATGCGACGCCAATATCTCTTCCATGCCGCCGGTCGACAGCCTGTGGCCGGCGACATTGATGATGTCGTCGGTGCGGCCCATCACGAAGATATAGCCGTCCTCGTCCTTGTAGCCGGCATCGGAGGTCTTGTAGTAGCCGGGGAATTCGCTGAGATAGGATTCCTTGAAGCGCTCCTCCTGCTGCCACAAGGTCGGCAGGCAGCCCGGCGGCATCGGCAGCTTGATCACGATCGAGCCCATCGTGTTGGCGGGCACGGGCTTGGCGGCTTCGTCGACGATGTCGACCTGGTAGCCCGGCATAGGAACCGTCGGCGAGCCGTGCTTGACCGGCAATAGCCCGATGCCCACCGGATTGCCGGCGATGCACCAGCCGGTCTCGGTCTGCCACCAGTGGTCGATCACCGGCACCTTCAATTGCTGCTCGGCCCATTCCACCGTCGGCGGATCGGCGCGCTCGCCGGCCAGGAACAGGGTGCGGAAATGCGATAGATCATATTTGCGCAGGAAAGTGCCTTCCGGATCCTCCTTGCGGATGGCGCGGAATGCCGTGGGCGCGGTGAACAGAGCGACCGCCTTGTGATCGCTGATGACGCGCCAGAACGCGCCGGCATCGGGCGTTCCGACCGGCTTGCCCTCATACATCACCGAGGTCGCGCCATGGATCAGCGGGCCGTAGATGATGTAGCTGTGGCCGACCACCCAGCCGATGTCGGAGGCGCACCACCAGACCTCACCCGGCTTGATGCCGTAGAGATTCTCCATCGACCATTTCAGCGCGACGAGGTGCCCGCCATTGTCCCGCACCACGCCCTTCGGCTTGCCGGTCGTGCCGGACGTGTAGAGGATGTAGAGCGGATCGGTCGCCAGCACCGGCACGCATGGTGCCAGCTTGCCATTGGCGAGCGCGGATTTGCGCAGCGCCGCCCAGTCGTAGTCGCGGCCGGGCTTGAGCTCGCAGACATGCTCGGGACGCTGCAGGACGATGCAGGCCTTGGGCCTGTTGTCGGCGAGCTCGATCGCCTGGTCGAGCAGCGGCTTGTACTGCACGACGCGGCCGGGCTCGATGCCGCAGCTCGCCGACAGCACGAGCTTCGGCGTGGCGTCGTCGATGCGGGTGGCGAGCTCCTTGGCGGCGAAGCCGCCGAACACCACCGAATGCACCGCGCCGATGCGCGCGCAGGCGAGCATCGCCACCATGGCCTCCGGCACCATCGGCATATAGAGGATGACGCGGTCGCCCTTGGCCACGCCGAAATCCTGCATGATCGCGGCGAGCGTCTGCACCTCCTTCAGCATCTCGGCATAAGTGAGCTTCGTGACCGAGCCGGTGAGCGGCGAATCGTGGATCAGCGCCAGCTGATCGCCGCGGCCGGCGGCGACGTGACGGTCGAGCGCATTGTAGCAGGTGTTGACGACGGCCCCGGCAAACCAGCGGCCATAGGCGCCCATCGCGGGATCGAAGATGGTCTTGGCCGGCTCGATCCAGTCGATCGCGCGGGCGGCCTCGGCCCAGAACCCTTCCGGGTCCTGCAGCGACCGTGCATGGACCTCGTGATAGCGGCTCGCAGCGCTCATGACGTTTCCCCAAGATCTGTGTTTATTCCCGAGTATTGTCACGGGACAAAGCGACAGTTCAAGCCGTCATGAATTGATCCAGATCAGGCGCAACCTGGAGTCCGGTCACTTTCCCGGGCGGATCAATGCCCTGCGTCGCGCAGCATGTCCAAACGTCGCTGCAGGGCTAGACGAAGGTCGTAGCCGGGCTTGCCGAACCGGGCATTCCGTTCGGCGATGAAGTCACGCTGTGCGCTGCGCAGTTCGACCGCAAGGCGACCACGGGACGATTTGAGCCGGCGGGCGTAGCTCTCGGCGATGCCGAGGTCCAGCACCGACAGCTGCGGGTCGGCACAGATGACCTTCTCGACCTCGCGCACGGCGGTGGTGCATTCGAACGACGGCCCGCTGCGCTCCGAAGGCGCATTCAACGGGCGCGGCGGCTCGGCGCCGAACGTCTTGATCTCGGCCAGCATGACGCGCCGGCCGGCGATGGCATTGTCGTTGCCGGGATCCAGCCGCAGCGCCGCCTCGTAATCCGCCAGCGCCTTGGCGCGTTCGCCCATCTTCTTGTACAGCACCGCACGGTTGTTGTAGGCGAGCGCGAAATTCGGATCGATCCGCAGCGCAGCGTCGTAGTCGCCGAGGGCCGCGCCGAGCTCGTTCTTGAACTGATGGGAATCGCCGCGATTGGTGAGGAAATTCGCCCGCTGCTCCATCCGGATCGCCTGGTCATAATCGGCGATCGCCTTGTCGTACTCCTTCATGGCGGCGTAGGTGAGGCCGCGATTGTCGTAATATTCCGACACCTTCGGATCGCGCCGGATCGCCTCGTCGTCATCGGCCAGCGCCTTGTCCATCTGGCCGAGCTTCTTGTAGGCGGCGGCACGGTTGGTGAAAGTGCGGGGACGTTCGGGGTCGAGCCGGATCGCCTCGTCATAGTCGCGCACCGCCTTCTCATTGTCGCCGCGCAGGTAGAAGGCGACGCCGCGGTCGGCATAGGCCTGCGCGAAGTCGCGCTTCAGGCGGATCGCCTGGTCGTAGTCGGCCAGAGCGCGATCAAGACGGCGCTGCTCGGTATAGACGACGCCACGCAGCTCATAGGCCTCGGCGTCATTCGGATCGAGCGAGATCGCCATGCTCAGATCGGCCGCCGCCTTGCCGGCATCGCCACCGGCCTCGCGCATCAGGTCGCCACGCAGCCGGTAGGCGCGCGCATTCTTGCCGTCGAGCGCGATGGCACGGTCGAGGTCCTTCAGGGCCTGGGTCATGCCGCCCGAGGTGCGGGCACGGGCGTCGGCGCGGGCGACCAGGGCGATGGATTGATCCTTGGGCGAACTCGATGCCTGCTCGATTGCGGTCGAGCAGGCGGCAATGAGTTCGGACGGTGGCGCCTTGCTGCCCAAAGCGCATTCGGGGTCCGCAGCGAATGCAGGCTGGGCCCCGAGGCCAAGGACGAGGCCGGCCGCAAGACGCAGCGCGAGGTAGGATGAGCGGGATGAAATCGAATGGATGAAAGCGTGCATCGGCGTGGGCTCGGAATTTCGACTGTTGCGGGTTGAGACGCTGATCTCCCCCGTTGTCGTCTCCGGCCGGAACCCGGTTCAAGCGGCCACGCCGATGATCAATAGCCGTCGACGCCGTTCAGCCGCCGCAGGCGGTCCTGCATCGCCTTCTTGAGATCGTAGCCGGGTCTGCCAAAGCCGGCGTTGCGCCGCGCGATGAACGCGTCCTGTTCGCGCTGCAGGGCGCGTGCCGCGGCGGGGCCGGCCGCCTCGCGAACGACGCGGGCCTGCGCGCCATCGATCTCGCGATCGAGATTGGCGAGCTCCGGATCGGCGCAGATCGCCTTTTCCACGGCGCGCCGCGCCGCGGCGCAATTGAAGCTCGGCCGGCCCGCGACGGCCATCTGCGCGCCCATGCGCTCGAGCTCCACTGCGAGCGCGTGATAGTTGCTGCGGGCGCTGGCGTGATCCGGATTGAGCCGCAGCGCCGCGGCGAAATCGGCCAGCGCCTTCGGACGGTCGCCCTTCTTGCGATGCAGTTCGCCGCGCGCATTGAAGATGCTGGCGAGCGTCGGGTTGAGCTGCAAGGTGACGCCGTAATCGGCGATGGCGCGATCGATCTCCCCCCTGGTAATGAAGATCGAGGCGCGCGCGATCAGTGCGTTGATGCGATCGGCCCTCGCGGCCTTGGGATTGTCGATCACGGCGCCGCATTCGGTGAGCACCTTGTCGCCATCGCGCGCCTCCGAGGCCGCCATGCAGGCACCGGCATCCACCGCCGGCTCCTTGCCAGGCTCGGCCGCGCCGACCGCATGGGCCTGGGTCGAAGCCAGCCATCCGAGCGTGACCAGCGCGGCAAGGCGCAGCAGCCCATCCCGGCGACCGGCTGCAACCCATGAGGAGGCGGATGAGGTCAAGGCAGATGGCTCTCTCAGGTGGTGGGCGATCCGGCACGGCGCGCGGGGCGTAACCGCCTCTGCGGCGACTTCAACTATACAGTGGCAGCAGCGGTGCGACAGTCCTTTCCTGCAGAAGGCAACCCTTGCGAATGGGGCTCGCGAGCTGATCGCGGCCCCCGGCTGAAATGCGCGTGATCGTGCCGCGCATTCCCTTCAAGATGTTGTGGATGCGCGCCCCGGCGACGTCCTCGATCGTCATTTGAACCTGTTGCGGTTCCCGCAGACACAACCGCATGACTATTCTGACCGACAATTCGCGCGCACGCGGCGTCGTTGCGTCCCCTGCGCGCTATTTCTATTTCAACATGGCTCTGGCCTGCATGGCCATTGCGATCATCGGCTTCGCGCCGACCTACTGGCTGCCACTGGCCCGCGGCTCATTCTCCGGCGCGCCCGTGATTCATTTCCACGGCTTCCTGTTCTTCACCTGGACCTTGTATTTCGCGCTGCAGAGCTGGCTTGCCGCATCCGGACGCACGGCGTGGCACCGCTCGTTCGGCATCTTCGGCGTATCGCTCGCCACGGCGATGACGATCTTTGGCTTCCTCGTTGCTATCGAGGCGATGAAGCGTTCCGCGGCGATGGGGCAGGCCAACGAGGGCATCGCCTTCGCCATCGTGCCGCTCAGCGGCATCGCCTTCTTTGCCGTGGTCTTTACGCTCGCGGTTATCCATCTGCGCCGGCCGGAAACCCACAAGCGGCTGATGCTGCTCGCCGGCATCTCGCTGCTGGACGCCGCCGTGGCGCGCTGGTTCCTGACATTCCTGGCGCCCCCCGGTCCGCTCGGCCCGCCGCCGGTGTTCGTGACGATCCCGCCGGCCTTCGTCGCCTACCTGCTGCTCGTCGTCGCGATCATCCACGACCGCCGCACGTTCGGACGCGTCCACCCGGTCTACATCTATGGCGGACTCGCGCTGATCGCCGTGAAGCTGCTGAACTGGCCGATCAGCGTGACGTCGGCGTGGCACGCGATCGGCGGCAGCATGCTGGCAATGGCGCAATAATCGCGCAGTGTATCGCTCCTCGTCATTGCGAGGAGCCGCAGGCGACGAAGCAATCCAGAGTCCTTGCTCGGCCCTGGATTGCTTCGCTCGCAATGACGCAGAGAGAGTTAGCTCCTGCAGGTCAACCCGCCATCCACCACAAGCATGGTGCCGGTGACATAGCGCGACTCGTCGGAGGCGAGGAACAAGGCGGCATTGGCGACGTCGAAGGCGTCGCCCATATGTCCCATCGGCACCTGCGCATCCCGCTTCTTCCACATCTCCTCGACATCGCCCTTGGCGTAGCTCGCGGCCAGCCCCGCGGAGTGCTCGACCATCGGCGTCTTCATCAGCCCGGGCAGGATCGCATTGACGCGGACGTGCTTCGGCGCGAACTCGACCGCGGTCGTGCGTGTCATCTGGTTCATCGCCGCCTTGCTGGCGCCATAGCTGACATAGGAAATGCCGACGTGGCGGATCGAGGCCACTGAGGAGATGTTGATGATGGAGCCGCCGCCCTGCCCGATCATCACCGGAATGACGTGCTTCATGGCGAGATAGGCGCTCTTCAGGTTGACCGCGAACACGCGGTCCCATTCCGCTTCATCGACATCGACCACGCTGCCCATCTCGGCAATGCCGACATTGTTGTCGAGCACGTCGATGCGGCCATAGGCGGCAACGCAAGCCTTCACCATCGCCTCGACCTCGACGGCCTTCGAGACATCGGCGGTGAACGCCTCGGCCTGCCCGCCTTCGCCTGAAATGATCGAGGCCGTCTCCGCGGCGGCGTCCTTGTTGCGGTCGACGCAGAACACCTTGGCGCCCTGCCGCGCAAAGGTCACGGCCGTGGCCTTGCCGTTGCCCCAGCCCGGCCCGATCGAGCCCGCACCGACCACCAGCGCCACCTTGCCCCTGAGACGATCCATCGCGTTCTCCCGTCGTTTGTTCGTTATTCGGTACAGGCGCTCATCGTGATCGTCGCGGCGCCGATGTCATGGCCGAAGATGTCCGACAGCGTCCGGCATTGCCCGTCCGCGCAGATGCGCCACTCGCCGGCCGCGCCGGAATTGGCGAGCACGATCCGCGACAGCGGACCCCGCTGGGCCTGCCATTGGAACCAGCCATCGACCAGCCGTGCCTCCGGCGGCGGCTCCATGCCGGCGCCGGAGCCCTTGACGCGGGCCTGCACCAGTTCGAGACCGTCAGGCGTGACGCGCCAGTCCTCCTGCCACGCGGTCTTCTCGACCGAGTGGGTCCAGGCCAAGGTGAAGCCGGCGAGGGCCAGCGCCTTCACCACACCCGATGACGCGAGGCAGAGGCTCAAGCGGAGGCCGCCACGGCAGCCGGCGGCCGCTGCCGCCACTGCCACGCCACGATCACCACCGCCAGTGCAAATCCCAGCATGTCGCTGTAGGGAAATTCGCCAAGCAGGCAGACCGACGCGACAAACGCCAGCAGGCGCTCGACCAGGGTCATGCGCACGTACAGGAAGCCGATCGCCACCATGCCGAACAAGCCGATCGAGATCAGCGCCTTGACGGAGGCATAGGCGACCGCGCCGATGAAGCCGAGTTGCGCCTCCATCGGGTCGCCTGGCTGCAGCATCAGCGCGGGCGAGTAGACGAACAGAAACGGAATGACATAGCCGGCGAGCGCGATCCGCATCGCCTCCCACCCGATCTTGTCGGGATTCTCCCTGGCGATCGGGGCGGCGGCCAGCGCGGCCAGCGCGACCGGTGGTGAAAGATCGGCCATGATGCCGTAGTAGAACGCGAACATGTGGCTCGCGATCAGCGGCACGCCCAGCTTGGCGAGCGCGGGGGCTGCGAGCGCTGCGGTGATGATGTAGGTCGGGATGGTCGGGATGCCGGTGCCGAGCAGGATCGACAGCAGCATGGTCATGATCAGCGCCGCGAACAGGCTGGTCTTGCCGAGGCCGATCACCCAGCTGCCGAAGATCGAGCCGACGCCGGTCTGGGTCATCATGCCGATGATGACGCCGACGATGGCGCAGGCCATGCCGACGGTCAGCGCCGACTTCGCACTTTCCGCCAGAGAATCGCGGCAGGCGTGCAAGGTGCCCATGCCGCCGCGCACGAAGCCGGTGATGACGATGAGCGCGACGACGACGGAGGCGACGGGAATGATCTGCAGGCCATTGCGCGACAGCGCGCCGACGACGAGCGCGAGCCCGATCCAGAATACGTAGCGCAGCACCTGGTTGGAGAAGCCCATGGTGATCGAGGTGCCCAGGATCAGCGCCACCGTCAGCGCGAGTCCCATCGAGCCCGCATACAGCGGCGTGAAGCCCTCGAACAGCATGTAGACCAGCGCGGCGAGCGGCAGCACGAGATACCAGCGCGCCACCAGCGCCTTCCAGGCGCTCGGGATCTCCGACGTCTTCATGCCGGTCAGGCCGTGCTTGCCGGCCTCCAGGTGCACCATCCAGAACGCCGAGGCGAAATACAGGATCGCCGGGATCACGGCGGCCTTGACCACCACCGAGTAATCGACGCCCAGCGTCTCGGCCATGATGAAGGCGACCGCGCCCATCACGGGCGGCATGATCTGGCCGCCCATCGACGCGGTGGCTTCGACGCCGGCCGCAAAGGCGCGGCGGTAGCCGAACCGGATCATCAGCGGAATCGTGAACTGGCCGACGGTGACGACATTGGCGACGCCCGAGCCCGAGATCGTGCCCATCATGCCCGAGGCGAATACCGCGACCTTGGCCGGACCGCCGCGGGTGCGACCGAACAGGCCGAGCGAGACGTCGGTGAACAGCTGGATCATGCCGGCATGCTCGAGGAACGAGCCGAACAGGATGAACAGGAAGATGTAGGTCGCCGAGACGTAGATCGGCACGCCGTAGAAGCCCTCGGTGCCAAACGACAGATGCGTGACGATCTGATCGAAATCATAACCGCGATGGTTGAGCGGCGCCGGCAGATACTGGCCGAAGAACCAGTACAACAGGCAGGCGCCGCACATCAGCGGCAGCGCGAGTCCCATCAGCCGGCGCGTGCCCTCGAAGATCAGGACCGCCAGCAGGGTTCCGACCACGAGATCGACGCGGGTCGGATCGCCATCGCGCGCGATCAGGTCGGCGTAGAAGATCCACTGATAGAGGCCGCAAAGGAAACCGATGGCGCCGACGGTCCAGCCCGCGATCCGTCCCGCATCGGTCCTGGCGGTGAAGTTGCCGATCAGGCCGAAGGTGAGCAGCAGCAGGAAGCCGACATGGACGCCGCGCACGACCTGGCTCGGCAGATAGTTGAAGGCGGCGACATAAAGCTGGAACAGGGCGAACGCGAGACCGATGCCGTAGGCCAGATAGCCCCAGCGGCCGGGACCGAAGCCCTCCGGAAAGCCGTGCTCGAAATTGTCGAACTCGACCTTGACCGGCGTTTCCATGTTCACGGCTTCGATCGTCATGATCCCCCCAACGCGCCCATCAGGCGCTGCTGACCATGGCCGCAATCACCTGAACGACAAGACTGCGCGGAAGGTTTCCCGCGCAGCCGGTTGCGAATGACCCGGCCTGCAAGGCACGCCGGGCGAGCAGCGTCCTTATTTCAGGATGCCCTTTTCCTTGTAGTAGCGGATCGCGCCCGGGTGCAGCGGCACCGGGCTGTCCTGCGCCGCCGTCTCCAGCTTGATCTCCTTGCCGGCGGCGTGCGCATTGGCGAGCTCCGGCAGCGACTCGAAGATCAGCTTGGTCATCTGATAGGCGAGATCGTCTGATACCGCCGAGCTGGTGACGAGATAGTTGATCACGGCCGCGGTCGGCACGTCCTTGTCCTGGCCGGTATAGGTGTTGGCCGGGATGGTCGCCGCGACGAACGGGGGCCCGATCTTGTCGACGACCTCCTTCGGCACCGACACCACGGTGATCGGCGACGAGGTCGACAGATCCTTCAACGATGCGACGCCGAGGCCAGCCGACTGCAAGGTGGCGCCGAGCTGCCGGTTCTTCATCAGGTCGACGGATTCAGCGAAGGGCAGATACTCCACCTTGCCGAGATCCTTGTAGCTCATGCCGGCAGCGGCGAGGATCGCGCGCGAGTTGAGCTCGGTGCCGGACTTCGGCGCGCCGACCGACAGGCTCTTGCCCTTGAGGTCCGCCAGCGTCTTGATGCCGGATTCGGCCGTCGCGACGATCTGGATGTAGTTCGGATAGATCGCGCCGATGGTGCGCAGCTTGTCCAGCTTGGTCTTGAAACCGGCCTCCTCCTCGCCGTTCCAGGCGGCCTTCAGGGAGTCGCCGAGCGCGAAGGCGAGCTCGCCGCGTCCCTGCTGCAGCAGGATCAGGTTCTCGACCGAGGCCTTGGTCGCCTGCACCTGGGTTTTCACATTGGGGATCTTGTCGCCGTAGATCTTCCCGATGGCGACGCCGAGCGGATAGTAGACGCCCGACGTGCCGCCGGTGAGCACGTTGATGAAGCTCTGTGCCTGCGCCGCCGGCGCCGCGAGCATGCAGGCGGCCGCCAGAATGAAACCGGTTGCAGTGCCAGAGATTTTCGAGAAACGCATGGATCCTCCCATTGATTTTGCCGCAAATTGGACGGCTGCGGGCGCGGGGTCAACCCATCCGAAAGACGGGCGCACCAGCCTCTCCCGCTCCCACGGCGCGAGGCCGGGACCGATGCGCCCCCGCGTTCAATCTTACATTGACAGTAACACCAGCTTGAACCGCAGGTGCAGCCCAGAGCGGCGGGCTGCCTCCCTCGCAAGGCCGCCGCTCATTGGAACGTCATGTCGACGCACTTGGAGATGTCCGAGCCGAGCCCGGACGAGATCGTCATGCAGCCGCGCACTTTCTGCTGGGTCGTATCCGCCACCCAGATCGAATAGCCGCCATTGCCGAAGAAGGAGTTGGTGTTCGCCGGCTCGGTCTCGGTGGCATCGAACTCGTATTTGGAATCGGTATCGAACACGCGCGGCTTCCTGGTGCAGCCGCCGTCGGTCTGGACGTTGATGACCTCCTTGTTGTCCCGGGTCAGCGACAGTGAGACCTGGCAGCGGAAATATTCCGAGGTCTTCACGTTGAAGAGGTAGGCGTAGGACTTGCAAACGGCCGTATTGAGCTTGCCGGCGGAGAGACCGCGGCTGCAGGCGATGCGCTGGTTGTTGGACAGCTTGAAGTCGTCGGCCCGGGCGGATGCCAACGTCACCAGCGACAACGCCGCAACCCAACCGATCTTCGTGACGAGGCTCATCCGAATCATCCCCAAAGTGTTTTCTTGGCCTATGTTTCTAAACCACGCTGCAGGATAATCGCGAGATCGGCGAATGGAAAATCCGCCAACGATCACCGCGCTGCGACGGGGCCACGATGATGCCAACGCGTTCGCGATTTGTTCGAGGCGACATCGATTGGAGGAGGACATGAAGAGCCCGTTTCTGAAAGCCCTGATCGCCCTGGGGGCGCTCGGCGCACTGACCAGCGTGAGCTGCGCCGCACCGCCGGAGCCGTGGGAGCTGAAGCCCGACATGGGTTACGCCTATGGCAAGGACGGCAAGACGCTCGCCTACAAGATGGGCACCAAGAACGCCGACATGCTGCTCAAGGGTGCCAAGAAGGTGCCGAAGGGCACGCTGTTCTTCGTCGGCCAGAACGGTCAGCTCTACATGCGGACCGCCCCCTATCTCGACGGCGACGGCAGCTTCTCGTTCGGCGCGGATGAGTAGAGGCGAGCGCGCGCAGCCTCAGAACGCGGCCGCCAGCTCCTTGGCGCCGGGCAGGCTGCTGAGCGAGTCCATCCTGGAATCCGTCACCGCAAGCAGCTTCGCCACGGTGTTGTAGCGAACGGCGACCGGATTGCGCTCATAGCCGCCGCGCTGGAAGAAGTTGGCGGTCGGAACCTGATCGCGCATCTCGAGCGGCATCGTCACCATGTCGAAGCCCGTGCCGTCGCCGGTGAGATTCATCATTTCGAGCTCGGCGGCCGAAAGCGGCCTCGTGTAGCCCTTGGCGCGTGCGAACAGCACCGACGTCAGGAGCTTGTGCGTCTGCAGCATCGGCCCGACGTCGATGTCGAGCACCATCGCGTGCATGGCCCAGCCCTGCGGCGTGTTGCCGATCTTCTCATGCGCCGACCAGTCGTCCGGTACGGAGCGCGCGATTGCGACCATCTTCTTCAGGACCGCGAGCTTGTGCTCCATCGCGCCGCGTGCCGGCCCGGACGTCCGCGCCACGCGTTCACCGAGCAGGCGGATGAACAGCGGGCCCTGCTCGGCCAGCAGCTCGACGCTGTTGGTGGTCAAGAGCTGATTGTAGCCGATCGCCGTCGAGATCGCGCGGTTGCCCTTGAAGCCCGATTGCGAATCGTGCTTGCCGTTGCCGCCGGTCTCGAAGGCATAGACGCGCACCGCCTGCTCGCGAGTCAGTCCCGACGCCGCGGCGAAGCGCGCATAGGCGCGCTTGAAATCGATGTCGCTGGCGGGGCGCTGCGGCGACCATTGGAAATGCTCCTGTGCCGCCTTCACGAGGTCGGCGACCACCGGGATGTATTTGCGCTCGCGCGGCTCGCCCTCAGGTTCCGGCTCGGGATTCACCGGCCGCTTCGGCCCGGTGTAGACCGGCGGCTGCTCCAGCACATAGTCGTCGAGCCCGATCGGCTGACGATCGCGGCGCTTGGCATTGCGCGCCCGGCGCTTGTCGGCGATCGCCTTCCAATAGGCGCCCGCCTCCTGGTCGAACTCCGCGCGCGCCTGCTGATATTCGGCGAGTTTGCGCCGATACTCCGCAATCGCGGCGGGCGATGCCATCTGCGCCAAAGCTTCGCGCGGGGCGACCGGTGCGCCGGGTTCCGCGGCCAGCAGAGGCGGCGCGCCGGACCCGGCGCAGGCGACAATCAGGACAAGCGTGCGAATCGGCTGATGAAGCATGCCGCCCTTGTAGCCGAAACGGCGGCTACTTCCAGGCAAACACCGGCTGTTCCAGCTCATGCACCCGGGTGTCGCGGCCGGACAGCACCTCCCGGAACTGATAGATCAGCGCCGCGGTGGGTGCGTGAATGAGGCCCTCGCGGGCGTGAAACCGGATGACGCGCCGCGTGCTCTCGGGGATCGCGGTGAAATCGAACGCGTCATCCGCCGTGATCGCGTCGAGGCCGATCCGGTGCACCGACGCGACCTCGTCCGGATTCGGCCGCAGCGTGCGGCCATTGGCCGCCCATACGACGACGGGGGTAATCAGATAGCCCGACCGTGTCGGATAGTCGTCGAGCATGCCCAGCACCGCATCCGGCGCCAGGCTCAGCCCAAGCTCTTCCGCGAGCTCGCGGAGGGCGGCCTCGACCGTCGTCTCGCCGGCATCGCAGCGTCCGCCCGGCAGCGCCCATTGCCCGCCATGGCTGCGCAGCCCTGCAGCACGCAGCGTGAGCAGCAGCGCCGTGTTGCCGGTCTCGTGGTGGGGCGCCAGCGCGATCACCACCGCCGCGCGCTTCAGCGAGGCCGCCCCCGCAGTCGCCTCCAGCCGCACGAAACCGGCACAGCAGCCTGCGATTTTCCGCCTCGTGGCATCGTCGAACGGCATGGGCATGCAGCTTGACTACACCAGGCCAGCGACGGATGAAACGATCTGCGAGCCGGATTTCGGGCGCGACAGGAAAGGTCTTCAGCGATGACGAAATCAGCCGCGGCCAGGATGACGTCCGACGGCTGGGAGATCGTCGACACCTCGGGCTTCCTGCACCTGATCGGCCCGCTGTGGCAGCGCGTCGTCGACGGCGCCCATGAATACGCCATCGTCACCGAGGACAAGCATCACAACCGCCGCGGCCTGGTCCAGGGCGGCGTGATCATGACGCTGGCGGACCGCAGTTGCGGCATGATGGCCCGCCATGCCGCGGGCAAGGAGCACATGGCGACGATCCAGTTCGACACGCATTTCGTCGAGTCCGGCAAGATCGGCGAGACCCTGGTGTCGCGGCCGCATGTGGTGCGGATCACCCGCAGCCTGGTGTTCATCACCACCGAGGTGACGGCCGGGCATCGCGTGATCGCGATGGCGTCGGGCGTGTTCAAGATCCTGAAAAGCGAGTGAGAGCCCTACTCTCTCCGCCGTCATTGCGAGGAGCGCAGCGACGACGCGTCCGCCGAAGCCGATCGGGCGAAGGCGGAAGCAATCCAGAGTCCCGCCCCGGCTCTGGATTGCTTCGCGGAGCCTGTCATCGGGCCGCGCATCCGCGCGGACCCGGTGGCTCGCAATGACGCGCAGAGAGAGCTATCGTATCCACTCCGTCCGCGGGCGGTGATGGTTTGGAAATGAGGCAAGAATGCAATATCGCCAGCTCGGCCGTTCCGGCCTGAAAGTGTCGCCGATCTGCCTGGGCACGATGATGTTCGGAGGTCCCACCGACGAGCCGACATCGGCCCGCATCATCGCCAAGGCGCGTGACGCCGGCGTCAACTTCATCGACACTGCGGATGCCTACAACAAGGGCGCGTCGGAGGAGGTGGTCGGCCGCACCATCGCGCGCGAGCGCGACCGCTGGATCGTCGCCACCAAGCTCGCCAACCCGATGGGCGACGATCCGAACCGCGCCGGCCTGTCGCGGCGCTGGGTAATGCAGGCCGCGGACGAAAGCCTGCGGCGGCTCGGCACCGGGCATATCGACATCTACTATTTGCACAAGGAGGACCACGCGACGCCGCTGGAGGAGACCGTGCGCGCCGTTGGCGACCTCATGCGCGCCGGCAAGATCCGGTATTTCGGCGTCTCCAACTACCGCGCCTGACGGCTCGCCGAGATCTGCAATCTCTGCGACGGCATGGGCATTGACCGTCCTGTCGTCAGCCAGCCCTACTACAACGCGATGAACCGGATGCCCGAGGTCGAGCACTTGCCGGCCTGCGGCTATTACGGCCTCGGCGTCGTGCCTTACAGCCCGCTGGCGCGCGGCGTGCTCACCGGCAAGTACAGCCCCGATGCGCCGCCGGACAAGGAGACCCGCGCCGGCCGCAACGACACCAGGATGATGCAGACCGAGTGGCGGCCCGAATCGCTGAAGCTGGCGCAGGAGATCAAGCGCCACGCCGAGACGAAGGGCTTCACGCCGGGGCAGTTCGCCGTGTCCTGGGTGCTCAACTCCGCCTTCATCAGCTCGGTGATCGCGGGTCCGCGCACCGAGGCGCAATGGGACGACTACATCCGCGCGCTCGACTATCCCTTCGCCGCCGACGACGAGGCGCTGATCGACCGGCTGGTCGTGACCGGTCACGCTTCGACGCCCGGCTACAACGATCCGGCCTATCCGATCGAGGGCCGCAGGCCGCGGGTGGGCTGAGATGGAGGAGGATCGCTACGGCCTGCCCCTGTCGACCGCCTCCACTGATGCGGCCGCGGCCTATCGCGAGGGCGTCGACCTGCTGCTCGCCTTCTGGCCCAGCGCGGCAGATGCGTTCGAGCGGGCGATCATGCTCGATCCGGATTTCGCGCTGGCGCACGCCGCCCGCGCGCGCATTCATGCCATCTATATGCAGCGCGAGGCGGCGCTGCAGACCATCAAGCGCGCCCGCGACCTCGTCGCCAGGCGCGGCACGCCGCGCGAGCAGAGCCATGTCGCGACCCTGGTGCTCGCCATCGAGGGCCGCGGCACCGACGCGCTCGACGCGACCTTGGCCCATCTGGAAAGCTGGCCGCGTGACGCCATGATCATGGCGCTGCCGCTCGGCGCCTTCGGCCTGCTGGCCTTTTCCGGTCGCAGAGATCACGACGCCGCCCGACGCGAGCTGTGCGACCGGTTTGCCGCCGCCTATGGCGAGGACTGGTGGTTCCTATCGAACCACGGCTGGGCGCTCACCGAGGCCGGTGATATCGCGCAGGGACGCGCCGTCACCGAGCGCAGCTTCGCGTTGCGCCGGCACAACGCTTATGCCGTGCATGCGCTGCTTCATGCGATGTTCGAGGCTGGTGCGCTGGACGAGGCCGATGCGCTCGTCGAGGGGTGGATCGGCGACTACGATCGCACCGGGATGCTGCACGGTCATATCTGCTGGCACCAGGCGCTCGGCGCCCTGGACCGCGGCGATGCCGCCGGGGCACTCAAAGTCTACACCGACGTGCTGGTCCCGACGATGGACACCGCGCCGCCGCTCAACACGCTGTCGGACTGCGCCTCGCTGCTGTGGCGACTGCTGGCGGAGAACTACACCGTGCCGGGTGGCGCTTGGGCCGAGGTGGCGGCCTATGCCAGCCCCCGTTTCACGGGCTCGACGCTCGCCTTCATCGAGATGCACCTGGTGATGATCGCTGCGGCCACCGATGATACCGCGGCGCTCAAGGGCCGTCTCGCCGCGATCGAGCGGCGGCAGACCGAAGGCACGCTGCCGGCGGGCCGCATCGTGCCGCACATGCTGCGGGCGCTGCGCGCCTTCGCCGAAGAGAATTGGCGCGCCTGCGCGCGTGAGCTCACCCCTGTCATCGGCGACCTCGCCCGCATCGGCGGCAGCCACGCCCAGCGCGAGGTGATCGAGGACACCTACATCCTGTCCCTGATCCGCAGCGGCGCGCTGACCCAGGCCCGCGAGGTGCTCGACACCCGCCTGCACCGCCGGCCGTCGGCGCGCGACACGCGCTGGCGGGCCCTCACGACCCCTGCGCCTGCTTAGCCCTCGGTTTCCAGCCCGGTCGGCATCGGCACGTTTTCCGGCTGCAGCTTGAGACCGGCGGCGAGCGCCACCGTCTCCAGCAGCGCCGCAAAATCCTTCTCCAGATAAGCGGCCGGGTCCGATTGCAGCGAGGCGGCGCCGACATGGGCCTGCAGCGCCTCGCGCGTCGCCGCCGTCACCGGCATGGCGACGTCGAGCTGGCGCGCCGCCGACAGGCCGAGATCGAGATCCTTGCGCAAGAGCGGCGGCGTGAAGGTCGTGGTCCAATCGAGATTGACCAGCGCGTTGCTCTTGTACTTCGTGAAGGTCGAGCCCATCACGCTGGCATTCATGAAGTTGAGAAAGGCATGGCGCGGCACGCCGGCCTTCTGCGCCAGGATGGTGATCTCGGCGAGGTTCTGGATCACGACGCCGAGGAACACGTTGTGCGCGATCTTGCAGATGCGCGCGAGCTCGCCCTCGCCGACATAGGACACGCCGGAGACGGCGATCTTGGCGAGATACGGCTCGATCGTATCGAACGCGGCCTTGGGGCCGGAGACGACCGACGACAGCTTGCCGGCCTTGACGCATTTGCCATTGCCGGACACCGGCGCGCGAACGAACTCGCAACCGAGCTGATTCAGCTTGGCGGCGATCGCCTCCGACTGCTCGATACCGATCGAGGAGCAGTCCACCAGGATCTGGGGACGCGATCCAGAACTTGCGGCCACCAGGCCGTGGTCGCCGAAATACACCTGCTCGAGATCCTTGCCGGTCGACACCATCGTGAACACGATGTCGCACGCGGCGAGATCGCGGGGATGATCGACGATGACGCCGCCTTTCGCCGCCAGCGGCTCGGCCTTGGCGCGGGTGCGATTGTAGATCGACACCTTGTGGCCGGCCTTGAGCAGGCGCTCAGCCATCGGATAGCCCATGCGCCCCATGCCGATCCAGCCGAGCGAATGCGTCGCGGTCATCGTCCTCTCCTCGTTATTGATCACAGTCTTCGTCATTGCGAGGAGCGAAGCGACGAAGCAATCCAGAGTCACGACTCCCGCCCTGGATTGCTTCCGCCTTCGCTCTTCGAGCTACGGCGGACACGTCGCTTCGCTCGCAATGACGAAAATCACAAAGATCGCTCTATTGGGCGCATTGCCCATCAGCTCAGTAGCGGTTGGCGATCGGCAGCTCTTCCGCAGGAAACAGCGTGATCACCTGGCAGCCCTTGTCGGTGACCACGACCTCCTCCTCGATCCGCGCAGCCGAGAAGCCGTCGGTCGCCGGACAGTAGGTCTCGAGCGCGAACACCATGCCGGTCTTGATCTCCATCGGATTGTCCAGCGAGACCAGCCGGGAGATGATCGGACGCTCATGCAGCGCAAGTCCAAGTCCATGGCCGAACTGCAAGCCGAAGGCCGCCATCTCCGAGGGAAAGCCGAACTCCTCGGCCTTTGGCCAGACCTTGGCGACGGTGTCGGTCGAGACGCCCGGCTTGATCAGCGCGATCGCATTGTCGAGCCATTCGCGGCACTGCTTGTAGGCATCGTGCTGCGCCGGCGTGGCGCGGCCGACGTTGAAGGTGCGGTAGTAGCAGGTCCGGTAGCCCTGATAGGACTGCAGGATGTCGAAGAACGCCTGGTCGCCCGGACGCAGGATGCGGTCGGTGAAATTGTGCGGATGCGGATTGCAGCGCTCGCCGGAGATGGCATTGATCGCCTCGACGTCGTCGGAGCCCATCTCGTAGAGCATCTTGTTGGCGAGCGCGACGATGTCGTTCTCGCGCACGCCCGGCTTCAGGTGCTCGTAGATCGAATGATAGACACCGTCGACCATGGCCGCGGCCTGATTCAACAGCATGATCTCGTCGATGTTCTTGATCTCGCGCGCGTCCAGCATGACCTGCTGGCCGTCGACCACCTTCATGCCGGCCTTCTGCAACTCGAAGAACATCGCGGTCTCGGCGAGGTCGACGCCGACCGGCATGTCGGCAACGCCGGCTGCGCGCAAAAGGCTCATCACTTCCTCGGCATGCGCCTTCATCAGCCCGACCGCCGGCGGCACGGTGCCGCGCATGCCGAGCATGCCGGCCCGGCAGTTCTCCGGCGCCAGCCAGTCGCAGAACAGACGATGATGGACGGCTGCCGAACCGAAATCCCACACGATCGGCTCGCCGTCGCCGGCCAGCAGCGCGAAACGGCACAGCTTGTCGCGCTCCCATTCGCCGATCTTGGTGCCGGACACGTAGCGAATGTTGTTGACGTCGAACAGCAGCAGCGCACCATAGCCCGACGCCTTCAGCGCCGCGCGCGCCCGCGCCAGCCGGTAGCGCCGCAACCTGTCGAAATCGACGCGGCGCTCGAAATCCACCGAGACATGGCCATGCGATGGAATCGCCCGCCCCCAGCGCCAATGCGGATCGAGATGCTCCGGGCTGACCAGATGCGGCTTCAACGCGCTGGCTGTCATGTGGGCGTTTCCCATTGTGCTATTGCAATCGATTGCAGAGCCGGGTTTATTGCATGCACGCAAAATGTGTCAAGGTACCGCGCGATCAAAACGTCGTTGCGCTGCGGCATCAGGGAGCGGAGATGAAAAGGACGTCGCCATCGACAAGGAGCCCGCGCGCAGCGGCGTCCTCACGTCCGACGATCAAGGATGTCGCGGCGCGCTGCGACGTGCATCCCTCCACGGTGTCGCGCGCGCTCAGCCCGGCCATGAAGCATCTGGTGGCGGGCGATGTCGTGGAGCGGATCCAGGCCGCCGCCAACGCGCTCGGCTATCGGCTGAACATGGCCGCCAAGGGCCTGCGCACCGGGCGCAGCGGCCTGATCGGTGTGCTCGCGCCCGATATCGCCGATCCCGGCTTCCCGCCCGTGCTGTCCGGCATCGCCGATCATCTCAACGCCGAGGGATATGCGACGATCGTCGTCGACGTCGGCAGCAAGGGCTCGGAGCAGGATCTGGTCGACCGGCTGATTGCCCGCGGCGTCGACGGTCTGGTGCTGGCGACGGTGAGCCTGCGCGACGATGTCGTGAAGCACTGCCTGGACGCGGCGCTCCCTGTTGTGCTGGTCAATCGCGTCGATGCCGCCGGACTGCTGCCGTCGGCCGCCAGCGACGATGCCGCCGGCATGCGTCTCGCCGTCCAGCATCTCGTCGCGCTCGGCCATCGCCGCATCGGTCACGTCGCGGGCCCGCAGCACATTTCGACCGGCGCACGCCGGCGCGCCGGCTTCGAGGCCAGCATCAGGGCCGCTGGACTGTCCGCCAGCCATGCGCCGGTCGAAGCCGTCGAGGCCTATACGCGGGCTGCGGGTCGCGAGGCTGCGCTGCGCCTGCTCGCGCGGCGGACGCGCCCAACCGCCATCGTCGCCGCCAATGACCTGCTGGCACTCGGCGTCTATGACGCGCTCGCCGCGCGCGGCCTCGCCTGCCCCGGCGATGTCTCCGTGGTCGGCCACAACGACATGCCGTTCGTCGACATGGTCGCGCCACCGCTGACCACGGTGCGCATCGCCCAGCGCGACATGGGCGAAGCCGCGGCGCGGCTGCTGCTCGACCGCCTTGCCGGGCGCGAGGCAGCGACCGACCACATCGTACTGGCGCCGGAGCTCATCATCCGCGGCTCGACGATCGCATACGAGCACTGACAGACCCGCGGCCCATCGCTACACTCGGCGGCCAAGCAACAACGGGAGGATAAGCCGATGACGGAGATGGTCGGCCTGGAGGCGCTCGTCGCATCAATCGCACCGGGGCAATCGATCGCGATCCCGGTCGACCGTGCCGGCGTCTCGATGGCGGCAACAGCGGCCATGATCGAGGCCGGCCTCACCGGGCTGCATCTCGTCTGCGTACCGATATCAGGCCTGCAGGCCGATCTGCTGATCGGCGCCGGCGTGGCGACGGTGGTGGAAACCAGCGCCGTCTCGCTCGGCGAGGCCGGCGGCGCACCGCGCTTTGTCGCGGCCGTGCGCGACGGCAGCATCACCTTGCGCGATGCCACCTGCCCTGCGATCCATGCCGGCCTGCTGGCCGGGCAGAAGGGCGTGCCGTTCATGCCGATCGCCGGCATCATCGGCAGCGACCTGTTGCGGGTCCGCCCCGACTGGAAGGTGATCGACAGTCCAATCGGCGAGCCCGGCAAGGTCGTCGTGGTGCCGGCGATCACGCCCGACGTGGCACTGTTCCACGCGCCCGAGGCGGACCGCTTCGGCAACGTCCGCATCGGCCGCTACCGTGAGCTGGCGACCATGGCCTATGCGGCGAAGCGCACGCTGGTCACCGTCGAGCGCATCGTCGATCGCGATCTGATGGCGACCGAAGACTCGGCCGCCGGCGTACTGCCGGCGCTCTATGTCGATGCCATCGCGGTCGCCGAGAACGGCGCCTGGCCGCTGCCGCTGTGGGACGAATACGAGACCGATGGCGCGGAGCTTTCGCGCTACGCCGCGATGGCGCGTACGGACGAAGGCTTTCGCACCTATCTTTCCGCCTTCCTGAGCCGCAGCAAGGAGGTGGCATGACCATGCACGACGAGCGCGCGCGCAAGGAACTGCTGATCACCGTCATCGCCGACCTGCTCGACGGCGTCCGCCACGTCGCCGTCGGCGCCTCGTCGCCGATCCCGGCGGCCGGCGCGATGCTGCTGCGCGCACGCAACGCGCAAAGGGGCAAGCCGCCGGTCCGCATCTCGATCCTCGGCTCCAGCCGGCACAATTTCTTCACCAATGGCGGCGTCGAGCTGTTCGACTGCGCCGCGCAGGGCCGCGTCGACGCGTTCTTTCTCGGCGGCGGCCAGATCGACGGTGCCGGGAATATCAACCTGGTCGGCACCGGCGACTATCCGCGGATGGACGTGCGCTGGCCGGGCTCGTTCGGCTCGGCCTATCTCTATCATCTGATCCCGCGGGTGATCCTGTTTCGCGAGGAGCATTCGCCGCGCGTGCTGGTGCCGAAGGTGGACTTCGTCAGCGCCGCCGCGACCACGCCGGAGGTGAAGCGGCGCGGCGGCCCGCATGCGCTGCTGACCAACCTGGCGCTGTTCGATTTCGACCGCGAGCGCGGCGGCTTCCGGCTGCGCTCGGTGCATCCCGGCTACACGGCCGAGGACGTCCGCGACCGAACCGGGTTCGACTACGCTTCCCCGGAAATGGTACCGCCGACGGCCGGCCCTGATCGCGCCACGGTCGAGCTGATCCGCGGCCGGATCCGCGACGAGCTCGCGGAATGCTACCCGGAATTCGCGCGCGCGATGGCCGCGTAGCTCACTGCAGCGTACCGCGGGTGATCACCTGCCCCGCATGCGCCTTCTGATGCGCGCCCTGCCACCAGGTCAGCGCGCCATTGACGATGACGGCCTCGATGCCGGCGGCCGGCACGCAGGGGGCATCATAGGTCGCGCCGTCGCGCACGCTGGCGGCATCGAACACCGTGATGTCGGCATGGTTGCCGACCGCGAGCGTGCCCCGTCCCTTGATGCCGAAATTCCGCGCCGTCAGCCCGCTCATCTTCCACACCGCGGTTTCCAGCGGGAACAGCTCGAGCTCGCGGCAGTAGTAGCCGAGCACACGCGGGAATGTGCCCCAGAGCCGCGGATGCGGACGCTCGCCGAACGGCAGGCCGTCGGAGCCGATCATGGTCGGCTCGAAGGCGAGGATGGTCTGCACGTCGGCCTCGTCCATCGCGAAGTAGATCGCCGACGCCGGCTGCAGCCGCTTCGCGGCTTCGAGCCGGTCGACGCCCCAATCGGCGGCGATGTCGGCGAGATCGCGCCCCGCCACTTCCGGATGGGGTCCGGAGGCCGCGACGACGACCTTGACCTGCAGCTTGGCCGGGTCGGTGTGCAGCATGGTCGAGGAGGCGTTGTAGGGATAGCAGTCGAGCGCGACGCACTGGCAGCTCATCGCCTTGGTGATCAGCGGCAGCGTCTCCCTGGTGCGGCCGAAATTGGCAGGGCCCACCACCTTGTGATGCGAGATCACGACCTGGACGTCGAGCGCCTTGCCGATGGCGAAGCTTTCCTCCAGCGATTGGATGACCTCGTTCGCCTCGTTGCGCATATGCGTCGCGTACACGCCGCCGCTGCCGGTGAGCGGACGGCAGACCTCGATGATCTCCTCGGTCGGCGCCGCCTCCGCCGGCGGATAGAACGTCCCTGTCGAGACGCCGATGGCGCCGGCATCGAGCGCCTCCTGCACGTGGGCGCGCATCTCGGCGATCTCGTCTGCCGTCGCGGCCCGGCCGAGATCGCTCACGACCGAGGCGCGCAGCGCGGTGTGGCCGACCATCGGCGCGACGTTGACCGCAGCCGGCGCCGCGCGCAACGCGGCGACGTAGTCGGCGAACGCGGCATACTCGACCACCTGTCCCTCGCTTGGCGATAGCAAGCCGAGCGGCATCGGCCGCGGCGAGCCTGGCTTCAGCGGCGCGATGCTGACGCCGCAATTGCCGGTCACGACGGAGGTCACGCCCTGCGAGACCTTGCAGGTCATGTCGGGATCGACCAGCACGGCGCTGTCGTCATGGGTGTGGGAGTCGATGAAGCCCGGCGCAACGATGAGGCCGGTGGCGTCGATCACGCGCGTGGCCTTCCGGCCGTCAAACCCGCCGATGGCGACGATGCGGCCATCCTTGATGCCGATATCAGCCTCGAAGCGTGGCGCACGCGTGCCGTCGATGACGGTGCCGCCGCGGATGATCAGGTCGAAGGACACGGACGAAGGCTGGCTGTCGGTCATGAAATCTCACGCGGAATGGTAGGAAGCCGGGAGACTATCCGCGAGCCGCGCCGATGCGTCCAGAGCGATGCGCATGTGATCTGAGCCGGGCTGGACTGCATTGGAGGCGCGACGCGCGTCCGCCGTCCGCATCTCGCCCTGGCCACCCGGGACACACGATAGTGATAGGGACTCTGGTCAGGATTGATACGCCTCAACGGCGCGCGACCTCTCTTGCGCCATCCATCCTCCGGGCAGAAACCTGCGGAGGTAAGTCATGAAAGCCCTGGTCTATCATGGTCCCGGCAAGAAATCCCTGGACGAGCGCCCGAAGCCGACCGTCATCGAGCCGGGCGACGCGGTGGTCAAAATCCTGAAGACGACGATCTGCGGGACCGACCTTCATATTCTCAAGGGTGACGTGCCGACATGTACGCCGGGCCGCATTCTCGGTCACGAGGGTGTCGGTGTGGTCGATGCGGTCGGCAGCGCCGTGCGCGCGTTCAAGCCGGGCGACCACGTCATCGTTTCCTGCATTTCGGCCTGTGGAACGTGCGACTATTGCCGGCGCGGCATGTATTCGCACTGCCGCCACGGCGGCTGGATCCTCGGCAACAAGATCGACGGCACCCAGGCGGAGTATGTGCGGACGCCTCACGCCGACACCAGCCTCTACCACGTGCCCGCGGGCACCGAGGAGGACGCGCTGGTGATGTTGAGCGACATCCTCCCGACCGGTTTCGAATGCGGCGTGCTCAACGGCAAGGTCGAGCCGGGTTCGACGGTGGCGATCGTCGGCACCGGTCCGATTGGATTGGCGGCGCTGCTGACGGCACAATTCTATTCGCCGGCCGAGATCATCATGATCGACCTCGACGACAACCGGCTCGAGGTCGCCACCCGCTTCGGCGCCACCAGCGTCATCAACAACACCGACGGCAAGGCGGTCGACAAGGTCATGGCCCTGACGAACGGCCGCGGCGTCGACACGGCGATCGAGGCGGTCGGCGTGCCCGCGACGTTCGTCACCTGCGAAGACATCATCGCCCCCGGCGGTGTGATTGCCAATGTCGGCGTGCACGGGGTCAAGGCCGATCTGCATCTGGAGAAGCTGTGGGACCGCAACATCGCGATCACGACACGGCTGGTCGATACGGTGACGACGCCGATGCTGCTGAAGACCGTGCAGTCGCGCAAGCTCGAGCCGAAGCGGCTGATCACCCACCGCTTCAGGCTTGATCAGATCCTCGATGCCTACGAGACGTTCGGCGCCGCGGCCAAGACCCATGCGTTGAAGGTTCTCATCGAGACATAGGCGTCCTGACCCGCACGCCGCGGCGCTCAGCCTGCCGGACGCCGCTGCGCGACGATCTGCCGGTAGAGTTCGGCATAACGACCGGCGCGGTGGCGCCAGGAGACGTCGGTCAGCATCGCGTTGAGCTGCATGCGGGTCCAATTCGAGGCGTTGCTGCGCGCGGCGTAGAAGGCCGCAGCGGCGCGGCGCAGGGTCTGGTCGAGCGCCTCCGCTGTCACGGACGCGCACTTGAACCCGGTCGCGGCGACGCCGGCCTCCGTCTCGTCAATGACGGTGTCGGCGAGACCGCCCACCGCAGTGACGATCGGCAGCGCGCCATAACGCAACGCGCAGAGCTGTGTCAGCCCGCACGGCTCGAACCGCGACGGCACGACCAGCGCGTCGCAGCCGGCCTGGATGAGATGCGCCAAGCCCTCGTCGTAGCCGATGACGACGCCGATCTTTCCGGGATCGTTCGCGGCCGCGGCGCGGAACGCGTCGCGCAGCTCGGCCTCGCCGTCGCCGAGCAGGGCCAGCTGGATGCCGCTACTGGTCAAGGTCGGCAGGCAGGACAGCAGCAGGTCGAGCCCCTTCTGCGAGGTCAACCGGCTGACGACGCCGAGCAGGAACGTCTCCGGCGCCACCTGCAGGCCCATGCGCGTCTGCAGCGCAGCCTTGTTGGGCGCCCGCGCCTCGATCCGGTCGATGCCGAAATGAGAGGCGATCGCCGGATCGCTGCCGGGATCCCACACCGCCGTGTCGATCCCGTTGAGGATGCCAACGAGGTCGGACGATCGCTGCCGCAGCAGGCCGCCGAGGCCCATGCCGTGCTCGTCGCTCTGGATCTCCCGCGCATAGGTCGGCGACACCGTCGTGATCTTGTCGGCGAACTGCAACCCCGCCTTGAGGAAGCTGATGTCGCCGTAATATTCGAGGCCGTAGATCGAGAACGATTCCGGCGGCAGTCCGAGCGGCGGCAGGAAATGACGGGGGAAGCGGCCCTGGAACGCCAGATTGTGCACCGTCATGACCGTGCCCGGATGCGGCCGGTGGCTGTAGAGCAGATAGGCCGGCACCAGCCCGGCCTGCCAGTCGTGACCGTGGACGATGTCGGGGACGAAGGCCGGCACCGCGCCGAGCCCGATATAGGACGCCGCGCGGGCCAGCGCGGCAAAGCGGAACGCATTGTCTGGCCAATCCTTGCCGTCGGGCCCCAGATAGGGGTTGCCCTCGCGGTCGTAGAGATGCGGCGCATCGAGCACGAACAGATCGAGCGCACCATGGCTGCCGCCGAGCAGCCGGGCGTTGCCGCCGAAGAAGTTCGGCAATGAGCTGATCTCGCTGGCCTGCTCCAGCGCCTTCATCACGGCGGGATAGCCGGGAATCAGCGTGCGGACCTCGACGTCCTCGGCCAGCAGCGCCCAGGGCAGCGCGCCGACGACGTCGGCGAGACCGCCTGTCTTGACGATGGGATAGACCTCGGAGGCAACCGACAGAACGCGCAGCGGCGTCATGAATTGAGCCCATCGATCATCGGCTGGGTAATCAAGGTCACGCCGTTCTCCGTGGTCCTGAACCGCTTGGCGTCGAACTCCGGATCCTCGCCGACAACCAGCCCTTCCGGAATCTGCACGCCGCGGTCGACCACGACGTTGGTCAGGCGGGCGTGGCGGGCGACGTTGACGTAGGGCAGCAGCACCGCGTTCTGCACTCTGGCGTAGGAATGCAGGTGCGCCCCGGTGAACAGCAGCGAGCGCTGCACCTGTGCGCCGGAGACGATGCAGCCGCCGGAGACCAGCGAGCAGGTCGCCTCGCCACGGCGGCCATCCGTGTCGTGAACGAATTTAGCCGGCGGCGTGATCTCCGAATAGGTCCAGATCGGCCAGGAGCGGTCGTAGAGATCGAGCTCCGGCACGACGTCCGTCAGGTCGAGATTGGCGGCCCAATAGGCGTCGACGGTTCCGACGTCACGCCAGTAGCTGCGCGGATCGTGATCGGCACGAACGCAGGAGCGCGAGAACTGATGGGCGACGGCGCGGCCGTTCCTGACGATGTGGGGAATGACGTCACGTCCGAAATCATGGTTCGAGTTCGGGTCGGCAGCATCGCGCTTCAGCTCCTCGAACAGGAACTTGGCGTCGAACACATAGATGCCCATGCTGGCGAGCGACTTGTCGGGCTTGCCCGGCATCGGCGGCGGATCGGCCGGCTTCTCGATGAAGTCGCGGATCGTGTCGTCATCGTTGATGTGCATGATGCCGAAGCCTGAGGATTCCTCACGCGGCATCTCCAGGCAGCCCACGGTGACGTCGGCGCGCTGGTCGACATGCTGCTGCAGCATCAGCTCGTAGTCCATCTTGTAGATGTGGTCGCCGGCCAGCACGACGATGTATTTCGTGTTGTAGGTCTCGAGGATGTCGATGTTCTGGTACACGGCGTCGGCCGTGCCGACGTACCACATGGTCTCGGAGACGCGCTGGCTCGCCGGAAGGATGTCGAAGCTCTCGTTGCGCTCGGGACGGAAGAAGTTCCAGCCCATCTGCAGATGCCGGATCAGACTGTGCGCCTTGTACTGTGTCGCCACGGCGATGCGCCGGATGCCGGAATTGACGGCGTTCGACAGCGCGAAATCGATGATGCGCGACTTGCCGCCGAAATAGACCGCCGGCTTGGCACGCCGGTCGGTGAGTTCGAGCAGGCGGCTGCCGCGGCCGCCCGCCAGCACGAAGGCCAGCGCGTGACGGGACAGCGGCTCGGTCCTGGCGGCGACTGCCATAGTTCTCCTCCCTGCAACTCGTTGTCGCGTCATGATTTCGGCGGCCCCGACAAGGACGCTTCGCGATCGCGCTCCGCTGTCCGGACCTCACATATGACGGGGGAACAGCCAACCAGTTCCGAATGACGAGTGCAATGGGGTGCTTCAGCCCAGGCGATCCCAGGTTGCAGCCATGTCGTCCCAGCGCGGCGGGTCGGCGCCCTCGCGGGTGCAGGTGACGGCCGCACACGCCCCGGCAAAGGCGAGCGCCTTGCGCATTTCAGTCTGGCTCAACGCCTTCAGGGCCTCCCGGCCGATGCGGCCGAGCTTGCGCAACGCGAACAGGAGCCCCGCCTGGAACGTATCGCCGGCGCCGATCGTATCGACCACCTCGACCTGGGGGACCGAGACCTCGACCGCGCCGGCCTGCGCATGCCAGCCGAGCGCCCCGTTGGGGCCGCGGGTGACGACGACCAGGCTGGTGCCGCGCGAAAGCAGCGCGTCGGCCCGTGCGGCGTAATCGTCGTGGCCATGCAGATAGTCGAAATCCACATCCGACATCTTGATCAGGTCGGCGCTCGCGGCAAATCCATCCATGCCGGCGCAATAGGCGGCCTTGTCGGTCACGAGATTCGGCCGGCAGTTCGGGTCGAACGAGATCGTCACCCCGCCTTGCGTCGCGGCGATCAGCGCACGGGTCTCTCGGGCGCCCTGCTCGTGGATCAGCGTGGTCGAGCCGACATGGATGGCGTTGATCTCTGCAAAGGGGATCGCGCCGGGCCGGAAGGTCCATTTCCGGGCCGCGGTCTCGGCGTCGTAGAAGGCGTATTGCGCCTCGTTGCCGACATGGCGCACGAAGGCCAACGTGGTCTGGTCGGCGCTGCGCGTGGCATAGCCGAGATCGACGTCCGAGCCTTCCGCATGCGCCGCGATCATGCTGCCGAACAGGTCGGTCGAGATGCCACCGACGAAGCCCGTGGGCGCACCGAGCCGGGCCACACCGACGGCGACGTTCAGGCACGAGCCGCCGACCACGGGCCGCAAGGCATCGCGCCCGTCGGGCAATCTGGCCGGGACGAAATCGATCAGCGCATCACCGCAGCTCAGGATCATGGTCATGCCTCCCCGTGGCCCCCATGCATCACGGAACGGCTCTCGCGATCAAGCGTCCGTAGCATGCCGTGGATGCGCCGCTTGCGGCGATGGAAGGCCGCGATGTTCGGATCGGTCGGGTCGCTGAGACGCCCCAGCGTGGACATCGAGGCCATCGTGTCGACGATCGAGCGGAAGGCGCCGCTGGCGACCGCGCCCAGCATGGCCGCCCCGAGCAGCACCGGCTCCTGGGTCCCCGGCAGCGCCACCGTCAACCCGGTCGTATCGGCCATGATCTGGCGCACCAGTGGGCTGCGCGAGGCGCCGCCGGCCATCACCAGCGTGCGGCTGGTGACGCCATTGGCGGCGAAGGCATCGATCACGTCGGCCAGGCCATAGGCGAGCCCGCACAACCCCGCCACGAACAGCCGCTCCAGCGCCGCGATATCGGCATCTAGATCGAGGCCAGCAATGACGGCGCGCGAATCCGGATCGGCATAGGGCGAGCGGTTGCCGAGAAATTCCGGAAGAATGTGGAGATCACGGGCCAGCAGCGCCGCACTGCCGGCATTGGGCACCCGCGCCATGATCCGTTTTTCGAGCAGGCTGATCAGGTCGAGCCCTTCCGCGCGCGCCGCAGCGGTCGCCTCGACAGAGGCCGGGTGCGAGCGCAGCAGATGGTCGATCGCCGCGCCCGCGGCGGACTGGCCACCCTCGTTGAGCCAGGACCCAGGCACCATGCCTTGATAATAAGGTCCCCATACGCCGGGCACGAAGGACGGCGCCTGCGTCGTCGCCATGATGCAGGCCGAGGTCCCCATGATGTAGGCGAGGCGGTCGCAGACATTCACCTCACCGCCGTCAGCCGCTCGGCCACCGATGGCGCCGATGCCGCCGGCATGGGCATCAATCAGCGCGGCGCCGACCGGCGTGCCCGGGGCCAGCCCGAGCTCTTCGGCTGCGACGCGGGACAGCCCGTGGCCGAGCGGCGTGCCCGGTGCGACGATCTCGGTGCCGATCCGCGCGTAATCGTCTGCGACGAAATCGTCCAGCCCGATGCGCCGGAAATAGGCTGCGCTCCAGCGCGTCTCGTGGGCGAGATAATTCCATTTGCAGGTGACCGTGCACATCGAGCGCGCCAGCGAGCCTGACGCGCGCCAGGTCAGGAAGTCGGCCAGATCGAAGAAGTGGCCGGCGGCGTCGAAGCTCTTGCGGAGATGCCGCTTCAGCCACAAGAGCTTGGGCATCTCCATTTCCGGCGAGATCGAGCCGCCGACATAGCGCAGCACGTCGTCCCCGGTCGCATTGATGTCGCGTGCCTCCGTCAGCGCGCGATGATCCATCCAGACGATGACGTTGCGGCGGGCGTCGCCGGAGCTGCTGACCGTGACCGGCGCGCCCGTGGGATCGAGCGCCACCAGCGAGCAGGTCGCATCGAAGCCGATGCCCCTGATCAGATCCGGCGCGATCCCCGCTTCCGCCAGCGCGGCTTTGACCGACGCGCAGCACGCGCGCCAGATGTCGTCGGACGATTGCTCGACGACATCGCCGGCCTCATGCCAGGTCTGGATCGGATGCCGCGCCGCGGCAAGCAGCCGACCGTGACTGTCGAAAATTCCGGCGCGCGTGCTGGTCGTGCCGACATCGACACCGACAAAGGCCTGCATGTTCCGCTCCCGTCAATTTGACGAGAGCTTACCAGCAAGTGTAGCCGCCATCGACAACGACGACGCTGCCGGTCATCAAACTTGCCGCCTCGGAGGCCAGGAACAGCACCACCGAGGCGATCTCCTCGACCTGACCCATGCGGCCCATTGGGGTTCCGCCGATCCAGGCGTCGTACATGCGCGGATTGCTCTTCACGAAGGCGTTGAGCGGCGTCTCGATATAGGTCGGCGCCACCGCGTTGACGCGGATGCCGCGCGCCCCCCACTCGGCCGCCAGCGACTTGGTCAGATGGTGCACCGCGGCCTTGGACGCATTGTAGAAGCACTGCTCCTGCGGCTTGTTGACGATGAAGCCGGACATCGAGCCGATATTGACGATGCTGCCGCTCTTGGCCGCCAGCATGTGCTGGCCGAAGGCGCGGCAGCACCAGAAGGTGCCGTTGAGGTTGACATCGAGCACGTTGAGCCAGTGCTCGTCGGTGACGGTCTCGGCCGGTGTCTCGCTGCGCGCGATGCCGGCATTGTTGACGAGGATGTCCACCTTGCCGTAGCGCGCCACCAGATCGTCGGCGACCGCCGTAACCTGCGCCGAATTGGTCACGTCCATCAGCGCGGTCTCGGTGGTGAAGCCCTTGGCCTTCATCGCCGCCTGTGCGTCCGCGGCCGCCTTCGCATCCCGATCGGCGATCACCACATGCGCGCCCGCCTCCGCCAGCGCCTCGACGCAGGCCAGGCCGATGCCCTGCCCGCCGCCGGTGACCAACGCGGTCTTGCCGTTCAGTTTGAATTTTTCGAGATACATCGTCGTGGTCCGTTGTTGTCGTTGACGCCCGGAGGGGACGTCACCTCTCATGCGAAGATCGAATTGCCGCTCTGGTCGAAGCGGTAGATGCGGCTGGGCTCGGGCCGCAGCGTTACAGCGTCGCCGGCACTGAGCCGTTTCTCGCCGACGACGCGCACTGTCAGCGTGCCCAGCGCGCCGGCGTCGACGTAGAGAAAGGTGTCGCTGCCGAGATGCTCGGCGATCACGACCTTGCCGAGCCAGCCCCCGCCGCCCTCATCGACGACCGCGACATGCTCGGGCCGCACGCCGATCGTGGTCGCATGGTGCTTGTCCGCTTCCGCGCCGGTGATGAAGTTCATCTTCGGCGAGCCGATGAAGCCGGCGACGAAGAGATTGGCGGGGCGCTGATAGAGCTCGATCGGCGAGCCATATTGCTCGATGCGGCCGGCGTTCAGCACCACGATCTTGTCGGCCATGGTCATGGCCTCGACCTGGTCGTGCGTGACGTAGATCGCCGTGGTCCCGAGCTGCTTCTGCAGCCGCGTCACCTCGAGCCGCATCTGCACCCGCAGCGCGGCATCGAGATTGGATAGCGGCTCGTCGAACAGGAACGCTTTCGGCTCGCGCACGATGGCGCGGCCGATCGCGACGCGCTGGCGCTGGCCGCCGGAGAGCTCGCGCGGCTTGCGGTCGAGATAGGGCGTGAGGTTCAAGGTCGCCGCGGCGGCCTCGACCTTGCTGTTGATCTCGGCCTTTGGCAGCCCGGCCATCTTCAGGCCGAAGGCGATGTTGCCGCGCACGCTCATGTGCGGATACAGCGCATAGGACTGGAACACCATCGACAGGCCGCGCTTGGCCGGCGGCACGTCGACGACATTGTTGCCGTCGATCAGGATGCGGCCGCCGGAGACATCTTCCAGCCCTGCGATCAGGCGCAGCAGCGTGGTCTTGCCGCAGCCGGAGGGGCCGACGAACACCACGAAGGCACCGTCGGGAATGTCGAGGTCGGCGCCCTTGATGATGTGGACCGGCCCGAACGATTTCTGCACACCCTCAAGCGTGATCCGTCCCATGATTCAGCCCCTTTATTACTTCACTGCGCCGAAGGTCAGCCCGCGCACGAGCTGCTTCTGGCTGAACCAGCCGATGATCAGGATCGGCGCGATCGCGAGCGTCGAAGCCGCCGACAGCCGCGCCCAGAACAGGCCTTCGGGGCTCGAATAGGAGGCGATGAAGGTCGTCAGCGGCGCCGCCTCCAGGGTCGACAGGTTCAAGGTCCAGAACGCCTCGTTCCAGGCCAGTATCAGGTTGAGCAGCAGGGTCGAGGCGAGGCCCGGGATCGCCATCGGCGTCAGCACGTAGATCAGCTCGCGCCCGATCGTGGCGCCGTCCATTCGCGCTGCCTCGAGAATGTCCTTGGGGATCTCCTTGAAGTAGGTGAACAGCATCCAGATCACGATCGGCAGATTGCCGAGGCACAGGATGAAGACCAGCCCAGTCCGCGTATCGAGCAGCCCCATGTTCTTGTAGATCAGATAGATCGGAACGAGCACGCCGACCGGCGGCATCATCTTGGTCGAGAGCATCCAGAGCAGGATGTCCTTGGTGCGCCTGGTCGGCGCAAACGCCATCGACCACGCCGCCGGAATGGCGATCAGCATCGCGATCAGGGTCGAGCCGCCGGCGACGATCAGCGAGTTCAGCGCGTGGTGCAGATAGTCGCTGCGCTCCTGCACGGTGACGTAGTTCTCGGTGGTCCAGTGGAAGAACAGGAACGAGGGCGGCGTCGCGAACGCCTCCAGCTCGGTCTTGAAGCTCGCCAGCACCATCCACAGGATCGGGAAGAAGATCACGAACCCCGCCAGCCACGCGGCCACGGTCGAGATCGCGACATGACGTCCGGTGACCTTGCGCGCCATGGTGTTACGCCTCGAGGTTACGGCCGACGATGCGGACCAGGAAGAAGGCGACGATGTTGGCGATGACCACCGCGACGAGGCCGCCGGCCGAGGCGGTGCCGACGTCGAACTGGATCAGCGCCTGCGAATAGACCAGGAAGGCGATGTTGGTGGTCTGCAGCCCCGGCCCGCCGCCGGTTGTGACGAAGATCTCGGCAAACACCGTGAGCAGGAAGATGGTCTCGATCAGGATCACCACCGTGATCGGGCGCGCCAGATGCGGCACAGTCAGGTAGATGAAGCGCGACAGCGCGCTGGCGCCGTCCATCTCGGCGGCCTCCTTCTGCTCCTCGTCGAGCGACTGCAGCGCGGTCAGCAGGATGAGCGTGGCGAACGGCAGCCACTGCCAGGCCACGATGAAGATGACCGCGAGCAGCGGCGCGTCGGTGAACCAGTCGACCGGTGTCATTCCGAGCGAGGTCGCGATCCACGCGAACAGGCCGGACACCGGGTGCATCAGCAGGTTCTTCCACACCAGCGCGCTGACCGTCGGCATCACGAAGAACGGCGCGATCACCATCAGGCGGATGATGTTGCGGCCGATCACGGGCTGGTCGAGCAGGATCGCAAGGGGAATGCCGAGGCCGATGGTCAGCAGCAGCACCGAGCCGACCAGCACCAGCGTATTCTGCAGCGAGGCGAGGAAGGCCGGATCGGTGAGGAAGTAGGTGAAGTTCTCGAAGCCGACGAAGCTTTCCGAGCCGGGATCGAGCAGGCTGTAATGCAAGGTCGAGAAGTAGATCGTCAGCGCCAGCGGCACGATCATCCAGATGAACAGCAGAATCACCGCCGGCGACATCAGCGCCCGGGCGAGCAGTTGCGTCTGTCTGGTGGCCATTGCTGCTGTCCGTCTGCTCGATGAACTGCTTGCTCGGTAAAAACCGCCGTCGTTGCGAGCGAAGCGAAGCAATCCAGGGTCGCGGGCGTGACTCTGGATTGCTTCGTCGCTTCGCTCCTCGCAATGACGGAGTCCGGGGCTTCCCGTAGGGTGGGCAAAGGCGCGAAAGCGCCGTGCCCACCATCTTAACCGTTGTCGTGACGCGGTGGGCACGCTTCGCTTTGCCCACCCTACGAATGCTCGCAGGTCCCATCCGCATCGGAGAGAAAATGCGGCCATCCCTGTGGGGAGGGATGGCCGCCAGTGATCAGCTCGGGAGGAGTTTCGTGTCGAGCTGATAGACTTGGCGCGCCTATTTGATGTAGCCGGCGCGTTTCATCTCACGTTCGGTGGCGGACTGTGCCGCCGCGAGCGCCGCATCCACTGTCATCGATCCGGCGAGCGCGGCCGAAAACTGCTGCCCGACCGCGGTGCCGATGCCCTGGAATTCAGGAATGGCGGCGTATTGCACGCCGACATAAGGCACCGGCTTCACCGTCGGATGGTTCGGATCGGCGGCGTCGATCGAAGCCAAGGTCAGCTTGGCGAACGGCGCGACCTTCAGGTACTCCTCGTTCTTGTAGAGCGAGGTGCGCGTCCCCGGCGGCACGTTGGCCCAGCCGTCCTTCGAGGCGACGAGCTTGAGATAGTCCTTGCTGGTCGCCCAGGCGATGAACTTCTCCGCCGCCTCGACCTTCTTGGAGCCGGCGGGCACCGCGAGGCTCCAGGCCCACAGCCAGTTGGCGTTCTTGCCGAGCCCGGCATTGGGCGCCAGCGCGAAGCCGACCTTGTCGGCGACCTTGGAGTCCTTCGGGTTGGTCACGAACGAGGCCGCGACCGTGGCGTCGATCCACATCGCGCATTTACCGGAATTGAACAGCGCGAGATTTTCGTTGAAGCCGTTCGAGCTGGCGCCGGGAGGTCCCGCCTCCTTCATCAGCTCGACATAGGTCGACAGCGTCTTCTTCCATTCCGGCGTATTGAACTGCGGCTGCCATTTCTCGTCGAACCAGCGCGCGCCGAACGAGTTCGACATCGCGGTCAGGAACGCCATGTTCTCGCCCCAGCCGGCCTTGCCGCGCAGGCAGACGCCGAACACGCCGGCCTGCTTGTCGGTGAGCTTCTTGGCGGCGTCGATGACGAAGTCCCAGGTCGGGCTCTCCGGCATCTTCAGCCCGGCCTTGTCGAACAGGTCGGTGCGATACATCACCATCGAGCTCTCGCCGTAGAACGGCGCGGCGTAGAGCTTGCCGTCGACCGACACGGCGTCCTTGATCTTGGGCAGGATGTCGTTCGCGTCGTAGTCGGCGCCGAGCTCGTCGAGCGGCACCAGCCAGTTCTTCTTGGCCCAGATCGGCACCTCGTAGGTGCCGATGGTGAGGATGTCGAACTGGCCGCCCTTGGTGGCGATGTCGGTGGTGACGCGCTGGCGCAGCACGTTCTCTTCCAGGGTCACCCATTTCACGGAGATGTCGGGATTGGCCTTGGTGAATTCGCTGGTGAGGCCCTGCATCCGGATCATGTCGCCGTTGTTGACGGTGGCGATGGTCAGGCTCGTCTCCGCCAGTGCGGGCGTAACTGTCAGCAGCGTGGCGGCGCCCATCAGGGCGGCAAGCGTGCTCGTCCGAGTGAAGATGGTCTTCACGGTCTCCTCCCTTCCCGTGTCTTTTGAATATATGCTCACGGGCTGAGCTGATGTTCACAACACTGGTCGGGCTTTGTCAAGCATGCGCCGGCGCCCACAGGTTGTGCGGCGCGACAGAGATCGGACTTTGATAGAAGGAAGCGCAGCGCCGCGGGCATTCACCCCAGGACGGCGCGCGCCGTGGCCTCGTCGGTGATCAGGCCATTGATGAGACGACCGGTCAGTGCGGCGCGGATCGCCGGGATCTTCGCCGGCCCCAGCGCCGCCGCGATGGTCATGGCGCGGGCCGGCACCTCGGGCGGAATGCTGGTGAGCCGGCGGTTGGTGCCGCCAGCGATCACCTTGCCGCCGGCGTCATAGGCCCAGCCGGTGATCTCGCCGATGGCGCCGAGCCGCATCATCTCGGTGAGTTCGTCGCGCGTGACGAAGCCGTCGACATGCATCTGCGCCTTCTGGTCCATCTGGCCGATGCCGACCAGCTTGAGATCGGCCTTGTCGGCGACCGCCTTGACCTTGGCGATGGCATCCAGCCGGACCATGCGGTCGCGCTCGTCCTCGCTGCCCATCAGGAACGGCAGCGGCATCGGATAATGCCGCGCGCCGGTGCGGTCGGCGAGGCGGCCGACGGTGTCGAAGAAGCTCGCCGAGCCGTCCGCCAGGATGTTGCCGACCAGCGAGACGATCTGATGCTCCGGGCGATCGATCGGCGAGACGCGCTCGACCGCGGCGCGCACCGCCCGCCCCGTTCCGAGCGCAATGATGACCGGCGTCTCGGCGCGCAAGGTCGTCTCCAGCAGGTTGGCGCAGCGCTCGGCGATCCCCGCGGCGCCCGCCGGGGCGGCCGGATCGGTCGGTACCACCTCGCAATGCACCAGCGCGAACCGCTCCCTGAGCTGCGCCGCGAGCGCCATGCAGGACGCGATCGGGTGTTCGAGCCGGAAGGTGATCAGCCGCTCGGCGAGGCACAGCGACACCAGCCGCTGCGCCGAGGCGCGCGACACCTGCAGCATCCGGGCGATCTCGTCCTGGGTGTGGCCGGCGATGAAATACAGCCAGCCGGCGCGGGCGGCGTCGTCGAGCCGGGATTTTTCGCTGTCGCCTGCCATGACGCAGAGCGGTCTCCTTCTCAGACACGTCGTCCCCCGGCCGAGCAGGGGCGCGACGGTGATCGGCCGGCACTATGGCATGGCCGCCACGGCGCCGGGAACCGAAGCCCGCCACCATCCCCAGCCGGACGCGGCCGGGTCATTCAGACCAGATCATATGCCCCGATCATGGGCAATAGCCCAGGCTCGGAAGGTTGCAACCCAAGCCCCGGAACCTCGCTCGCCGCACGACGGCTGCGCATCCGCGAGGGATGCGGCGCCTCGGCCGGCCGCTTAGCTCGGAGGCATGGCCCTCCCAGCTCTCGTCCGCCCCCGCCGCGCCGCTCCGGTGCTCGTCTGCCGCAAATGCCTGAAGCGCAGCGATGACCCCAAGGAAATCAGGAAGGCCATCAAGCACGCGCTGAAATCCCACGACAGCTCTGGTCACGGCGCAGGCGAGAAGCCGGCGCGCATCGTCATGACGAGCTGCTTCGGCCTGTGCCCGAAGCGGGCGGTCGTGGTCACCGGCGGCGTCCGCGCGGCGCGTGGCGAATATGTACTCGTCTCCGCAGCCAAGGACGTGCCCAGCGCCTTGGCGCTGCTGCGCGATGATCCGAACAGGCCGGGTTGAGATCGTGATGGTGAACAGGACCTTACGCCGGACGCTCGAGTCTCATCGGCGGTCTTGACACTTGCTTGGTGCGCCGCGGGCTTAGCTGGCGCATCACGTCACCAGCAAGCGCCGCCATGAGTCCCACCGCCACCATCGCAGTCTCCGGCATGCAAGCCGCCTCGCGCCGGCTCGAGGTGTCCGCCTCGAACGTCGCCAATGCCCGGAGCACGGGCGCGCTGCCCAACGCCGACGGCACGCTGCCGGCCGGCGCGCCGAAGGCCTACGACCCGCTCGAGCTGGTGCAGAGCGATGTCGCCGGCGGCGGCACGCAGACGACCATCACGCGGTCGAGCTCGGGCACGTCCGCGAGCTACGATCCCTCCGCGCCGTTCGCCAACAAGGACGGCCTGGTCGCCGCGCCCAACGTCGATCTCGCGCAGGAGATGATCAGCCAGCTCGTCGCCAAATACAGCTTCGCCGCGAACGCGAAAGTGCTGAAGGCGAGCGACGAGATGAGCAAGACCGTGATCGACATGAAGGTATGAGCCCGACCGGCCGGTGGATCCGGCCGCTCATCCAGCGGCGTCACCTCATTCGGCCAGCACCTGCGGCTCGACCAGCAGCCCCTGCCGCTCATAGCGCCCGCGCGTCCGGCTGAAACGCATCACCACCGCATGACGCTTGCTCTTCGCCTTGGCCCGCCGCGACAGCAGCGCGTTGCCCGCCGGCAGAAAGACGAGATCGCCGAGACCGACGCATGAGAGACACGCCGGACCGCCATCCTCCATCATGAGCAGATCGCCCGTTCCGCCGCAGCGATGACAGCTCCAGCCGTCCCGCGTCGGCACGATCGCCACCAGCTCCGGCGCCCGGCTCGCCTTCTCCGCCACACGCTTGCGCTTCTTCGCGGAGAGCTCCGACGAGACCCAATGCGTCCGAAACAGCGCCTCGCGTGCCGGATCATTGCCGCGGCTGAACTGCAGCGGCTGCCGGCGCGGCGTCTGCGCGACATAGGCGGCCTCGCTCGGGGTCAGCCCCTTGGCGAGCGCCCAGGTGCGAACATGCGTCATCGCCTCGCTGATGCGGGGGAGGCTGGAGCGTATGACCTCCTCGAGCGTGCCGGCCTGCCCGCGCCGCCACTGCTGCAGTAGCGACGCATCGAGCCAGCCGAGGCCGCAGAACACGTCGGCGACGCTGACATAATGCTGCTCGGCCAGCACCGCCTCGGCCGCCCTGGCGACCCGATCGGACAGCGGCTCGTTGTTCCTTCGGCTCATCGCCGCACCTTGCAGAAATTGAACGCTGACAAGGCACGCATTATCCGACGGAGCCGGCGGCGATCAAGCGCCGCGCGACGCCCATCGGGCCATGCGGCGACATGGCCCGATCCGACCACGCGAGGAGACGTCCTTACGCGCTCTTCGCGACCACGCCCTGCCCGGCGCGCTCGCCCGTCACCTCGCCGGCCGGCTCCGGGCTGAGCCAGCGATAGATGAAGCCGCCGGCCGCGCCGCCGAGCAGCGGCGCTACCCAGAACAGCCAGAGCTGCGCCAGCGCCCAGCCGCCGACGAACAGCGCCGGCCCGGTGCTGCGCGCCGGGTTCACCGAGGTGTTGGTGACGTGGATGCTGATCAGATGAATGAGCGTCAGCGCCAGCCCGATCGCCAGCGGCGCAAATCCGGCCGGCGCCTTGCCATGGGTCGCGCCCATGATCACGAACAGGAACATCATCGTCAGCACGAACTCGCTGAGCAGGCAGGCCCCGAGCCCATATTTGCCGGGCGAATGCTCCGCATAGCCATTGGCGGCAAAGCCGCCCGCCGTGCTGAAGTCCGGCGCCCCGCTGGCGATCGCATACAGCACGGCCGCGCCGACGATGGCGCCGACCACCTGCGCGATGATGTAGGGCACGATCAGGCCGGTCGGGAACCGCCCGCCGCACGCCAGCCCGACCGTCACGGCCGGATTGAGATGACAGCCCGAGATGTGCCCGATCGCATAGGCCATGGTCACCACCGTGAGCCCGAACGCCAGCGCCACGCCGAGCATGCCGATCCCGACATCGGGCACCCCGGCCGCGATCACCGCACTGCCGCAACCGCCGAAGGTGAGCCAGAACGTCCCGATCGCCTCCGCCACGAGCTTGTTGTTGGTGCCGTTCATCATCGCCTCCCTGGGTGCGTGTGATTGGCTGGAGCCCTGCCTCTCCCGTCGATGGAGAAGATGATCACTTCGGCAACCTGGAGTCAAAGCCGGATTCGCGGTGGCCGTGGGATGCCTGAAACTTCGAGTCCGCAACAGTCAGCTTAGTTCGTAGGGCGGATGAGCGCAGCGTCATCCGCCGGCTTACGATGCTTGCCAACAGTCGTCGGCGCTCCTTCCTGGAGGAAGCTCGTTCCTGCCGCGAACCAGCTCGATTGCCGAGGGATTACTCGTCGAGCTTGCGGCCGGCGGTCCAAAGCCGACGTCGATGATCCCGCATGGCGGATCACGCTCCGCTCATCCCCGCCCGACGCGCTATCGATCTTGCCGGCACGCCGGCGAAAGCATCGGCACGTTCGCCCACGGCCAATTGTGCCAACGCCCATCGTCGCCGACGCAAGCGGAGGCTGTCGGTGACGGGGCGGCTGTCGCGTCCGTGGATGCTTCGAGCGCGGCAAATCGATGGTCGACATAGGTCGTGGACAGAACTCCGGCGACGGTCACCACCAGGACGACCGCAAATCCCTTGGCTGAGTCACTCCAGCGCATGTCGTCACCTCCCTTGTTCGACGTGCCAGGACCACATGGGAATACTTTGACGCGCAATCGCGCGGCGGACCGTGAGAGAGGTCACATCGACATCTAACCGGATGCGCGGATCCACATTTGCGGTGACGTATCGCCAAAGTGTGGAGAACCACAACCATTGCTTGCGCTATTGGCGCTAGGACAGCATTCATTAGAGCCGATCATGGCTTGACTTCCGAGCCTTAAATCTGAGAAGCGCTCCATCGCTTCGTTATGGGCCGAGCTAGACACCTGTTGAACGCAGGAGCCTCGATGAGCGTAACCGGTGAACCTCAGCCATTGCAGCTGTCACTGACTGGCGACAAAGCACTATCGGCCATAACTGACGATGAGTTTGGCCTGAACGAAGTAGTCACAAAGCTAGCAGATGCTCTCGCTACTAGAATCCGTGGCGACGGCTATGCGATCGGCATCGACGGGCCTTGGGGCAGCGGGAAGTCAACCTTCGTAAATTTCATTGCCGACGAGCTACAGAAGATCGCCGGTCAGCACGTTCTACGATTCGAGCCATGGCTGGTGGGCGACAAAAGCATGCTCATCGCCTCGTTCTTCGGCCAATTGGCATTTGAGATCGACAGAATCGAAGGGTCTTCCGAGTTCGGATCGTCGTTCACACGATGGCAACTCAGGCGAGCAAGAAGGAAGCTCTCCTCTTCCATACGCAAGTATGGAACGTACGTCGCAGCGCTAGCAGGCCCGCTAGGCAAAGCTGCCTCTATTGATCCGAGTGGCCTTATTGGCGCCGCCGCGGTTGGGCTCGCCGCAACAGGTCCGATATCCAAGTTTTTCGGGGCTCCGATGGCTCTTGAGCAACTCAAAGCAGAAATCATTGCGGGGCTGAACGGACTAAAGAAAGATCGCGCAGACCTAAGGTTCGATGTGATCATTGACGACGTCGATCGGCTGCCGCCGGATGACGCCGTCGAGATACTAAGGATGGTTCAAAAGGTAGCTGACCTGCCGTGTATAACTTACCTCATTTGCTATGACTCCAACGTCTTGTCCGAACAGGTCAGGCGTAGACTCCTTGTCAAAGATGGCCGCGGCTACACCGAAAAGATCTTGCAAGAGGTGATCCATATTCCACCACAGGAGCCTTTTGCGCTCCGTCGTGCGTTGAAGGCAAAATTGCAGCGAGCTTTTCCCAAAGAATTCACGGGAGTTCAGTTTGATCGAGACGTCGAGTATAGATTTCATATTCTGTTCGATGTCTGGGCAGGGCAGTTCCTCGCGACCCCTCGCGACGTTGCTCGGCTCTTTGACTCCGTTGTGCTGAACTGGCCGCTGCTCCCGCCCCGCTCAGATTTTTGGGATTTCCTTTGGCTTCAGCTTGTAAAACACAAGTCGCATGACCTGTACGTGTGGACCCGCGAGTACCTACAGAGCGTTGGCGCTTATCGCGATGGCGGCCGCGCCGGAGACACTTTGCCGGGAGAGATGGCGAAGCGTCTAAAAAATCTGATGAAGATATACGGCTGGGACAGCCGTCCCTACATTTCTGGCATCAATAGTTTCCTTCCCGGCATTGCTTCATTCGTGTTTGACGACGAGAGCAAGCAGAAAGTTTTCGACTTCACGCGGGCGGAGCTGGGAGAATTTGAGGCCAAGAGAAGGTTGGGAAGTCCGAGCCACTGGCGGCAATACTTCGCCTTCGAGGCGCCATCTTACGCGATTCGAGACAGTGACGTGACGGAGTTTCTCGCTGCTTGCTCCGCAGGCGTGGGCAAAGCTAGAACCGTGCTGTGGAGCCTATTGGAACGCAAGCACGAGCGCCGCGGGCATTTCGTTGATCTGTTGCTGGACAGACTTCTCGATTTGCCTGCAGACTCATATCCTCAAGCGGAAGCCAACGGCATGCTTGCGACATTCGCGCTGACTATGGACGACTTAGCACGTGAAACCAAGTCCTTCAAACTGTACGGAGATAGCGAGATTTGGCGCAAGTCAGCTAGGCTCTTGCACAGAAGCAAACCATCTCAGTTTGTAGAGGTCGTCGGCAAAGCGAAGGCTGTGAGTTGGCTGTCGCATGTGATCAGAGACCAAGGTTTCGCCCACGGGTTGCCAGCCGGCAACCGCAGCTATCCCGAGCGCCAATGGCTAAACAGAAACGAACTGGATGATTCGATTGCTGTCATTACCGCTCGATACGAGAAGATGGGAGCGAAGAGAATTTTCAAGCTGATTTATCCTTCAGAGGTACTCTTTTGTTGGATACAGCTTGGAGACAAAGATCGTGCTAGGGAGCACATAGCCACAGCAGTCCAAGACGACGCCGTGTTCCTGGGTGCACTGGAGGCGATGCGGGGTTGGCAAAATAGCTCGGAAACTGGGGTGACCTATCCTCTGCGCGCGCAGACGAT
Organism: Bradyrhizobium sp. SZCCHNR1015; assembly: GCF_032489875.1. Taxonomy (NCBI): domain Bacteria; kingdom Pseudomonadati; phylum Pseudomonadota; class Alphaproteobacteria; order Hyphomicrobiales; family Nitrobacteraceae; genus Bradyrhizobium; species Bradyrhizobium sp. SZCCHNR1015. Next base: position 450,924 of record NZ_JAUEYW010000003.1, read on the forward strand.
CGAAAACTTCCTAGATTTGGAGGAGACGTTCACAAGGCTCACGTACCTTTGCGGTGAGAGGAGTCGGAATCGCGCTATCCGCGACCAAGCCTCGGCTCTCATGGCGGCCTGGGAAAAAGCAAGGTCTTAGTGGTTGCGAGCTAGAATGGTCTTCTTTGTTCGGAATCGGATTCGCAAGGGAGATGCTGGGGTGCGGAGGCCAGCATGGATGGCGATCGTATTCGGGCGATATCCGCGAGCGGGCGCTGGGAAGATTGCGGTGACGGGGCATGAAATCTTCAGCCCCGCCCGCGAACATTCGGACTCCCACCCATCACGCCGCCCGCGGCTTGTTCACCGTCTCGATCCGGTCGAGCGTCTTGCCGAGGCTGCGTTTCGCGATCTGGACATCGTAGTCCGTCTGCAGGGTGAGCCAGAGCTCGGGCGTCGTATCGAGTGCTTTGGCGAGCCGGAGCGCGGTGTCGGCGGTGATGCCGGTCTGCTCGCTGGCGATCCGCTCGATCCGCGTTCGCGGCAGGCCGCACACCTTGGCGAGCGCGCCGGCGGACATTCCGAGCGGAGTGAGAAACTCTTCGCGTAGAACTTCACCGGGATGCATCGGCTTCAACTTCTTGGTCATTGCAGCGCCTTTCAGTGATAGTCGACGATTTCGACGTTCGCCGGACCGTCTGCCGTCCAGATGAAACATACCCGGAATTGGCCGTTGATGCGGATCGAATGCTGCCCTTGACGATCTCCCGTCAGCGCCTCCAGCCGGTTGCCGGGCGGCGATCGCAAGTCGCCGAGGTCTGCTGCGGCGTTGAGATAGCGCAGCTTCCGGCGGGCCACTTTCAGCAAGTCGGACGGAAAGCCCTTCGGGTTCTCGCCGTCGAAGACAGCTTCGGTGATCTTGTCCCGGAAGCTTCTGATCATGCCGACCTATGTATCACCTAATGATACATAGGTCAAACGATGTCGAGTTCTCTGAGTTGTCCGCGCTGCTTCTACCAACGCACATGTCGTCGGCCTGAGCATCTCAGCTCCGCACAAACAGCCCGTCGTGCTGATTCCCCTTGCGCCGTCGGGCAAATCACCTCCACATTTCCGGCCATCCCGCCCGCACTGAGAGGGGCGTATCGCGATCGTCACGGGACGTTGCGGCGGGGAGCGGTGGCCGCGGGGCGACGCAGCATCTCCTTGGGGGTGCGGACGAACGTCGTCGTGTGGACGGTCAAGCCGTGTGGTCCCGACACCCCGATGCTGGTGTCTTGGTCGGCGACATCCCGATGACGGGGGCAACAAGCCCGGTCCCCTGGGAGAGCACGGAGCAGCCGTTCAAACCATTGCGCAGGGAAGGCCGGGTTGATTCCGGCTGAGCCTGTGGTTCCTGCCCCGTGCACTTCTTTCGCACGGGGGCCATGGGTGCCAGTCGGCACTCGGTCTTCCCTGCGCCCTCTCAATTGATGAGGACGCCAACTGCAGCAGAGCTCGGGCCGATCCGGCCGCGAGGCCGCGGCGGCATGGGCGTCAGCAAGACTGCGACGAGCGGCGGGCTGTTTGACAGAGTTGATTGGAGATCAGGGAGCGTGGCTCAAGAGAGAGCTGGGGGCTCAAACGCCCGGCTTCGCCAAAAGGCTACGCCGGGCACGCTTCGCTCTTCGGGCACTAGCGCGGCTGCGCCACGCGTAGCCCGAAGGGCGAAGCGTGGTGCCCAGGGGCGGAATCGAAAATTTCTGTATCAGCATGATTAATATGATGTTTTTCGCGCGCCAAAGGCATCGTGTACCTGCCAGTGTACCCGACGATCATCTCTCCTCCGCCACAGTTTACCCCCCGCTCTGGCCTGAGCTACGTGGAGAATCTCCGCTGGCTGATCGATGAAGGCCCCCGCCAGTACGCGCCGAGAGAATGTTCTCGCGCTGGCCATGATGCGTCCTGCGAATTCGAGCTCACTGGCCCAAAAAGACGCGAGCGAGCCGCGATCCAAAGAGGGGAGTCAGAATGCACCCCCACGAGGGCGACTTTGGCTCTTAAGGTTCCGAGGTCGAGTGCGCGACGCGCAACTCCCCTCATAGCGGGCCGGACTTAAGGCGATGCCGCGGCGGAGACCGCCCCCTTGCGGTACTGACGCCCCAGTGGCTAAACAGCCGCGGGTGGCGTCAATGGCCTCGCAAACAACCGGAACACCAGTTTATGTCCCATGGACTGATGATCGCAGCGATAGGCGGTGCTTATGCCGGCTCGCCGGTCGCGGCAGCGTTCGTGCAAGCCGGCCAGCCCGCGATCGGATTTGACATCGACGTCGTCCAAATGGCCAAGCTAGAAGACGGTAGGGACAGCAGCTATGAGATCCCGTCGGCCGCTCTGAATCGGCCGGACTTGCACTTCACCAGCGATCCGAGCGAGACGGCCGCCGATCCGAGCGAGACGGCCGCGGCTGCTTGCGTCTTCGTCACCGTTCCGATCGACAGTGCCCACCAAGCCGATCTGGGCTCGATGCTCCCGGCCACGCGAGCCCTCGGGAAGGCGCTTGAGAAGGAGATCGGCCGTCCGCGCATCATGAAGATGTTGCCGATGCAGCCGGAGACGTCGAGACCAACTATGCTGATGTCAGCGATCTCGAGCGCGACATCGGCTTCCGGCCGGCAACCTCGATCGCCGACGATAAAGGACATTTTGCAAAATGGTACCGCGACTACCATCGGATTTGACGGGTTGATTTCATGACCGGACGCATCATTCCTCTCATCATGTGCGGCGGCGCCGGGACCCGGCTCTGGCCGGCCTCGCGCGAGGTCAGGCCGAAGCAGTTCCTGCCGCTGTTCGGCGCCCATTCCACATTCCAGGACACGCTGCTGCGCGTCTCCGATGCCGATCTTTTCGAGCGGCCGATCATCATCACCAACCTGGCCTATCGCTTCATGGTGCTGGAGCAACTGGCCGAGATCGGCATCGA